>NZ_CP013949.1:600000-900000 GCF_000296215.2 Bradyrhizobium sp. CCGE-LA001 | reverse complement strand
TGGCGAATTTCGGCACGTCGGCGCCGGTCGCCTTGCCTTCCGGGCTGCCGAATGCCGCCTGGATGTCGGCGACGCTGTCGAAGGTGAGGACAGCGACGAGATGGATTCCGGATGGCCCAGCGGGAGACGCGACCGGTCCCTTGCTCACGGCATATTTCTTCAGGCCGGGAAGTTTCTTGGCGAGGGGAATGTGGGTCTCGGCATAATACTTGTCGAAGGCGGCAGCATCTTTGGGCGTCTTGTAGAGCACGACGACTTCAGCCATTTGGTCCTCCCGTTGTGAATATTGTTCTTCGAAGCGCAATCGGCCTCGCGACGAGGCGATAGTCCGCAGGATGCGGCGCGATGGCAAGCCGGATTCCGCTTGCCATTCGCTTGTCTTGTCCTTGACTTATATTGAGCACGATCTTGCCGGCAAACCGCTTCACACTTTGCCGGATCGTGCTCTAAAGCGCCGGTTTCGCGGCGTCGCCGAGATAGCCGTGCAGGGACGCCACGACCTGCGCCCCTTCGCCGATGGCGCCGCCGACGCGCTTGACGGAGCCGGAGCGGACGTCGCCGACGGCGTAGACGCCGGGCACGGAGGTCTCCAGCGGCGCCACGAGCCGCCCCTGGTTCTGCTCGGACTGCGCGCCCGTCACGACGAAGCCGCCGCGATCGAGCGTGACGCCGCAGCCGTCGAGCCAGGCGGTGGCGGGATCGGCGCCGACGAACAGGAAGAGGTTGCGGATGTCGGCGGCGTCCTCGTCCGACGACAGCCGGCTCTTCCAGCGAATGCGCCGCAAGAGCGAAGCCTCGTCGCCTTCGAGCGCCGTGATCTCGGTGTTGAACATCAATTCGATGTTCGGCGTCGCTTCGATGCGCTCGATGAGATAGCGCGACATGCTGGCGCCCAAGCCGCCGCCGCGGATGATCATCAGCACTTTTTTGGCATGGCCCGAGAGGAACACGGCCGCCTGCCCGGCCGAATTGCCGGCACCGACCAGAGCCACCTCCTCGCCGGCGCAGAGCCGCGCCTCGACCGGCGAGGCCCAGTACCAGACGCCGCGTCCCTCGAACTTGTCGAGGTTCTCGATCTCAGGCCGGCGATAACGCGCGCCGCTCGCGACCACCACCGCGCGCGAGCGCAAGGGATCGCAGCCGTCGAGCGCCACCGAAAATGCGCCGTCCTTGCGCGTGCAGTCGAGCGACTTCACCGTGACGGGGATCATGATGTCGGCGCCGAACTTCTGCGCCTGGGTGAAGGCGCGTGCAGTCAGGGCCTGACCGGAAATGCCGGTCGGAAAGCCCAGATAGTTCTCGATTCGCGCACTGGCGCCGGCCTGGCCGCCGAAGGCGCGGATGTCGAGCACGGCGACGGACAGCCCTTCGGACGCCGCATACACGGCGGTGGCGAGTCCGGCCGGACCGCAGCCGACGACCGCAACGTCGTAAATGCGGTCGCCCTTGGCCCCGCCGATCATGCCGATGGCGCGCGCAAGCGCGGTCTCGTTGGGATTGCGCAGCACCGTGCCGTCAGCGGCGACGACCAGCGGCCAGTCTTCGGGCTTCGGCGAATAGCGCGCGATCAACTCGGCGGCGTCGGTGTCATGCTCGGGATCGAGCAGATGATGCGGCTGGCCGTTGCGGGTGAGAAAGCCTTGCAGGCGCACGACGCCGGTCGAATGCGACGGGCCGATCAGCACCGGGCCGCCGACGCCGCCCTGGATCAGATTGACCCGGCGCAGGATCAGCGCGCGCATGATGCGCTCGCCGAGCTCGGCCTCGGCCACCAGCAGCGCGCGCAGTCGGTCCGGCGGCAGCAGCAGCGTCTCGACATCGCCCTCGGCGCGGCCGTCGACCAGCGCCGGCTGACCCGAGAGCTGGCTGAGCTCGGCTAAAAATTGTCCCGGTCCCTGGTCGATCACCGGCGTGACGTGGCCGAGCCCGTCGCGCTGGGTGATGGCGACATGGCCTTTCAGCACGACGAACATGCCGGGGCCGGGCTTCCCGGTCTCGAATAGGAACTCGCCGTCTTGGTAGCCGCGGACCTCGCCGAAATGCCTGATGCGCTCGATCTCGGCGGGCGTCAGCGCCGGAAAGGTCTGCTCGGGGCGGGTGAACCGCGCCATCTGCGCGTCGCGGTCGGTTCGTTGCTGTTTGTCCTGCCCCATGGCCACTGTCATGCACTCCAAAATAATTCGAGTCGGCCTGCAACGGCCGGTCTTCACTTGCCGGACTTCAATTCCCGGTCTTGTCGGCGGCCCCCTCATCGAGGGAACCATGGTCGTCCTGCGAGGGGTCGGCGATTGCGGCGCGTTCACGCGCCTGCACCTTCCGCCGCTTCAGGTTTTCGCGCAGGGCCGATTTCAGCCGGTCCTGCCGCCCGTCCCGGCCGCGCGCTGCTTTATCGGTCTCGTCGGTCATCTCTGAGCTCATCAAGAGGGCTGCTAGCATGCCCAAGGAATACGACAGCTCAAGAGGCGAGCGCGAACCGATCGCGCGAACTTCAAAATGGGCCGAATCCGCCGGCACGGCCAACTGGCCAGTTGGCTGGGACATCAGCGGGACCAAAATCGTCCAAAATCGGTCATTTCGGGGCAAACGGGCCGATTCCGGCCGGCAACTGCGCCGATTTTCTCGTTTTGACGGGGCCGCCAAGCTTGCACATGAGGGGGCCTTGTGGCATCCATCGCCCCGCTTGGCGGGCCCGGTCGCGGCCCGATTCTGTGCCAGCATTTGCTGCCGTAGCTCAGTGGTAGAGCACTCCCTTGGTAAGGGAGAGGTCGACAGTTCAATCCTGTCCGGCAGCACCAGCTTTCCCCATTGAAGCGTGCGCAACACCGCATGGATGCCATCGTGATCAAACGTTCCCTGCCCTATGAAGGACTGCTCCACGAGATCGTCGAGCACAACGGCGTGCTGTATCTCGGCGGCATCGTTCCTGAGGATACCGCGCTCGACATGGCGGGCCAGGCAGACGATGTGCTTCGCCAGTTGAAGACGCTGCTCGAACGGGCCGGCTCCGATCTTTCCTGCGTTCTCCAGGTGACGATCTTCGTGACTGATCTCGCCGACAAGGCCGCGCTCAACCAGGTGTGGAAGCGCTATTTCACCGCGGACCATCTGCCGGCGCGCGCCGCGCTGGGTGTTGCGGACCTCGGCCCGGGCGTCAAGCTGGAGCTGACGGCAATTGCAGCGCGTCGCTGAGACAGGCCCATTGCATAGGACATCTTGTAGGGCTGAGCGCGGGCCTCGTCCTTCGAGACGACCGCTTCGCGGTCTCCTCAGGATGAGGCTCAGCAGCATCGATGCGTTGAACGGACAGCACGCACTAGGTCCTCATCCTGAGGGCCCGCCAACGGCGGGCGTCTCGAAGGATGGCCGCGGGGAAAAATCGGTCGAGATGCACAGGCGGCACCGGCGAGACGCGGACGTTCGGGCATTCCTGCATCCACACATGACCCAGCGTTCTCGCGGCTGGAAGCGCCCGAGTTTTGCCCGTTTCCTTGACCCTCTTCCTTGAAGAGGGCGCAGGGAAGGCCGGGTGCCGACAGGCACCCGCGGTCCGCTGCGCGAAATGCACACGCAGGAAGAACCGCACAGCAGCATACAGGTGGTGCCGATCACTCGGCCTTCCCTGCGCGATGGTCGGACGGCTTATGCCGTGCTCTCCCGGGAGCCGAGTTCCTTCTGGCCTCCCTCGCCCCGCGAATTGATGCAGTCTGCCCGGTTGGGCTCGCTCGCATCTCCGCGAAAGGCTTGACCGTAGCAACGACGGCCAGGACCACACGGTTTTGCCGTACGCGCATTCGTCGGCGCCACAGGGTTCGACGGCATTGTGCACATCGCCATTGAAATGTCGGCGCGACGAACTGAACAGCGCCGCTCGTCCGCACGCGGGTGTCGGGCTCACAGGGACTACCCGCCCTGCCCGCCCCATCTCGTGCCGACGCTGCCGCGTCCACCGCAAGCCCGGCTCGCGATCAAGACGACCTCGAGATCGCCCCTCTTGGTAAGCCGGGATGGGTGACACATACGCCAAAACCGAATTTCGGTAAAGTGGAATATTTATGCGGCAGGGACTTGACGGTGCCCCAGGTGTTTTGCCCGACGGGTCACGCCGGCGCAGGTAAGGTTAATCCTTCCTTTCGATTGTCGGTAAAATTTTATCCATTATCGTCTTTGTCATTCATGACGAACCAGGGGGCTCCGATAGTGCTTGCGTTTTGCCTGATCGTGATTGGGACCGCGTTGCTTCTTTCCGGCATTGTTGCCTTCGGCTTCCATCGGAACTCGCTGCATTCGATGGCGTTGCTGTAGCCGCATCGAGGCGCCGGCGCGCAGGATGGGTGCGAGCAACTTATGCGCCGTAGCGCGCAGCTCGTAGGATGGGTAAAGCACAGCGAAACCCATCACGTCCTTACAGCGCGGCCAAAAACGATGGGTTTCGCAAGCGCTCTACCCATCCTGCGCATCTACGCATCGTCATTGTCTTCACGCACCTGACGCGCGGTAAACCGCTCATCCGCCCGGCGCAGCCGTCGGCAGAGCTCGCGGTTGATGTTCTGCAGGACGATCACATAGGCGCGGATGTCGGCCTTGTAGCAGGCGTAGAGATTCTTCGCGGTCAGCTCAAACAGCACCGTCGGCACCTCTGCGACCACCGTGGCGGAGCGGCTTTGCATTTCGATCAGCGTCATCTCGCCGAAGAAGTCGCCGGGCTGCAGAATGGAGATCGGGATGATGCTGCCCGATCTCGTCCGCTTGCTCACCGCCAGCCGGCCGGATTTGACGATGAACATCGAGCGTCCTGGCTCGCCCTCCGCGACGACGGCGCTGCCTGCGTCGAAGCGGCGCTCGGCCAGCATCGAGATCAGGAGGTCGAGGCTTGGCTCCGGAAGACCACCGAAGAACGGCGTCGCGAGCAGGAACGTTTTCAGGTCGGGAGCGCTGACAGCCATGACCATCCTCCGCGCTGCGGAGCTATCCGGGCGTGCGCCCCTTGATCGCGTGTGCGCGCGCACTGCAGGTGATGCGGCCGTCGGCCTCCGCCGGCAGGTTCGCACGGACGCGCGAGATGAGCACATCGACGTCGCCGGGCTTCATCGCGGCGATGGTAGGCCGAAGCGCCGGTGACTTCAGACCTGTGGTCCAGAAATCATCGAAATCTGCGAAAGTCCGGTGCACGGTGATCTCTCGCGTTTGCACCTCCTCCAGACCTGCTCCGATCCACAGGTCTTGCAACGCTTGCATTCGAGACGCGTCCATCCGCGGCGGACGGGTCGCCACAAGACCCATGGCGCTTATCTGATCGTAGATCGGATCAAGCGGAAAGCCGCCACCCAACATGTCCCACATATACGTCGCGACGACGCCGCCGGGAGCAACGACTCGCACCATTTCGCTGACACCCTTGGCGGGATCGGGAACGAACACGAGAACCAGCGCCATCACAGCCGCATCGAAGCTGCCATCGGCGAAAGGGAGTGCCATGGCATCGCCCTGGCGAAACTTTGCCACGCGCGCTCCAGGCCGAGTCCGTGCAAAAGCGAGTTGCTCTGCCGAGGGATCGATGCCCTGGACTTCGGCGGGGCTGCATCGCGCGACCAACAGGTCAGTGAAGGCCCCGTTGCCGCAACCGATGTCGATCCACCGCAAGCCCGCGGGTGGTGCCAGCCAGTCGAGGAATATTTCGCCGGCGAAGCGGCTCCAAATTCCCATCATCTGCTCGTAGGCGGCACCGTCGTCGAAACGAATTGTCTGCTCTGCCATGTCGAGAGCCTCCCCGGCCGGATGACGATCCTTGGCGGGCGCATTCTGCGCACAAAGGTTGCGATCGGGAAAGTGTCTGGCGGACCCTGGCCCGCGTTGGCCTACTGCCGTGCGACACTCTCACCGCGCAGCGTCCGCCTCCGCCAAAGGTCAACCATCACCTTTGCGGCCGCCATAACCACCAGCACGCACAGCGCCGCCTTCGAGATCGTCTCCATCGTCCCCTCGATCAAGAGGCAATGGACCACGCTGCCCGCGACGATGACGATGGCGAGCGGGATATGGATGATGCGCCAGGTTCGCAGGCGCAGGCCCAATCGCCGGCGCAAGAGCGCCAGAAGCGCGACGATGAAGATGGCCCACATCGCGGTGACGCCGAAGGGCGAGAAGGGCGTCGGCGACGCATAGGTCAGGGCGTCGATCATGTCGGGCGGGCTGGTGATCCAGAGGCCGGCGACGTGGATCACCACAGCCAGCACCAGCGTGCCGCCGATCCAATGATGGGCACGCCGCCCGCGATAGGGCGACAGGCCCGGCAGGTATCCGCCGATCAGCAGCGGCTGCACCAGCACGAGACCGAGGGCGATGATCCCGGCGAAGCCGGCGAGGATGTAGACCGGGCCGCGCCATGCGAGTTGCTCGCTGGTCGCGGCCAGCGCGACCGGCACGCCGATGGCCAGGGCAAGGGCGACCCAGATCAGGATCGCCCGCACCGATCTCCACTCCGTCATTCGCTGGCCCGATCAGGCCGGCTGCAGCACGAAGTGCGCCTCGAGGCTGGTTTCCTTTGCGCTACGCATGATCGGCCGGAGAAAGACTGTCTTGAACTCGCCGCTGTCATAGGCGAGGTGGCCGTGCGGCTGGCCGAAGATGGGAATGATCTGCGGCATCTCGAGCCGGAACTTGCCGTCCTTGTCGGTGAGCGTGGCGCCGTGGCTCTGCGGCTCGTGCTCCTGCCCTTCCACCGTGTGCGCCCAGATCTGGATGCGCTGGCCGGAGAGCGGCGCGCCGTCGCCGGCGCGGCGGACGGTGCCGCTCATCCAGAAGCCGCCCTTGCCGATGCGGTCCACGATCGCCGCGCCCTTGCGGTAATTGTTCGCCCCGCCCGACATCGTTTCGGTCGGCGCAAGGCCTGCCGCACGGGCCGGCAACAGGAGGCCGGGAACGGCGTATGCCAAGACCCCGGTTGCGAGGACGGAGCCGCCGGCGACGAGCAGGCTTCGGCGATTGAATACCGTGGTCATGTCGGTTCCTCCTGGCACCCCTGCGGCTGCCTCCGCACGCTACAACAACAGGCGCAAAACGCCCAGTTGCGGCGAAAGGCGCCAGAGGCCGCAATAACAGTGTTGTGAACGGGGACGGGGGCTGTCCGAACCTTCAAGCGAGAGTGTCTTCCTGACACTACATGTGTCCTTACGCGGCTCGCCGCGCAGATCCCCTCACGTCAGGTTTCCCACATGATCCCCTTTTCCGTGCTCGACCTCGCGCCGATCCGCCAGGGCGGCGACGCGTCGCAGGCGTTTCGCAATTCGCTCGATCTCGCCCAGCATGCGGAGAAATGGGGCTACAAGCGGTTCTGGCTGGCCGAGCATCACAACATGACGGGCATCGCGAGCGCGGCGACATCCGTGGTGATCGGGCATGTCGCGGGCGGGACCAGGACGATCCGGGTCGGCTCCGGCGGAATCATGCTGCCGAACCATTCACCGCTGGTCATCGCCGAGCAGTTCGGCACGCTGGAATCGCTCTATCCCGGGCGGATCGATCTCGGGCTCGGCCGCGCGCCGGGCACCGACCAGTTCACGGCGCGGGCGCTGCGGCGCGACCTCGCCACCACGTCAGAGAATTTTCCGCATGACCTGCTGGAGTTGCAGGCGCTGCTCGGCGATGTGCAGCCGAACCAGGCGATCCGCGCCGTGCCTGGGATGGGCACCAAGGTGCCGCTGTGGATCCTGGGATCGAGCACCTTTGGCGCACAGCTTGCGGCGATGCTCGGGCTGCCCTTCGCCTTCGCCTCGCATTTCGCGCCTCAGATGATGATGCCGGCGCTGCGCGAATATCGCGCCCGCTTCGAGCCATCGGCGCAGCTCGACAAGCCCTATGCGATGATCGGCGTCAACGTGTTCGCGGCCGAGAGCGACGAGGAGGCGCGGCGGATGTTCTCATCGCTGCAGCAGCAGTTCATCAATTTGCGCCGCGGCACGCCCGGCCCGCTGCCGCCCCCGGTCGACGACATGGACGCGCTGTGGTCGACGGCCGAGAAGGCCGGCGTTGCGCAGTCGCTATCGTGCTCGGCGGTGGGCTCGCCGGCCTTGGTGGAAGAGAGGCTGAAGACGCTGATCCTCGAGACCGGCGCGGACGAGCTGATGACGACGGGGCAGATCTACGACCATTCCGCGCGGCTGCGCTCGTTCGAGATCGCGGCGGAGGTGCGGGAGAGATTGGCGAAGCAGCCGGTGGTGTGAGCGGGATCGTGCTCGTCATTGCGAGCGAAGCGAAGCAATCCAGCCTGCCTCCGCAGAAACAGTCTGGATTGCTTCGTCGCTTCGCTCCTCGCAATGACGGCGGGGCTGTCTAATCCGTAAACCCGAACAGCCTGGCTGGATTGTGCACCAGTATCTTCTCCAGCTCGGCCTGGTCGGGCGCGTAGCGGTACATCAGCTCGAGCAGGTCGGCATCGTTCGGCGGCTGCTTCACCGAGACCGGGTGCGGCCAGTCGCTGGCCCAGACGCAGCGGTCGGGGGCAGCCTCGATATAGGCGCGCGCGATCGGGATGACGTCGTCATAGGGCGGACCGGCCTTCGAGGTCTTCTCGCCGAGCGACAGCATGACCCAGAAATTGCCCTTCTCGAGCAGCTCCAGCATCTTGCGCAAATTCGGATCGTTCTTGCCGGCTTCCGGATCTGGCCGCGCCATGTGGTCGATCAACACGGGCACGTCGAGATTCTCGTATTTGGCGACGCTGGACATGATGCCGTCCTTCTCCGGCTGGATCTTTGCGTACCAACCGAGCTCGCGGATGCGGGCGATGGCGCGGGCGAAGTCGGCATCCGACAGCACCGCGCCGAGCTCCTGGCGAAAGCTGAAGCGCGCGCCGCGGACGCCGGCGTCATGCAGCTTGGCGAGATAGGCATCGTTCGCCTCGGCGAACACCAGCGCGTTGGCGCAGCCGCGATAGTTCGGGCCCATCGCTTTGAGCCCGTCGAGCACGACGGCATGGTCGGCGCCGTAAGTGGTGGTCTGCACGATGATGCCGCGCTCGATGCCGAGCTGCTTGTGCATGCGCAGCGCCGCTTCCCAGGTCGCGGTCGGCATCCGATAGGCCGCACCCGGACGTTCCGGATACTTCTCGATCGGGCCCAGCACGTGAAACTGACTGTCGATGGTCTTCGGCGGCGGAGCCTTGACCGGGCGTCGCGGATTGGGATCGAACGGCAGATAGGTCGGCATGCAGGCGCTCCTTCAGTCGATCACGGCGGTGAAGTCGCACTGCACCAGCGCGCCGCCGTCCATCTTGTCCATCGGCAGCGCGTGGCGCGCTGGGCGCGAATGCTCGTCCGGAAACATCTTGAGCCACTCGACATTGACCGGCCCGCGCTGCGTGCGGTCCTTCAGCCACACCGTCATCTTGATGATGTCATCCGTGGTGCCGCCGGCGGCTTCCACCGTCGCCTTCATATGCGCGAACATGTTGGCGCATTGCGCGTCGAGGCTTTCGGGCATCGCATTGGTCGCGGGATCGCGGCCGAGGATGACGCCTGACATCACGAGATTGCCGATGCGGCAGGCGTTCGGAATCGGATTGACGTGCTTGAAGCCGCCGATGTGAATGCTTCTGCGCCGCGATTGACTCGTCATGGTGCGCTCCCTGCTTGTTGTTGCTTCAGACGAACCGGCACGACACCGAGCCGAACGCGCCGTAATCGGCATGGAAGGTGTCGCCGCGGCGGATGTCGACCGGACGCGTGAACGACCCCGCCAGCACCAACTCGCCGGCGGCGAGATGCTCGTCGTGCGGCGCCAGGCGATTGGCGAGCCAGGCGATGCCGTTGGCGGGATGATTGAGCACGCCCGCGGCAAGCCCGGTTTCCTCGACTTCGCCGTTGCGGAACAAGAGCGCGCCGATCCAGCGCAAATCCGCATCCAAGGGACGGAAGGGACGGCCGCCGAGCACCAGCGCGGCATTGGCCGCGTTGTCCGAGATCGTGTCCATCACCTTGCGGGTCCTGCCGGTCTCGGGATCGACGCGATGCATGCGCGTCTCCAGGATCTCCAGAGCGGGGGTGACGTAGTCGGTGGCATTGAGCACGTCGAAGATGGTGCAGTCGGGCCCGCGCAGCGGCGCCTTCAGCACGAAGGCGAGCTCGACCTCGATGCGCGGCGCATGGAAACGGTCGAACGGGATTGGCGTGGCGTCGGCGTAGAACATGTCGGCGAACAACACGCCGTAATCGGGCTCGTTGATGCCGACTGCGTTCTGCATCGCCTTCGAGGTCAGGCCGATCTTGTGGCCCTTGATGACGCGGCCGCGGCCGAGCTGGAGCTTGGTCCAGGCGCGCTGGATGGCGTAGGCATCCTCGATGCTGAAATCGGGATATTCCTTCGTGAACATCGGGATCAGCGATTTCGTGCGCTCGGCTTCATCGAGGCGCGCGGCGAGGCGTTCGATCGTGGCGGTATCCAGCATGGTCTAATGCTCCGCGGCCACGGTGTTGCGCAGCACGCCGATGCGGCTGGATTCGACATCGACGACGTCACCCGCCCTGAGCCAGCGCGGCGGGTCGAAGCGAGCGCCCGCCCCGGTCGGCGTGCCCGTCACGATCATGTCGCCGGGCTTCAGCGTCGCGAAGGTCGAGAGATAAGAGATGAGGAAATCGAACGGGAACATCAGCCGCTCGGTGGTGTCCTGCTGCCGCACCTCGCCGTTGACGCGCGTGACGATGTCGTGCGGACCGCGCGGATCGAGCTCGTCCGACGTGACGATCCACGGGCCGATGCTGCCGGAGCGGTCGAAATTCTTGCCCTGCGTGACATTGAACTTGCCGTGGCGCAGCCAGTCGCGGATCGTGCCCTCGTTGCACAGCGTCATGCCAAAGATGTGCGACCACGCCTGCTCACGCGGGATGTGGCGGCCGCCCTGCCCGATCACGATGACGAGCTCGCCTTCATAGTCGAGCTGCTCCGAGACCTTGGGCTTCTCCAGCGGCTGGCCGGAGCCGGTCATCGATGACATGCTGCGCACGAACAGGCTGGGATATTTGGGCAGGTCCGAATTGTCCTTATACTCCGCATTGCGCTCGGCGTAGTTGACGCCGATGCACCAGAGCTTTTCCGGCGCCAGCACCGGCGGCAGCAGGACGAGCTTGTCCAGCGCGTAATCGGGCTTTTGCCCGGCCACCGCTTCCTGCGCATCAGCGAGCGCGTTGGCCGCAATCAATGCCTTCACGTCGGAATAGTCGCGGCCGATGCGCCTGGTCAGATCGACCACGCCGCCGTCGACGGCCGCGCCGTAGCGCGGCGCTCCGTCCAGGAGATAGCTCAGCAGTCGCATAGTCATTTCCTCCGATGATCTCGAGGCGGCTGGGCGGGATGACCGGCCCGCGCACTCAGTCTTTCGATTTCGGCGTCTGGAACACGGTGTTGAGTGTCACGATCTCGCCGAGCCGGGCGTAGCGCGGGCCGCCGATGCGCGCGATCGGGTCGAGCGCTTTCGTCTCGACCTTGCCGTCATTCACGAGACCGTCGCGCAGATGGAACATCACGACCTCGCCGACGATGAGCCGGCTCTTGGCATCGCCGAATTCGAGGCACTGGCGGAAGCGGCATTCCATCGCGACCGGTGCTGCGGCGAGCCTGGGCACCTTGATGCGCTCGGAAGGTAGCGTTTCCAGACCGAGATGCTCGACCTCGCTGATTGCAGGGGGGTGCTCGACCGATGAGTCGTGCACCGCATTCATCAGCGGCGTATCGGCGATGTGGATTACATATTCCTCGGTATCGAGGATGTTGTGCGCGGTGTCCTTGTAGTCGGCGCCCTTGCGGCCGACGCTGATGGCCAGCATCGGCGGCTTCTGCGAGACGAAGGTGAAGGCGCTGAACGGCGCGAGGTTGAGCACGCCGCTGCGCGACAGGCTGGTGACCCACGCGATCGGGCGCGGCACCACGATGCCGGTCATCAGCCGGTAGATGCGCTCCGCGCCGAGCTCGGTGGGATCGATCCGCATCGATCAATCAGCCCTGATGTTGGCCTTGCGCACGACCGGAATCCACTTGGCGTCCTCACGCGCGAGATAGGCCTTGAACTCGTCGGGCGTCATCACGGTCGCTTCGCCGCCGAGCTTCTCGAACTTGTCAGCAATGGCCGGGTCCTTGAGGATCGCGACCAGCGTCGTGTGCAGCTTGTCGACAATTGGTGCCGGCGTACCCGCGGGCGCGAACAGGCCGGTGAAAGTCTGGCCGTCGAAATCCTTGTAGCCGAGCTCGGCGAAGGTCGGCACGTCGGGCAGTGATTTCAGGCGATGCGGGCTGGTGACCGCCAGCGGACGGAACAGGCCGGCCTTGATGTGCTGGAGGCTGACCGTGAGCTGGTCGAATGCGAACTGCACCTGGCCGCCGAGCAGATCGTTGATCGCCGGCGCGTTGCCGCGGTAATGCGCGGTGACCCATTGCAGTCCGAGATTCGACTGCATCAGCTCGCTGAGCAGATGGTTGGTGGTGCCGGGACCGGGCGAGGCCATGGTCAGCTTTCCGGGCTCGCGCTTGGCGAGGTCGATGAATTCCTTGAAGCTCGTCGCCTGTACCGAGGGATGCACCTCGAGCACCAGCGGCGTCATCGAGATCGTCGAGATCGGCAGGAAATCCTTCTTCCAATTATAGGCTTCGCGCTTGTTGATCTCGGTCGCGAACAGCACCGGGCCGTTGGCGCCGACGAACAGCGTGTAGCCGTCGGGCGCGGATTTCGCGAAGGCCTCGCCCGCGATCATGCCGCCAGCGCCGGCCTTGTTCTCGATGACGAAGGGCTGGCCGAGCTTTTCCTGGAGCTTGTCGGCGATGATGCGCGCCGCGCTGTCGACATTGCCGCCGGCCGGATAGGGCACGATCAGCTTGACGTTGCGCGCCGGCCATTCCTGGCCAGAGGCGGGCCCCGCCAGCATCGCCGCCACGGCGGCAATGCCAATCCAGATTAATCTCATGTTAACCTCCCAGCAGCGCTTCCAAATTCCTTCGGTGCCCTGACGTCGTGCGGGGCAATCCGACCTCGGCGCAATCTTCAAATGCGTGCTTGTTCTGTCGAGAGAATTGTGGCGTTCTTGTCCATATTATGGACAGAACGGCACTCGCTCGCAATGCAACAGAACCGCGCGAGGGCGCGCAGGCGATCCGCCGCGCGCTCGCCGTGCTGCGCATTTTGGCCGCAGGGCGCGAGGACGGCGTTCCCCTGGCCGAAGTGGTCCGGGCCACCGGCCTCACCCGCCCGACCGTGCATCGCATCGTCCACGTGCTGATCGAGGAAGGCATCGTCGAGCGGCACGAGCGGACCGGCCGCTATGCGATCGGCAACCAGGTGCCGGAGCTGGCGCTCGCGCGTCCGCGGCCGTCGCGGCTGTTGGTTGCCGCCAATCCATCGCTGCGGCGCGCCTCCTCCGAGATCGGCGACACGCTGTTCCTGACGGTGCGCACCGGCAACGACACGCTGTGCGTCGACCGCAGGATCGGGGTCTATCCGATCCAGGTGCTGTCGATCGAGGTCGGCGCGCGCCGGCCGCTCGGCGTCTCCAGCGCGGGTGTTGCGATCCTCGCCGCGATGCCGGCACAGGACGCGCGCAAGATCGTCGCGGCGAACGAGAAGAGGTTCGAGGCCTACCGGACCGATGTGGCGACGGTGATGGGCGAGGTGACGGCCGCAAGACGGCTGGGCTACGGCAAGCGGGAGATCGGCCTCGTGCAGGGCACGAAATCGATCTCGACCTGGATCAAGACGGCGGACGGCCAGCCGGCGGCGGCGATGACGGTCTCTGCCGTTCGCACGAGGCTCGGTCCCCGCCGCGAGCAGGAGGTCGCCGAGATATTGCTGCGCGAGGCGCGGATCATCGAGCAGGCGATCGGGGGTTAAGGCGGCGCTGTCAATGGGCTGACGCCGCATGCCATCTGTGGCACAAGAACCACCATCGCCGACCGCCAACGAGGCCACGCATGCCCGCGCCGAAACCGCCTGCCTTCGAGACCCTGAGCCTGCATGCGGGCCAGCATCCGGATCCCGCAACCGGCGCCCGCGCGGTGCCGATTTACCAGACCACCTCCTACGTGTTCCAGGATTCCGATCACGCCGCGGCGCTGTTCAATTTGGAGCGCGCTGGCCACATCTATACGCGCATCTCCAATCCGACCACGGGTGTGCTGGAGGAGCGGCTTGCGGCGCTGGAAGGCGGCGTCGGCGCGATCTGCACCGCCAGCGGCATGGCCGCGCTGCATCTGGCCATCGCGACGCTGCTCAATGCCGGCGACCACATCGTGGCGTCGAGCTCGCTCTATGGCGGCACCATCAACCTCTTGGCGCACACGCTGCCGCGCTTCGGCATCACCACGACCTTCGTCAAGCCGCGCGACCTCGACGCGTTCCGCAGCGCGCTCAAGCCGAATACCAAGCTCGTGATTGGCGAGACCATCGGCAATCCCGGGCTGGAAGTGCTCGACATTCCCAAGGTCGCGGCGATCGCGCATGAGGCGAGGATTCCGCTGCTGATCGACAACACCTTCGCCACGCCCTATCTCAGCCGCCCGATCGAGCTCGGGGCCGACATCGTCATGCATTCGGCGACCAAGTGGATCGGCGGCCACGGCATCGCGATCGGCGGCGCCATCGTCGATGGCGGCCGTTTCGACTGGCGCGGGTCCGGCAAGTTCGGCGTGCTGACCGAGCCCTATGGCGGCTATCACGGCATCGTCTTCGACGAGCAGTTCGGCAGCGCCGCCTTCATCATGCGGGCGCGCACCGAAGGCTTGCGCGATTTCGGCGCCTGCCTGTCGCCGACCAACGCGTTCCAGCTCCTGCAAGGGGTCGAGACGCTCGGCGTGCGCATGGACCGGCACATGCAGAACACGCACCTCGTGCTGGAGGCGTTGAAAGCCAACAAGGCCGTCGACTGGGTGTTGCATCCCTCGCTGGAGGATCACACCGACTATCAGCTCGCCAAGCAATTGCTGCCGCGCGGCGCGGGCTCGATCGTCTCGTTCGGCATCAAGGGCGGGCGGCCCGCGGGGCGCAAATTCATCGAGCAGCTGCGCATGATCAGCCATCTCGCAAATGTCGGCGACGCCAAGACCCTGGTGATCCACCCCGCCTCGACCACGCATCAGCAGATGGATGCCGAGCAGCTCAAGGCCGCCGGCATCGGCGAGGAGTTGGTGCGGCTCTCGGTCGGCATCGAGACGGCCAGCGACATCATTGACGATCTCGCCCAGGCGCTCCGCATCTCGCAGAAGGTTTAAGCCATGAAGCTCTCCGTCAACGGCACCGAGGTGTTCGCCGCAACCGGCGGCCGCGACTTCGACAAGTCGCTGCCCACGGTCGTCTTCATCCACGGCGCCGGCTTCGATCATTCGACCTGGGCGCTGCACACGCGCTGGTTCGCCCATCACGGCTTCGGCGTGCTGGCGCCTGATCTGCCCGGCCATGGCCGCTCGGCAGGACCCTCGCTCTCTGATATCGCCGAGATGGCCGATTGGACGGCGGCGCTGCTCGATGCGGCAGGAGCTGCAAAGGCGCACCTGATTGGCCACTCCATGGGATCGCTGATCTCGCTGGAGACGGCGGCCCGCCATCCCGACAAGGTTTCGGCGCTGAGCTTGATCGGCACTGCTGCCACGATGACGGTCGGCCCCGATCTTTTGAAGGCGGCCGAGGCCAACTCGCAGGATGCCAACGACATGGTCTCGATCTGGGGCCTCGGCTTCAACGCCGAGCTCGGCGGCAGCCTCGCGCCGGGTCTGTGGATGCATGGCGGCGCCCAGGCCGTGCTGAAGGCTTGCGAGCCGGGCGTGCTCTTTAGGGATCTGTCCGCCTGCAACGCCTATGCGAATGCGCTGCAAGCCGCCGCGAGCGTAAAGGTCCCGACGACGCTCATTCTTGGCGAACGGGACATGATGACGCCCGCCAAGGCGGGCAAGGCCCTCGCGGCTGCAATCCCGCATGCCAAGACCGTCGTGGTATCAGGCGCCGGCCACATGATCATGGCCGAGCGTCCGGATGAGTTACTGGCAGCGCTGAGGAACTGAGCGGATCGATCCTGTGCCTTGCGCGTTGCGGTCAGATATCCCTCTCAACTCGAAGAAGGGGAACTCGACCCATGCCAAGACAAGAGATCATCCGCAAAGCCAAACAGGACAAGCGCGCCGGCAAATCGGCGAGCACGCAGGCCGGCGAATTCGTCAAGGACCAGATCGACAAGATCAGGAAAGGCAAACACGGCGCGCGCTCGACCAAACAGGCCATTGCCATCGGCCTCTCCGAAGCGCGCCGTGCCGGCGTCGATCTGCCGCCGCCAGGCAAAGGTCGAACCAAAAAGTCGACACGCCGCAGCGCCAAATACGCCTATGAGGTCGGCCAGGGCAAACGCACACCCAAACGGCGGCCGCGCGTGTCGCGCGCCGTGGAGAAGGTCCTGAAGAAGGAGCCGCGCTCGACCGCGTCACGGGGCGCGCTCTCGAAGCAGGCCAAGAGCGCCGCAAGCCGGCGAACCGCCGCATCGCGATCGGCCGCGGCGCGGAAAGCCAGCCACACCAAGGGCGCCAAAGTCCGCTCCGCCGCCGCCAAGAAGGCGGCACGCACCAGAGCGCGCCGCAAGGGCTGATCAGCTCAGACGCCGGCCCCGCTCCGCGAGCACCGCACGGGCGGCGCGTTCAGCTTCGCGCGCCGAACGGAACTGTCGGCCTTCGAGGCTGTCGAACAAGCGCTCGGAGGAGAAGAAGCGGAAACCGCGCTCTTCTCTCGTGATGATGCCAGCGGCTCGGTCGTGAACCTCGATGATGTAGGCATTTGATTGCGCGTGGGACATGGCTGCTCATTCGCCGAAGTCTCGGCGTTCCTTGGATTGTGCGATGCTGAAAGGCTGCTAGGAGGCGGTCAGCAACAACAACAGGCGCCGGTTGCCGCCGAGAAACAGCGCCGCACCATGCAGGCCTGCATGTCGTTCTGATTGCGCTGATGATCGATTCTCATATCGCGGCTTGGGGGCTCGAGGAGCAGTTTCGATGCCGCGAATATCGAGCGGTTGGCGCGATTGGTCAATGAAATGGCTGTCCATATTTGCTTTGACGGCGCAGGAGCGCTTCTCCTGCGGCGAGCACCGGCAGCCGGATTCATCTCGCGATGAGTTCAACCCCGGACCGCAGCCGGCATGATAGGATTCCTGCGGCCACAGAACTGAAGAACCGGGAGGTCCAGCGATGACGCATGATCTGAAGGGACGCACCGCGCTCGTGACCGGCGGCTCGCGCGGGATTGGCGCAGCCGTCTGTCGCGCGCTGGCGGCATCAGGCGCTGCGGTGGCGATCAACTGCCGCGAACAGATCGGCCAGGCCGAGCAGCTTGCGGGCGAAATCGTCCAGCATGGCGGCCGCGCCATCGTCGTCGCCGCCGACGTCTCACAAGCCGAGGCCGTGGCCGGCATGATCGAACGCGTGGCGGGCGGGCTCGGGCCCATCGACATCCTCGTCAACAATGCCGGCATCGCCATCACGCGCGGCGTCGAGGATCTCACCGAGGACGATTTTGACCGCACCATCCTGGTCAATCTGAAATCCGCCTTCCTGTGCACGCAACAAGTTCTGCCCTCGATGCGCGCGCGGAAATGGGGTCGCATCGTCAACATTTCTTCCGGAGCCGCGCGCGGCGCGGGGTCTATCGGCCCGCACTACAACGCATCCAAGGCCGGGCTGGAGGGCCTCACGCGAGGCTATGCGGCGCGGCTGGTGAAGGACGGCATCACCGTCAACGCCGTGGCGCCGTCGCTGATCGAGACCGACATGATGAGCGGACAGACGCAGCTCGTAAGCCGCATCCCGCTCGGCCGCTTCGGCACGGCGGACGAGGTAGCGAAGGCCGTGATGTTGCTGGTCGACAATGCCTACATGACCGGGCAGACCGTCGCGCTGAGCGGCGGGATGGCGTTTAATTAGAGGTTACACCGTCATGGCCGGGCTTGTCCCGGCCATCCACGCCTTTCAGGTGGTGCGAAGAACGTGGATGCCCGGGACAAGCCCGGGCATGACCGATCAGTTGCAGATCGAGAGCGCTAACACTCACCACATCGTCGCGGCGGCTCGCTCCGGCCAGATCCGATCATACTCCGCGCCGCCGACCTTGTTGTCACTCATCTCGGCGAGGATCTGGCCCGGCGTCGGCAGCGTCTTCGGATCGACGCGCTTGTCGGGATTCCAGAGGTCGGAGCGGACGATGGCGCGGGCGCATTGAAAGTAGATCTCGTCCACACGCATCACCATGACGCTGCGCGGCGCCTTGCCTTCGACCTTGAACGAGGCCAGCAGATCGGAGTCGATCGACAGATGCGCGCGGCCATTGGCGCGGACGGCGTTGCCGGAGCCGGGAATCAGAAACATCAGCGATACCCTGGGATCGCGCACGATGTTGCGCAAGGAATCGACGCGGTTGTTGCCGCGGCGGTCCGGCAGCATCAATGTCTTGGGATCGTGGATGCAGACGAAGCCGGGCAGATCGCCACGCGGCGAGCAATCGATGCCTTCAGGACCGATGGTGGCAAGCGCAGCAAATGGCGCCTTCTCGATGAAGAGGCGGTAGAGCGGCGTGACATGATCGGCGACTTTCACGGTCGAGGCGTCGTTGGTGGCACCGTAAATGGCTTCGAGCTGCTCGACCGTTTCGATCACCGACATTCCATTCTCCTGGTTGCGCCGGCTATTCCTGCCAGCCTTCGTTCCTGATCACGCGCAGGAGCTGGCGGCCGTGATACTCCGCGCTGCCCGCATTGAGGATGGTGACATCGGCATGCGCCGAGGCGTCGTCGATGCTCCGGGTGAGACGCTCGGCAATGTCGCCGTCGCTGTTGCGCCCCCGCGCGGCAAGCCGCGCCGCCAGCACGTCAGGCGGCGCCGTGATCGCGACTACGACGACGTTGGCATAGGCCTGGCGCAGGGCACCAAGCACGGTGCGCGAAACGTTGACCACGACCGTGCGTCCGGCGCGGATATCGTCGTTGATCTGGGCCGGCAAGGCGTAGGAATGCCCGTGTGCTTCCCAATGCATGGCGAAATCGCCGTGCTCCCGCGCGCGGCGGAATTCTTGGGGCGCCACCGCGACGTTGTCCTCGTCGGCGGAGGCTTCGCGCGTGACGATCCGGCGCGGAAAGACGATGTCGTGGTCGTCGACGCACGCCGCCCGTGCCAACCGCAGCAGCGTGTCCTTGCCGGCACCGCTGGGGCCGACCACGAGCACGAGCCGGCCGGAACCGATCCCGCCTGCTGCATCCTGCGCCGTGGCGGCGGTCTCGCTCATGCGACGCGGTGTCCTTCCCGCCAGACGCTGCGGACCACGGGAACGCTGCCGGCGACATGCACGCGGATCAGATCGGCGCGCTTGCCCATCGCGATCTCGCCGCGGTCGGTGAGGCCGACGGCATCGGCGGGCGCCTTCGTCACGGTGCGGATCGCGGCGGGAAGGCTGATCGCCGGCACGTGCTCGGGCAGCTGCAGCGCCCCCATCAGCAGGCTCGACGGGATGTAGTCAGACGACAGGATGTCGAGCAGGCCTTCGCGGGCGAGATCGACCGCGGCGATGTTGCCGGAGTGCGAACCGCCGCGCACGACGTTGGGCGCGCCCATCAGGATGTCGATGCCGGCCTGATGCAGGCCGCGCGCGGCTTCCAGCGTGGTCGGGAATTCCGCCACCGCGACGCCGTCGCGCACGGCGTCCGCGACGTTCTCCTCGGTGGTGTCGTCGTGGCTGGCAAGCGGGATCTTGTACGCCTGCGCCAGCGCCACGATCTCGCGCATGTTGGCTGCGGCATATTGCTTCTGATACTCGAAGCGCTTGGCGAACAGCTCGTCGAGCTCGGCGTCGGTCTTGCCGCCGCCCTTGCCGCGGTAATAGTCGCGCAACTTCACCTCGTCGCGGAACTGGCGCTGGCCGGGGGTGTGATCCATCAGCGACATCAGCTTGACGTCGGGTCGGTCGATCAGCTCCTTGGCTTCCTCGACCACGCTCGGCATCGGGATCTCGCAGCGCAGATGCAGGAAGTGATCGGCGCGCAACAAATTGGCATCGCGCGCGGTCGTGATCGCGGCGGCGAGCACGCCGGAACGGCCGTCGACCTCCTCGGCGCCGTCCTCGCGCCAGACCCGGAGCGAATCGAACACCGTGGTGATGCCCGATGTGGCGAGCTGGCCGTCATAGGAGATGACGGCCGCGACCGGATTCCAGAACACCTTCGGACGCGGCACATAGTGCGCTTCGAGATGATCGGTGTGGAGCTCGATCAAGCCCGGCATGACCAGATCGCCGCCGGCATCCTCGGCGCCGGCGGGCGCCCTACCCTCGCCGATCTCGGCGATGCGGCCACCGACGAGCGCGAGCCAGCCCTGCTCGATCACCCGGTCGGCGAGCACGACCCTGGCATTTGCGATGACAATGTCCTTGGCGTTCATGTCCATTTTCCTCAGGCCGCGGCGGCGAAGCTGGTGACGTCGACGATGCGGTCCGCAATCAGATGACGGATTTCGTCGTCATGGACAATGGCGACCATGGCGACACCCTGGCGTTTCTTTTCGGCGACCAGCTCGACCACGACGGCGCGGTTGGCGGCGTCGAGCGAAGCGGTCGGCTCGTCCAGCAGCAGGATCGGCAGGTCCGAGATGAAGCCGCGCGCGATGTTGACGCGCTGCTGCTCGCCGCCGGAGAAGGTCGCGGGCGGCAGTTGCCAGAGGCGCTCGGGGATGTTGAGACGATGAAGCAGGTTGCCGGCGCGGGCCTGCGCATCGGCCCGCGACATGCCATTCACGATCAAGGGCTCGGCCACGACGTCGATCGTGGCTACCCGCGGCACGGCGCGCAAGAACTGGCTGACATAGCCGATGGTGGAGCGGCGGACATTGAGCACCTGGCGCGGCTCGGCGCTGGCGAGATCGATCACCGCGCCGCGATGGCGGATGCCGATGCGCCCCGAATCACAGCGGTAATTGCCGAAGATCATCTTCAGGATCGACGATTTGCCGGCGCCCGAAGGGCCCGACAGCACGACGCATTCACCCGGATTGACGTGAAAGGTCACGCCGCTGACGACGGGCAGTTCGATGCCACCCTGCAGGTGCATCGTGAAGGTCTTTCGGGCATCAGTGACGTCGATCATGGCAGTCATCGGAACACTCATCTGGGAAAGTTCATGGCGGCAGGATCGAGGAGACGAGGAGCTGGGTATAGGGCTCGCGAGGATCGTCGAGCACCTGATCGGTGAGGCCGGTCTCGATGACGCGGCCGCCCTTCATCACCATCACACGGTGCGACAACAGACGCGCGACCGCGAGGTCGTGCGTGACGATGATGACGGCGAGGTGCAGCTCCGCGACCAGGCCGCGCAGGAGGTCGAGCAGGCGGGCCTGAACCGAGACATCGAGCCCGCCCGTCGGCTCGTCCATGAACACCAACCGTGGCTCCGTGACGAGGTTGCGCGCGATCTGGAGCCGCTGGCGCATGCCGCCGGAATAGGTCCGCGGCGCGTCGTCGATGCGGGCTGTGTCGATCTCGACGCGGGTGAGCCAGTCGGACGCGGTATCGCGGATGCGGCCGTAGTGATTCCAGCCGACCGCCATCAGCCGCTCGCCGACATTGGCGCCGGCCGACACCGCCATGCGCAGGCCCTGTGCGGGATCCTGGTGCACATAGCCCCAATCGGTGCGGAACAGGAAGCGCCGCTCGGCCTCGCCCAGCGTCGTGAGATCGCGGGTGATGCCATCGCGCATCCGGTAGGAGACGTGACCTGCGCTCGGGGCGAGCTGGCCCGACAGCATTTGCAGCAGCGTCGACTTACCCGAGCCGGACTCGCCGACGATCGCCAGCACCTCGCCGGGATAGAGCGAGAACGACACGTCGCGACAGGCTGCGATGCGTCCGAACGACTTGCTGAGCTTGTCCGCGATCAGAAGCGGCTGATCATTCTCAAGCGTATCAACCATGGGAGCCCGCCTTCTCCTTGTACGGCGCGGCGCTGAGGCTGCCGTGATGGCCGGCGGCCTGGCGGCCCTCGCAATAATCAGTGTCGGAGCACACGAACATGCGGCCGCCCTTGTCGTCGGTGACGATCTCGTCGAGATAGGAGTTCTCCGCCGCGCACAGCGCGCAAGGCGCGTTGAAGCGGTAGGGCTCGAAGGGGTGGTCCTCGAAATCGAGCGACACCACCTGCGTGTAGGGCGGGATCGCATAGATGCGCTTCTCGCGGCCGGCGCCGAACAGCTGCAGCGCCGCGCAATTGTCCATCTTGGGATTGTCGAATTTCGGCGTCGGCGACGGGTCCATCACGTAACGTGCGTTCACCTTGACCGGATAGGCATAGGCGGTCGCGATATGACCGAACCGCGCGATATCCTCATAGAGCTTCACATGCATCAGCCCGTATTCGGCCAGCGCATGCATGCGCCGCGTCTCGGTCTCGCGCGGCTCGAGAAAGCGCAAGGGCTCGGGGATCGGCACCTGATAGACCAACACCTGATTCGCGTTCAGCTCCGCCTCGGGAATGCGGTGGCGGGTCTGGATCACGGTCGCATCATTCGTCGCCGTGGTCGTGGCAACGCCCGCAGTCTTGGCAAAGAACTTGCGGATCGAGATCGCGTTGGTCGTGTCGTCGGAGCCCTGGTCGATCACTTTCAGCACATCGTCAGGACCGAGGATCGCGGCCGTGACCTGCACGCCACCGGTGCCCCAGCCATAGGGCATCGGCATCTCGCGGCTAGCGAACGGCACCTGATAGCCGGGGATCGCGATCGCTTTCAGGATCGCGCGGCGGATCATCCGCTTGGTCTGCTCGTCGAGATAGGCGAAATTATAGGCAGGCGCGTTCATTCCGCGGCCTCCTTCATGGCATCGGGCGCATTGGCTTCGGCAAATTCCTTCCGCAACTTGCGAAGCAGGCCGAGCTCAGACTGGAAGTCGACATAATGCGGCAGCTTGAGATGCTCGACGAAGCCGGTCGCCTGCACGTTGTCCGAATGCGACATCACGAATTCTTCGTCCTGCGCGGGAGCGAGCGCCTCTTCGCCGAGCTCGCGGGCACGCAGCGCGCGGTCGACCAGCGCCATCGACATGGTCTTGCGCTCGCTCTGGCCGAAGGCGAGGCCATAGCCGCGGGTGAAGCACGGCGCTTCCGTCACCGAGCCCTTGAACTGGTTGACCATCTGGCACTCGGTCAGCTCGATCGAGCCGAGCGGCACGGCGAAGCCGACGTCTTCGGCGAAGAATTCGACCTCGACCTCGCCGAACCGGATCTCACCGGCGAAGGGATGGTTGCGGCCATAGCCGCGCTGGGTGGAATAGCCCATCGCCAGCAGGAAGCCCTCGTCGCCGCGGGCCAGATTTTGCAGGCGCAGGTCGCGGTCCGCCGGAAAGTTCAGCGGCTCACGGGTGAGATCGCCGACGCTGGCGCCCTCCTCGGCTCGCGGCGAGGATTCGATCAATCCATCGCGGCCGAGTATATCCGTCACGCGCGGCGTCGCCGCGGTGGAGGCTTCGGCCGTCGCCGGCGCCTCCGGCACGAAGCCTTCGGCGAGCGAGGGATCGAGCAGGCGATGGGTATAGTCGAAGGTCGGCCCGAGGATCTGGCCGCCGGGGATATCCTTGAATGTCGAGGACACCCGCCGCTGCACCCGCATGGCGCCGGTGTCGACCGGCTCGCTGGCGCCGAAGCGCGGCAGCGTTGCGCGGAACGCGCGGACCAGGAAGATCGCCTCGATCAGATCGCCGCGCGCCTGCTTGATGGCGAGCGAAGCAAGCTCGCGGTCATAGAGCGAGCCTTCGCTCATGACGCGATCGACGGCAAGGCCGAGCTGCTCCGAGATTTGCTCGAGCGTAACTTCGGGGACACTGGGGTCTCCCCGCCGGGCGTTTGCAAGCAGGCGATGGGCGTTCTCGATGGCGCGTTCGCCGCCTTTGACTGCGACATACATGCTTTCAGCTTCCCTTGCTCACGACGCGCGTGGTGCGGGGGATCGCGACCACGGCATCATCGGCGACCAGCACCACGTCGATGCCGCGTGGAAACAGCGCCTCGTTCATGCTCAGGCGCTCGAACAGGTCGAACGGTTTGACCGACGCCTGCAGCGTCGCAACGCCATCGATGCCAGGGCCGCGCAACTCGAAGCTGCGGCCCGCATCCAGACGATCGACCTGGAGGATCAAGGTGGTCGAGCGATCGGGATATTCGCTGGTGCCGAGCGCGAAACGCTCGAGCGGGGGCAGCGCCGCGCCGTCACTCATCAAGGCGAAGCTCGCGATCGAGGTGTCATGCACCACCGGCGCACCGGTGTGGAACTTGAGCCATTTCACAACGTCGGAGCTTTCCGCCATGCCCACATCGAGCCAGAGCGGCGTGTCGTGATCGAACAGCGTCAGCGCGATCGCGGCGGTGCCGCGCATAATCGCCGCGGGCGCTCCCGCCATCGGCACGATGCGCTGGACCGAACCCGGCCGCGCCATCGCGTCCATCACCGAACGAAAGGTCGACTGCGCCGACAGCACCTTGTCGGCGAAACCTGGCGGCAGTTCCGCAATCGTGGTCATGATCTCAGCCCTCACCGCGCACCATGGTGTAGAAATCAACCTTCGTCGCGGCGGTCTCGGCCGCGGCCTGTTCGCGGCGAATCATAAGCTGCTCGCGCAACGGGGCGATAACGTCGCGCTCGACAGCCGAGCCGAAATCACCGGATTGCACCAGCGCATCGCACAGCGCGATCAACCGCGCCTTTTCACCGTCGCGGCCTAGCGTGTAGCCGAAGCCGACCTCGCCGCTGGCGAGCCGCACCGCGGCGCGCGACACGGTGGCTTCGCCGAGGTTGAACGGCGCACCGTCGCCGCCGATTCGGCCGCGCAGCATGACGAGACCGTTTTCCGGTGCGCGCAGATCCTGATGCTCCGGCAGGGCCAAGTTGCGGAGGCGGGCGGCGATCTCGCCCGCCTCCGCGTGCGCCAGCACGGCCATCGCGGCCTTGCGCTGGGCTTGCTGGTTGTTGTGCTGGGTCACCGCCTCACCGATCTTGCCGCCATGAAGTTGTCTATGATACTAGACAACTTCATACGGGAGCGCCATGACTGTTTCGTGACAAAGCCGTGATTTTCGGGCTAGGCTGACCAGCGATATGAGCATGCAAGACACTGCATCGTCGGGCGTTGCGTTGTGGCGCCTCGTTGCCGACGGCATCGAGCGCGGCATCGCCGACGGCCGCTTTGCCGCCGGCGACAAGCTGCCGGGCGAAGTGGAGATCGCGGAAACCTATCGCGTGAACCGCCACACAGTGCGGCGCGCGCTGGCGGCGCTTGCCGAGCGCGGCCTGGTGCGGGCCGAGCGCGGCAGCGGGACCTATGTCGAGGCGCAGAAGCTCGCCTATCCGCTACGCTCGCGGACGCGCTTTTCCGAGATCGTCGGCGCCGAAGGACGCGAGCCGCATGGCCGGCTGATCGAGACGACCGGCGATGTCGCCACGCGCGAGTTGGCGAGGGAACTGGGATTGAAGACCGGCGCCCCGTTGGTGCGGATCGAGGCGATCCGCCTCGCCGATCGTACGCCGATCTGCGTCTCCACCACATGGTTGTCAGCGGAGCGGTTTCCGGACGCCGGCACCGTGTTTGCGGCGACGCGCTCCATGACCAAGCTGCTGGAGCATTATGATGTGCGCGACTATCGCCGCGGCGCGACGCGGATCACGGCCGGCATCGTCGACGCGACCGACGCCGCACGGCTGGATCTCGCGCTGGGCCGTCCGATCCTGGTGGTCGATGCGACCGACCACGATCTCGACGGCAAGCCGCTGGTGACCAAGCACTCGCGCTTCGCAGCAGAGCGGGTGGAGTTTCTGGTGGAGAACGGGTGAGTTGCTTCTTCCCCTCCCCCCTTGCGGGAGAGGGTGGCTCGCTGCGCAGCGGCGAGACGGGTGAGGGGTACGTCTCCGCGAATGTTAGTCTGAGTTTGGGGAGGCATACCCCTCATCCGGCGCTTCGCGCCACCTTCTCCCACAAGGGGAGAAGGGA
Source organism: Bradyrhizobium sp. CCGE-LA001 (assembly GCF_000296215.2). Classification (NCBI taxonomy): domain Bacteria; kingdom Pseudomonadati; phylum Pseudomonadota; class Alphaproteobacteria; order Hyphomicrobiales; family Nitrobacteraceae; genus Bradyrhizobium; species Bradyrhizobium sp. CCGE-LA001. Next base: position 873,983 of record NZ_CP013949.1, on the reverse strand, counting down.
AGTGGAGGTCCGCGGCGAGCACCATCGTTCAGGCGATAGCTCGCCTGCCGATGATCGCGAAGCGCAGCTTGCTCGAGATGAAATCGATCGCGGCGACCGCGACCAGAATCATCAGGATCAGGAACGACACCTTCTGCCATTCGAGCACGCGGATCTGCTCGGCGAGCTGGAGGCCGATGCCGCCCGCGCCGACGATGCCGATGATGGTGGCCGAGCGGGTGTTGGATTCGATGAAATAGAGCACCTGGCCTGCGATCACCGGCAGGACCTGCGGCAACAGGCCGAAGCGGATCTCGTGCAGTGCGCTGCCGCCGGAGGCCCGGATGCCTTCGACCTGCTTCTGGTCGGCGCCTTCGATCGCCTCCGAGAACAGCTTGCCGAACGCGCCGAAATCCGCGACCGCGATGGCGAGCACGCCGGCGAACGGGCCGAGCCCGACCACGTTGATCCAGACCAGCGCCCAGATCAACGTGTCGACGCCGCGGATCGAATCGAGGACACGGCGGACGGGGAAACGCAGAATTTTCGACGCCACCACGTTACGCGCGGCGAGCAGACTGACGGGGAGCGCGAAGATGGCGGCGAGCGTGGTGCCGAGCAGCGCGATCGACAGCGTCTCGCCCAGCGCCTTCAGGTAGACCGGCAGCGAGGAGCCCGGATCGGGCGGGATCATCATCCGGCCGATCCAGCCGAGCTGACTAAGGCCGGCGACGAAGCGTGACGGCGAGAAGTCGAGATCGACCAGGCCGTAGATGAGAATCGCGAACGCCGCCACGATCATTGCAGGCGTCGCCAGCCGCGCCGAGGCGGGCCGGTCGAACACATCAGGGTAGCGCGCACGCATCTCTCGCGTGTCGACCTCCTGCTTCGTCACGCCCGCGCCTCCTTGCCGAACAGGCGGCCGCGCAGCCAGCCGGTGGTGATGTCGATGACGAAGACGGTGACGATGATGGTGAGCAGGATCGCGCTGACGTCGGAGTAATAGAACTTGCGGATCGCGACGACGAGCTCCTGGCCGATGCCGCCGGCACCGACGAAACCCATCACCGAGGCCTCGCGGACGTTGATCTCGAAGCGCAGCAGCGCATAGCTGGCATAGCCCGCGGTCACCTGCGGCACCACGGCAAAGCGCATGCAGGCGAGCCAGCTCGCGCCGGTGGATCGGATGCCCTCGACCGGCTTCATGTCGGCATTCTCGACGATCTCCGAGAACAGCTTGCCGAGCGCACCGGTGGAGTGGATGGCGATCGCGAGCACGCCCGCCATCGGACCGAGCCCGAAGGCGATGACGAAGACCAGTGCGAAGACGATGCCGGGAACGGTGCGGGCGAATTCGAGCAGACGCCGCACCACGAAGCGCAGCCAGGGCGCCGGCGAGGTGTTCTCGGCCGCGAAGAAATTCAGGATGAAGGCGAAGGTCGCGCCGATCAGCGTGCCGACATAGGAGATTAGCAGCGTCTCGGCCAGCATCTTCAGCCATTTGCGCCAGCCCCACAGCCACTCGCCGACATCGGTCCAGACCCGCTGGCCGCTGTCGAGCGTGAGGATGCGGTCGAAATAGCTGACGAAGTTGCCGAAATAGGTGAACAGCGTCCGCAGATTCACTTCGGCGCCGACCGCGGCGAGAAAGAGCGCCGCGGCGAACACCACCGTTCCCAGAAAGAGGCGCCATCGCCTGCGCGCGACCGCCTGGCGATAGGCCGCGTTGAGCACGGCGAGCTGCTGCTCGGGAAGGATCGAAACCGCGACGGTCATCTTGTCAGGAATTGGCTCGCAAAAAAGAGAAAGAGCCGGGCCCATCGACCCGGCTCCAGTTGCATCGCCCTGAGATCAGGACGCCTTCTTCTTGCGTAGCGCATCGACGAACTTGATCAGCTCGATCGTGCCATCCCAATCCTTGGTCGTGGCGGCATGGAAGCCCTTCTTCTGGCCGTCGGAGAGACGATCGAATGCGGCCTTGTCCTTGGTCGGCGCATCGAAGAACGCCTTGGCGATGGCGGCCTTGGCGTCATCGGGCAGATCGGAATTATAGGCGTAGGGTCCGTTGATGATCGGCGCCGATTTGTGGACGATGCGGAAATCGTCCTTCTTCATCGGCGAGCCGTCGGCATTCTTCAGCATGCCCTTGGTCAGCATCTGCGCCAGCGTGGAATCGTTGTCGCTGGTCCACTGGTTGGCGGCGACGTCGACCGTGCCCTGCGCCAGCGCCAGCATCGCGTTCTCGTGGCTGCCGGTGAAGACAACCTTGCTGAAATAGGTGTCGGCGTCGTGGATGCCCAATTTGTCGAGTTCAAAGCGCGGCACGTTGTTGCCGGAGGTCGAGTTGGGGTCGACGAGGCCGAGGTTCTTGCCCTTGAGGTCGTCGATCTTCTTGTAGGCGCTGCCTGCCTTGACGAAGAACACCGAGTAATAACCGGTCGAACCGTCGGCGTTGATGTCGTTGGCGAAGGCGTCGGTCTTGACGCCGGTCAGGCGGGCGCGGGCGAACGAGGCCGAGCCGTAGCTCGCGATCTGGATGTTGCCGGCGCGCTGGCCTTCGATGACGGCGGCGTAGTCGTTGGCAATGCGCAGCGTGACCTTCACGCCCAGTTCCTTGGAGAGATAGCTGACGAACGGCGCCCAGCGCTCGGTCACGCCGGAGGCGTTCTCGGCCGGGACGACCGCGAAGGTCAGCTCGGGATATTTGGCCTTCCAGTCGTTGGCCGAGGCGGAGGCCGTAAAAGCGAGCGCAGCGGCGCCGGCGAGGACTAATCTACGAGTGAGCATGATACCCTCTTCATCATCAGTTGGGGTCGGTTGACGCAAACACTTGCAACGCAACGCGGCTCAGGCAGCCGCAGCCGTTCCGAGTGCCGGAACGCCCTCGGGCGCCGGGACGGGCGCGCCGCCCATGACGTCGGCGGCTTCGAGATCGTAGAGCTCGCGCGCCACGCGGTCGGTCAGCGCGGACGGTGCGCCGTCGAACACCACGCGGCCGGCGGCCATGCCGATCAGGCGGTCGCAATAGCTGCGCGCGAGATCGAGCGAATGCAGGTTGCAGAGCACCGTTATGCCGAAATGTTTGTTGATGCGCAGCAGCGCATCCATCACGATCTTGGTGTTGCGTGGATCGAGCGAGGCGATCGGCTCGTCGGCGAGGATGATGTCGGGCTGCTGCACCAGGGCCCGGGCGATCGCGACGCGCTGCTGCTGGCCGCCGGAGAGCTGGTCGGCGCGCTGCGCGGCGAGCGTCGCGATGTCGAACTGTTCCAGCGCAGACATCGCCAGCGCCTTGTCCTGTTCCGGCCAGATTTGCGAGAGCGAGCGCCAGGCCGGCATCGTGGCGAGGCGCCCCATCAGGACATTGGTCAGGACATCGAGCCGGCCGACCAGGTTGAACTGCTGGAAGATCATCGCCGAACGCGCCCGCCACTGACGCAGCTCCTTGCCGCGCAGCGCAGTGACGTCGAGACCGTCGAACAGGATCCTGCCCTGGGTCGGGGTCACCAGGCGGTTGACGGCCCGGAGCAGCGTCGATTTGCCGGCACCGGAACGTCCGATCACACCGACGAAACCGCCGGGAGAGATTTGAAACGAAGCGTCGTCCACCGCGGCTTTTGCGCCGAAGCGGCACGTCAGACCTTCAACCACCAGCATGCAGGGCTCCAGAGTAGCTGGGGCCCACCGCTAACGCCGGCGCTTGACACTTGTGTGACATCAGCGTTGCGGTGCGGCGATCCTCCACAGCTCATCCCCTGTCATCGCTACGTCATGACATCGTCATCAAACCGCTCGAAGAGGAACGCTCCGCCCACGCCCTGGATACGATATGGCAGCCAAAGCTCTTTCGATTCAGCCGACCATCGACCCTTCGGCCACACTGCACGAGACGAGGCTCGGCGCCTATACCGAGGTCGGCGCGCGCACCATCCTGCATGAAGTGGCGATGGGTGATTACTCCTATGTCGTCAACGATGCGCAGATCACCTACACCACCATCGGAAAGTTCTGCTCGATCGCTGCGATGACGCGCATCAACCCCGGCAATCATCCGATGCACCGCGCGACGCAGGCGCACTTCACCTACCGATCCAGCGCCTATTTCGAAGGCGAAAGCGACGATGCCGAATTCTTCGCCTGGCGGCGCCAGCATCACGTCCATATCGGCCATGACGTCTGGATCGGCCATGGCGCGATCGTGCTGCCGGGCCGCAACATCGGCACCGGTGCGGTGATTGCGGCCGGCGCCATCGTCACCAAGGACGTACCGGCCTACACCATCGTCGCCGGCAATCCCGCCCGTATCGTGCGGCGGCGGTTCTCGGAGGAAATTTCCGGACGGCTCGCGAAGCTGGCTTGGTGGGACTGGGATCACGACAAATTGCGCAAAGCGCTGCCTGATTTCCGCAAGCTCGGGATTGAAGATTTCCTGGCGACATACGAAGCACAGGCGAGCTCCTTCCCCGGGTCTCCCAGCAAACGAAGCGCGGTCGCGTGACAGAGATATTCCTTGAAGGCGGCCGGGCCCTGATCGGCGCCGAGCTCGTCGAAACCTCACTCCTCGTGTCCGGAGCGGACATTGTAGAGATCGATGGCTCACGCGGCCGTTCGCGGCTGGCGATCGATGCGCGCAACCTGCTCGTGCTCCCCGGCATCGTCGATCTGCATGGCGATGCCTTCGAGCGCCAGATGATGCCGCGCGCCGGCGTCGACTTTCCGATCGACGTCGCGCTCGCCGACAGTGACCGTCAGGCGATCAGCAACGGCATCACCACCGTGTTTCACGCCACGACCTGCTCGTGGGAACCGGGCCTGCGCAGCGCCGACAATGCGCGCGGCCTGATGGAGGCGATCGAGCGACAGCGCCCGCAATTCGCCGCCGACACCCGCTTCCACCTGCGCCACGAGACCTACAATCTCGACGCCGAAGCCGAGATCAGCCAGTGGCTCGCCGAAGGCCGCGTCGACCTGTTCGCCTTCAACGACCACATGGACGGCACCGTCGCCGACATGGCCAAGCCCCGCAAGCGCAACCGCATGGTCGAGCGCACCGGCCTTTCGAGCGAGGATTTCGACCGGCTCGTCGGGCTCGTGGTCGCGCGGGCTGGCGACGTGCCGGCCTCGGTAGCGCGACTGGCCGCGACGGCTCGCGCGACGGGGGTGCGGATGCTCTCGCACGACGATGCGACGCCGGCGATGCGTCAGGAGTTTCGCGAGCTCGGCGCATTGATCGCCGAGTTTCCGATCAATGAGGAGACGGCGCGAGCAGCCGCAAGCCACGGCGATGCCATCGTCTACGGCGCGCCGAACGTCGTGCGCGGCGGCAGCCACACCGGCTGGACCAAGGCGTCGGACATGATCGCCAAGGGTCTCTGCTCGGTGCTGGCGTCGGACTATTATTATCCTGCACAGCTGCTCGCCGCATTCCGCCTCGCCGCCGACGGCGTGCTGCCGCTGACGGAAGCGTGGGACTTGGTCTCCGCCGGCCCCGCGCGTGCCACCGGTCTGACCGATCGCGGTGTGCTTGCCGAGGGACGCCGCGCCGACATCCTGCTCGTCGACGACAGCGTGGCACTGCGACCGCGGCTCATCGCGGTGATCTCGGGCGGCAAGCTCGTGCACCTCACCGATGCCACGCGGCTGCTCGCAGCGGTGGCAACGCCGCGCGAGGCTGTCGCCGCGGCCTAAATTGGCTATGCTGAGGTGATGACAGGTTTTCCCCGCTACGCGATCTATTTTGCCGCCGGCTCTGACAGCGCCCTCTCCCGCTTCGGAGCCGAGCTGCTCGGATATGATGCCTACACCGGCGACGAGCTGCCGTTTCCGCACGACGCACTGCATGTCGCGCCGGATTGGCGCGACATCACTGCCGATCCCCGCAAATACGGCTTCCACGCCACGTTGAAGGCACCGATGGCGCTCGCGCCTGGCCGGACCGAAGCCGAGCTCGCGGCCGCCTGCGCGGCCTTCGCCGGCACGCCGCGGCCGATCCCGACGATCCGGCCGATCGTCGATTCCATCAGCGGCTTCATCGCCGTCATTCCGGCCGAACCGCTCGATGCGCTGCAAGGGCTCGCCGCCGATTGCGTCCGCGCGTTCGATTCGTTCCGCGCCGCGCTCACGGCGGAGGACCGCGCGCGGCGCAAGCCCGATAAGCTGAGCGAACAGCAGCGCGACCATCTCGACCGCTGGGGCTATCCTTATGTGATGGAAGAATTCCGCTTCCACATGACGCTGACCGGGCGGCTGGATGCCGCGCGACGCGGGCCGATATTGGAAATGCTGCGGCGACGGTTTGCAGCGCTGGGGCTTGATGCACTTGAGATCGACCGGCTCGCGCTGTTCAAGCAGGACGATGCCAAGGCTCGCTTCCGCATCATCGGTGAGTGGGCGTTGACGCGGTAGACTTCGCCGTCAACTCGCAAGATTGAAGGCGAGCGCCAGCGCGCCGACCAGAATGAGGCTGGTCGCCCAGACAGCATCCAGATTGAACCAGCTTCGCGAGACAAATTTCAAACCCAGATAGCGGTAGACCAACCACGCCAGACATCCGCCGGCGCTGACCATGGCGACGACGTGCACCAGGGAGACCAGCATCGTCATGGCGAGACTCGCCTTCATCAGCGCGCCCGCCGCCTGGTGGCCGGCATCCAGCTTGTAGGCCTGGCAGAGCCCGAGATAGATCGGCACGAGCATCAAGGCGGCGCCGTGGGCAATGGCGACGGCAAACGACCAGAGCGCCAATTGCGTCGGCGGAATCCGTGCCAGCGCGCGAGGATGACTCCGCGCGAACAAACGATAGGCGCCGAAGCCGATGACGACAAGGCTTGCGACGAGCTGGACCGGGCGCTGCCACTCGGCCAGCACGAGCAGAAATGCGAATGGCAGCAGCACGAGAAGCGTTGCCAGGAGATGGCCGGCCCACAGGGCCCACAACGCGCGGAAGAGCGCGCGTGGACTCTTGTCCATGAGCCCGGCCGAAACGGCGAGCGGCCATCCCATCCCCGGATTGATCCCGTGGTAGAGACCGCTCGCAACAAGCGCCAGCCAGAGCCAGCCAATCGCCGGGCTCGCCTGCCCCCAATCTAGACCGACGGGTAGCAAAAGGAGTCCGTCGAACAATCGCCGCCCTCCAGCCTGATCTGGTGCGCACGATATCCGTCGGGGAAGCTCACGAAGTAATCCTTGTCGAGTTCGAGACCGCCGTTGCGACCGGCATTGGCCATGACCTCAACGCCCGGAACGCCGTCGGGATAGAACTGGTCGTCCCAGGTGGAATAGAGCGAGTTGGTCCAGTACACGCGCCGGCCGTCGCGGCTGACCTCGACCATCTGCGGCCCGGCCGCAAAGGCCTTGCCATTTGGATGCGGGGTGCGGCGCGCGATGCCGCCGATATGGACCGAGCCCGCGAGCTTCGGCTTTCTGGGATCGCTGACGTCGTACTGACGCATTTCACCCGTGCCCCAGCACGAGACATAGAGGAACCGGTCATCCATCGACAGGTCGATGTCGGTCACCAGCGGCGGCACCGCGCCAAAGCCCTGCAGCAGCGGCGGGAGCTTCTCCTTTGGCGCGGGCTCGGGCGGGATCGTCGCCGTCTTCTCGGCATGGAATTTTCCGCCTTCGCGCCACCACGTCCAGATCGACGCCTCGAGGTTGGTGGTGTCGACCACGACACCAACGAAGCCGTATTCGCGAACCGGATCGTGCGCCGGTCGTACCTCCAGCGCCATTTGATGATTTGCGCCGAGGTCGATGGTCTGGACGTTGCGGCGGGCGCGAAGATCCCAGAAGTGGAGACGGTGGCCATATTTGTTCGCGAGCAGATCCTCCGGGACGATCCCGTTCTCGAACTGCGGCGGCAACGCCCATTCGCTCGTCACCATGTAGTCGCGCGGCAGGTTCCACCAGAAGTCATAATGCAGCGTCTGCGGACCGCGGTCGATCTCCCATCGTCCAAGAACCTCAAACGTCTCGCAATCCATGATGAAAACGCCTGGAGGTCCGCTGGTGCCGTCCTTGCCGCCGCCGCCCAGCGTGCTGACGTAAATGCCGTCCGGCCCGCAATGGATCGTGTGCGGACGCGAGTAGCCCGTCTTCTTGAAGACTTCATCGGGCTCGATGATCTTGTGAATCTTGGCTTGGGTCGGATCGGGCTTGGTGTCGATGATATAGATCCGCGACGAGCGCAGCCCGGGGATGATGAGATAGCGCCGCTCGACAAAGGCGTGGCCGGTGAGCGGCGACAGAGCGGAGGAGCAGGCATTCCAGCCGAAGTGATGAAACTCGTCGCCCTTGTTGGGCATCGTCACGGTGTGGACGATCTGGCTGTAGGTCGGCGATCCCGGCTTGACGTCGATGACCGCGAGAGCATCGGGCTTCGAGAAATCCGGGCTGAGCAGCAAAGTGTAGGCAAAGTTTTCCGCAGGTGCTTCCATCGCAAGCCTGGGCGATGCGTGGAAGGTGGGATCCGGCCTCATCGTCATGGCACTGCCTCCCTTTGTCGGTTCGGGCCAACCTGGCTTGGGATAACGGCATAATGAAGAGGTGTTGGGCGATGTCTTGAGACTGCTCCGCGGCTTGGTTGGCGAGCTTACGATACTTGATCACCGGGCCGGGGGAAACCGGCTGAATCGGCCAATTCGACGCCTTAGCCGAACGCTTGGCGCTACTTTCCCCACCGCAGCGCCAGCGCATCGCGCTCCTTGGCGAGCTCCAACAGGCCCGCGCGCGTCGCGGGATGCAGCGGCTGCAGCGGGTGGCGCACCGCGTCGGACTTGATCACGCCACCGGCCTGCATCATGACCTTGCAGGCGATCAGGCCGCATTGGCGATTCTCGTAATTGATCAGCGGCAGCCAGCGCTCATAGGCGGCCTTGGCTTCCTCGCGCTTGCCGGCAAAATAGGGATCAATGATCTGGCGGATGCCGTCGGGATAGCCGCCGCCGGTCATCGCGCCGGTGGCGCCGGCATCGAGATCGGCCAAGAGCGTGATCGCCTCCTCGCCGTCCCAGGGGCCTTCGATGTCCTTGCCACCGGCCTCGATCAGGCTGCGCAGTTTCGAAGCCGCGCCTGCGACCTCGATCTTGAAATAGCGGATGTTGGAAAATTCGCGCGCGAGCCGCGCGAGCAGCTCGACCGAGAGCGGCGTGCCGGCGACCGGCGCGTCCTGGATCATGATGGGAATGTCGATCGCACCCGACAGTACCTTGAAGAATTCGACGATGCCTTTCTCGGGCACCCGGAAGGTCGCGCCGTGATAGGGCGGCATCACCATCACCATGGCGGCACCGGCCGCCTCGGCCTGCTTGCTGCGCGCGGCGCAGACGGACGAGCTGAAATGCGTGGTGGTGACGATCACGGGAACCCGGCCGGCGACGTGTTCCAGCACCGCATGCATCACGGTCTCGCGCTCGGCGTCGGTGAGCACGAACTGCTCGGAGAAGTTGGCGAGGATGCAGAGGCCGTTCGAGCCGGCATCGATCATGAAATCGATGCAGCGGCGCTGGCCCTCGAGGTCGAGCTCGCCGCGCTCGTCGAAGATGGTGGGCGCGACCGGGAACACACCGCGATAGGGGCGCTGGGCCTTGTGTTGTGGCGTGACCGGCATCGAACTCTCCATCCCTGATATCTTGCGTCTGTTGCCGCCTACGTGACGCGGCGCCACAGATGTACCCGCCGCGCGAACTCGCGGCAATGCCGAACGCAGGGCGTCAGGATGGGAATGAGGCGAGACTACGCGGTCTTCACCGCGCCCAGGAAGCCCTCGACCGCAACGCGGAGACGATCGGCGTCGGCCGACATCTTCCTGACGGAGTCCGAGAGCACCGTGCCGGCGTTGCCGGTCTCCTGATTGAGGCTGGCAACGCTGCCGATGGTGTCGGTGACCTCGCGGGTGCCCTGGGCCGCCTGCTGGAAGTTGCGCGAGATCTCGGTGGTGGCCGCGCGCTGCTCCTCGACGGCGGCGGCAATCGCCGTCATCTTCTCGTCGATGCCGCTGATGGCGCCGCCGATCGAGCGGATGGCGGCGACGGCCTGGCCGGTGGCGCCCTGGATCTCCGCGACCTGGCGCGAGATCTCTTCCGTCGCGGTCGCGGTCTGCGCCGCGAGGCTCTTCACCTCGCCGGCGACCACGGCGAAGCCGCGGCCGGCCTCGCCCGCGCGCGCCGCCTCGATCGTGGCATTCAGGGCCAGAAGGTTGGTCTGGGCAGCGATGGCGTTGATCATCTTCACGACCTCGCCGATGCGGCTTGCGGTCTGGTCGAGGATCTCGACGGTCGCATTGGTCTGCGCGGCCTGCGCGACGGCCTCGCGGGCCTCGCGCGCGCTCGACTGCACCTGCGCGGAGATCTCGCCGACGGATGCGGAGAGCTCCTCGGTTGCGGCTGCGATGGTCTCGAGATTGTTGGTGGCCTGCTCGGCCGCGGAGGAGACTGCCGCGGTCTGGCTGCTGGATTCCGAGACCAGCGAGCGCACGTTGGTCGCGGTGGCATCGAGCTCCCGCGTCGACGCCGCGACGCTGTGGATGACGGCCTGCACGGTATCGTCGAAGCTGCGGCAGGCCGCATCGACCGTGCCGGACCGGGCGAGCTGCAGCGCCTGCTGCGATTCGCGTTCCAGGCCCAGGCGTTCCGCGGTCGCCGCGCTCTCGCGCAGGCTTTCCAGCGCAGCAGCCATGGTGCCGAACTCGTCGGGATGGCGGGATTGCGGCACCGGCGTCGCATAGTCGCGCGCGCTGATGCGGGCGATGGCATCGAGAATGGCGCGCACCGGGCGCATGAGGCGGTTGCGCACCACGAACACGCCGGCCAGGGTCACGGCCAGCGCCAGCACGAACGCGAACGATTGCACGATGAGATTGGTGAGGGCCTTCGCTTGAACCGCCTCCGCGCGCGCGATCGACAGGTCGAGCGCCTTGTGTGCGACCGCGACGATGGACGCAAACGGCGATTGGCACAGCGCGTTCCATTCCGAGGCGGGCATCGCCGGCCGGCCGCTGCCGTCCAGGTTCTTGGTGACTTCGCCGATCTGCTTGAGGGCGCCGTCGGTCTTGGCGCGTGCCTCCTTGGCCGTGTTAACGAGGTCCGGCGTCACGTCGGGCGCGGCCAGCAGCTCCTCCATGCCGGTCCAGCCGGCGGTGACGATGCCGTTCCAGCCGGCGACGGTCTGCTTTTGGGCGTCGTCGAGCGGCTTTGAGCTGTTGACGTTCGAGCGCAGGGTCGAGCACTGGATGCCGTAGCGGTCACGCACCTGCCAGGCGAGGCGACGGGCTTGGATCATACGGGCGATATAGGGATCGTTCATCCAGGCGCGGTTCGACACCGCGGTGGATGCGAGATTGGCGGTCTCGATCACCTTGGTGACGGCATCGTACCAGGGGGCGGTGCGCTCGACCTTGCGCTCGGCGCGGGGCAGCTTGGCCTCGTCGTAGAACAGCTGGAACTTCGGCGCGGCCTCGCCCCAGCGCTGCTTCAGCGTGCTTGCGAGCTCATCGCGCCGGGCGAATTCGACGGTTGCAAGCGCGGCGACGATGGCGTCAAAGCCGGCCTGCTCTGCCTTCTCGGCGGTGCCGAGCTTGGCGCGCGGATCGTCCTCGCCGAGCAGCGCGCTCTGGGCATCGCCGCGATTGTTGCGCAAGGACAGCACGCCCTGGAAGATCGCCTTGTCGGCGTTCGCCAGCCGCTCGGTCTCCAGGCTGTCGCTGTAGCGGCCGAACGCCCCGAACATCTGGATCGCCGTGCTGGTCAGCGCGCCCACCGCCAGCAGGGCCATCAGGACCAGGAGAAGCGTGCTTACCGATTTCTTAAACATTGCCATGGGCGAGAGGCCTACTCTTCACAAGGAGGCCACCCTGCACCGCGACATGCCAAGGTTTGGTTAAGACTTTAATCAAATATCTGCTGCGCTGTCCCAGCGCGCCCGCGTTCCCTCACGCGACCTTCGTAAAATCCGGCGGACGGCGCTCGGCAAAGGCAGTGAACGCCTCACGCGCCTCCGCGGTGCGCAGGCGCTGCGCGAACTGCTCGCCTTCGGCCTGCATCTGCGCGACCAGCACCTCGCCGTTTCGCATCAGCTTCTTGGTGGCCGTGAGCGCACCGGCCGGCTGGCGGGCAAGTCGCTGCGCGAGCGCCAGCGCCTCGGCGTCGAGCTTGTCGAGCGGCACCACGCGGTTGGCGAGGCCCCATTCCAGTGCGGATTTGGCGGGAACGGCCTCGCCGAGCGCGAACATCTCATAGGCGCGGGCATAACCGATGCGCGCCGGCATCAACAGGCTGGAGGCCGCTTCCGGCACCAGCGCGAGGCTGACGAACGGCGTCGACAATTGCGCGTTATCCGCGAGCACGACGAGGTCGCAATGCAGCAGCATCGTGGTGCCGACGCCGACGGCGCGGCCCTGCACCGCCGCAACCAGCGGCCGGATGCAGCGCGCCAGCGACTGGATGAAGCGCACCACGTTGCGGCTGCCTTCCGATTTTCCGACTGCGACGGCCGCGAATTCACCGACGTCGTTGCCTGCGGTGAACATGTCGCCCTCGCCGCGGATCAGGATCACGCGGGTCGATGGATCGAACTCGGCGGATTCGATGGCGTCGGCGAGCTTGCCGTACATCGCATCCGTGAGGGCGTTCTTCTTGTCGGGGCGCGCCAGCGTGAGGGTGAGAATTCCACCGTTGTTCTCGATCCGGACGTGCTCGGTCATTGCTCTGCTCCTCTTGGAAACTTGTCCTGAATGCTCGTCAGCCAGCGCGCGACGATGTCGATCTCCGCGGCCGTAAATCCTTCCGTCAGCGCCGCATTGACCTCTGCCGCGCCGGCCTTCGCCTGAGCCAGCGCGGTGCGTCCCTTCGGCGTCAGCCAGATCCGCCAGGCGCGTCCGTCCTCACGGTCGGCCCGCCGCTCTATCAGCTTCGCCGCCTCGGTGCGATCGACCAGGCCGGAAATGCCGGCCGGCCCCAGATCGAGCGCCGCGCCCGCCTCGCCCATCAGCACGCCATCCTGCTTGCCGAGGATGAACAATAGCCCGGCCTGCGCCGGCGTCACCTCGCTCTCGGGCCGCGTCGCCATCCAGCGCTGCAGCCGGCGGTGCGCGACGCTCAGCAGGTAGATCAGCCGATGGTGCCGCGCGCCGGCGCTATTATTTCGCATGCGAAATATCTAGCTGAGCGCGCGGCGGTTGTCAAACGAGCGGTTCGTCTACGGCGCGCAGGTAAAGCTCGAAGCCTCCGTCACCGAACCACTCTTGTAGTGCGGCCAGGACGGCCAGCGGCACAGCGGCAGCGCACGCGTCACTGCAAAGGACGGCGCCTCCACCTTCTGCTCGGTGACTTCGAGGTCGCCCGGCGCCTTGCCCTTCTCGACCCAGTCGACCAGCACGCTCAGCATGTCGACATTGGCCGGCGCGCCGGAGCCGACATGGTCGACGCCGGGCGCGGTGTAGAGGCGGGCGAACTCGGCGGTCTCTGCCTTGCCGAGCTTGCGCTCCACGCTCTCGAAATAGCGGATGCCGGCATAGGGGCTCTGCGCGTAATCGGCCATGTGCTCGAGCATGATCAGCCGGCCGCCGCGGGCCCGGAAGCGGCTGAGATCGGGATCGGTCGAATCCATCAACCTGGAGACTTCGAGCAGCCGCGCTTTGTGCTCCTCCACCTTGTAGGTGGTGACGTCGAGCTTCGGATCGCGCGCGAACACATATTGAATGCCGCCGGCGCCGTAGATCCAGGCGATGCCGTTGTTGGGTGTCGGCGGCTGCGCGGGCGGCGCGGTGCCGAGCCACCAGGCGACCCAGCCGCCGGTCGGGCCGACGGCCGGTATGTCCTCGCCGGAGATGCCCCAACCCGGATAATCGTCAAGACCATTGGCGAGCGGGAACGGGAATTTGTAGGTCCCGTGCAGCGTGTTGACGGCCTTGATCTGCGCCTCGGTGAGGCATTGATCGCCGCTCTGGCCCGCGGCGCAGCGCAGCGTCTCAACCTTGAATGCCGCCTTGCAGGACACGGGATCCTGCACCAGCGCATCGTCAGAGCCATCGGCCTTGTCGCAAGCCGAGCGCACCGCATCGCCCACGAGCTTGACCTGCGCCGGATTGATCCAGCCCTCGCCCATGGTCGCAAGGCCCGCGCGCGTGCCGGCATGCTGCAGGCCGACCCAATTGATTACGGGCACGCGGGCGAAAATTCCGTCGAAATCGTCGGGATAGCGCTGCGCCATGGTGAGGCCCTCGCGGCCGCCCTCGGACGAGCCCATGAAATACATCTTCTCAGGCATCTTGCCGTAAGCGCGCTGCATCAGCGCGACGGCGGCATCGCGCACCTTCTTGTAGGCGCGATGAGCAAAGTTCTCGAACGCTTCGTCGTTGAGTGCGAAAACCTGCGGCGGCTCGCCCTGCTTGGTCTCGTGACCGGAATCGGTGCCGTAGGTGACGAAGCCACGCGCGAGCGGCGACGGCTTGTCGAACGGATAGGCCGGCGGCAACGCCAGGCCGGTGATCAGCACGCCGTTGAAACCGCCGCCGCCATATTGCAGCGAGCGGCCGTTCCACTCGACCGGAAGATTGACCTGGAATTTGATCGGCGGCGCCTTGGGATCGGTGGGATCGATATGCCCGAGCACCTTGCAGAAGGCGGGATTGGCCGGCGTGACGCGTCCCGACGGAGTCGGCCCGCGCTCGGCGACGGCGAGCGGCGACGGCGCCTGCAACGTCGCGGCATCGATCTTCACGATGTCCGCGCCGCCAACGAGACCCTTGCAGACGGCCTCGGCATCTTCCGCCAGCGTCGCCGCCGAGGCGCAGTTTGCAGCCAGCAAGGCCGCCGCGCCGACGGGCAATGCACAGAGCTTCGCACGCAGTTGCGCCATCGTTTCCCCCGTTTCTATTGTTGTTCGATCAGGAGGCCGCATTGAAGTCGACCGACGGCCGGCCGTCAATGACGCTCTAGTGCTCGAACACCAGCCGCGCCCCGACCGTGCCTTCGAGGCTGCGGATCTGATCGAGCAGCGCCGCTGAATCCTGGCCCGCGAGATCGGCATCGAGCACGACATAGCCGAGGTCGCCGGCGGTCTCGAGATATTGCGCGGCAATGTTGATGTCGCGCTGCAGGAAGACCTCATTGAGTCTTCGCAGCATGCCCGGCACGTTGCGATGGACGTGACTGAAGCGCGCGCCGGAGGGGCGAAGATGCAGCTGCACCTCCGGGAAGTTCACCGCGCCCATGGTCGATCCCGTGATGAAATAGTCGACCAGCTTGCGTGCGACTTCCCCGCCGATGCGCTCCTGCGCCTCCTCGGTCGAGCCGCCGATATGCGGCGTGAGGATGACGTTCTCCAGGCCCTGCACCGGGCTGTTGAAGCGATCGGAATTCGAGGACGGCTCGACCGGAAACACGTCGACGGCCGCGCCGGCGAGATGACCGTCGCGCAGCGCGCGCGCGAGCGCATCCAGATCAACCACGGTGCCGCGGCTGTTGTTGATCAGAAACGAGCCGGGCTTCATCGCCCGCAGCTCCTTCTCGCCGATCATCCCGGCGGTTTCCGGCGTCTCGGGCACGTGCAGGCTGACGACGTCGCTCTGCGCCAGCAGGTCTTCCAGCCGCTCGACCGGCTCGGTGTTGCCGTGGCGAAGCTTGTCGGTGCGATCGAAATAGATCACGCGCATGCCCATGGCTTCGGCCAGCGTCGAAAGCTGCGAGCCGATATTGCCGTAGCCGACGATGCCGAGCGTGCGGCCGCGCACCTCGCGGCTCCCCGTGGCCGACTTGTCCCAGCCGCCGTCATGCGCCGACACCGACCGCGGAAAGATCCGCCGCAGCAGCATCACGATCTCGCCGATCACGAGCTCGGCGACGCTGCGCGTGTTCGAGAACGGCGCGTTGAACACGGGAATGCCGCGCTTGCGCGCCGCCAGGAGATCGACCTGGTTGGTGCCGACGCTGAAGCAGCCGATGGCGAGCAACCCATCGGCTGCTTCCAGCACGTCATCCGTGATCTGGGTGCGCGAGCGGATGCCGAGCAGGGACACGCCCTTGAGCGCCCGCCGCAAATCCTCGCCGTCCAGCGCCTTGGTTAGCCGCTCGACATTGGTGAAGCCCGCGCCCTTGAAAAGGTCGACAGCGCTATCATTGACGCCTTCGAGCAGCAGTGCCTTCGCAGTCCGCTCGGGGCTTTGGCCTGGGGCTGGCATGGTGTCTCCGTAAGTAGCAGCTTTGCCGCAGCTCTTAGACCGCGGACGGTGCGCGGCACAATAGGGCGTGGATACGGGGAGAAGATGGCGGGCGGCAGGGAGGGGCTACCAAACGGCATCGCCTTTGCGCGGAGTTGACGGACGACAGAATCAAATCACGTAGAATCCGTGCGTGCCGTCGAGCCTGAGCTGTTCGACCAGCCCATACTCCCAATCGAGATAAGCCTGCATTGCGGCTTCGGCGACGTCGGTACCTTCATAGGGCCGGCGATAACGATGTGCCGGGTCCGGCTTAGGCAGCACCAATGGCGGGCCGATTTCGAGCGCACCGTCATAGCCGCCTTCGAGCACATAGACCTCCCAGCCCATCTGGGCGAGCCATGACGCCGTCATGTCGGCACGGACACCCTTGTCGTCAGTCAGGAGAATGCGTGCGCCGCGCACCGGCGCCGCCATGTCGGTCTCCTGAACGAGCTGGCCGCCAGGATAGTGACGGAAGCCCGGCAGATGGCCGGCGGCATATTCCTCGGCGTCGCGCACGTCGAAGCGATAGAGCGTGCGATCAGTTTGCGCGAGCAGCGCGGCCATCTCGCTCGCACCGATATGCCGAACGCCGGCGCGGTAAGCGACGTCGCGGGCATTGGCCGGACCGCCCTCGAACGGTCCGATCGCGCCGCGCCTGTCGGCACCGTGGTCGAGTGTGTGTCGCGCCAGCGTCCAGCCGATGGTGCCATTGCGCAGCGCGCGCACCTTGTTGGGCACGCCGGCATTGATCAGCGACTGCGTGCCGATGATCGAGCGCGTGCGGCCGGCGCAATTGACGATGATGGTGGTTTCAGGATCGGGCGCGGCCTGTCCCGCCCGCAGCACCAGCTCAGCGCCGGGCACACTGACCGAGCCCGGAATGTTCATGGTCGCGTATTCGTCGAAGCGGCGGACGTCGAGGATGGCGATGTTGGCCTTGTCCGCGATCAGCTTTGCCACCTCGTCGGCGCTGAACGAGGGCGTGTGCCGGCGCGACTCGACCAGTTCGCCGAAGGCCTTGGAATAGGAATTGACATCCTCGAAGACCTGATAGTCCGCCGCGCGCCAGGCCTTCAGTCCACCGTCCAGCGCGCTAACGTTGGTGTAGCCCAGCGCCGCAAGCCGCTCCGCACCCACTGGGACGAGGCCTTCGCCGTCATCGTAAAGCACGATCGGAACGTCCTCGCGCGGCAGCCGGACCTCGGCCTCGACGGCGATCCGATCGGCCGCCATGTTGGCGGCGAACAGCGGATGTCCGGTCGCGAACGCCGCCTCATATCTGAGATCGAGCAGCGCGATCTCCTCGCGCAGCAGCAGCGCGCGGCGGATCTCGGCGGGGGTGACGGTGGAAAGCTTCATGGCGGGGACCTTGACGAGAACAGGCCATGGGCTTTTGAACGATTGTCGCCGGCTTGGCTAGCCTTCGTGTCCGCTCACTCGCCGGGAACGAGTCGGCCGAGCGGCGGCTGCGCCGGACGCCGCAGCTTGCGGCGCGACAGATAGAGCAGGATGCCGGTGACCGAGAACAACGGCATCAGCGCCGCCGCGATCATGAAGGCGAGCTTGCCCGCCCAGCCCAGGATGGCACCGCGATGGATGTCGAGCATGTTGGCGATGATCTTCTCGCCAAGGGTCTTGTCGGCGTACCGCTCCGCGGAAACCAATTGTCCCGAGACGGCATCGATGCGGAATTCGTCGCGCGTGGTGTCGAGCGTCGTCTCCTTCGCCCACGACCGGATCCGGATCACCGTGCCGGGGCCCGCCGGCAGCGTCAGCAGGGCTTTCGCGAAATGGCCACCCTCCTCGCGCCGGAACGTCGTCCACGCCTGGTCGAAACCGATCGCTTGCGCCTCGATACGGCCGGCCTCACCCGGCGGCTTTGCAGACATCTTGGGCTGCATCTTGGCCGTGGCGACATGCGGCCGCGACAGCAGCCAGACCACACCATCCTTGTACCAGTCGAACGAGTACCAGAGCCCGGTGAGCGTCATTATCAGATAGACCGGAAGCACCCAGGTGCCGACGACGGCATGCAGCGAGCGATGCAGAGCGCGGCCGCCGAGCGAAAGATTCGGCTTCAGCCACATCTTCACGCTGCCGGCGCGGCGCGGCCAGCGCAGCACGAGGCCGGAGATCAGCATCACGATCAGGCCGAGCGCGGCGACGCCCGTGACCTGGCGCCCCCACCCCTTGGCGTCGCCGGGGATCAGCAGCCAGCGATGCAGCTTGCGCACAGTCGCGAAGAACTCCTCGCCGCGCGGCGAGCCCAGCACGCTTGCGTCATAGGGGTCGACATAAAGCGAAGCCGGCCTCGCGCCCTGCTCGTCGCGGCCGAAGCGAACCCGCACAGCTGCGGACGGATCGCTCGACAGCATGACGGCGGAGACTTTGCCGACATCCTGCGTCGCCTTCAGCCGCGCGACCAGCTCGTCGGGCATCAGCGTCGGCGCTGCCCGCGGCGCGACGTGCATGATACCGGCGTTGAGATGATCGACGATTTCGTCCTCGAAACTCATGATCGCACCGGTCAGCGCGATCAGGGCGAGCAGCAGCGCGAGCACGAGGCCCGCGATGGAATGGACCTGGAGCAGGGCTGCCTTGATTGTGTGTCCCCGCCGCACCGCCATCGCTAGAACTTCACCGTTGCCGACAACGACACGCGCCTCGCATCGCCGACGGCGACGTTCAGATTGTTGACCGCGGATGGATAGTAGACCTTGTCGAACAGATTCTTGACGTTGAATTGATAGATCACCGGGAATTGCTCGTACCTGGTCTCGTAGGTCGCGAAGATGTCGGCGACCACGTAGGAGGGCAAGAAGAAAGTGTTGATGGCATCACCGGGGCGGTCGCCGACATAACGCGCGCCGCCACCGAGGCGGAGCCGGCCCGGCAATGCGGTCCCGAAATCGTGGACCAGATAGAGCGAGGCCGTGTTCAGGGCGACGTTCTGCAGCTTCTTGCCGAGCAGCGTCAGATCCTCGGACGCCGTGACGCGCGCATCGGTATAGCCGTAACTGCCGATCAGCGCCCAACTGTCCGTGAGCCTGCCGGTGACGTCGACCTCGACGCCGCGCGAACGCGCACGGCCGACGGTGTGAAGCTCGACGATGCCCGCGCTGTTGGTCTTCGTCGTCTGCACGTTCTTCTTGTCGAGGTCGTACAGCGCGACGGTGCCGGAAATGCGCTGGTTGAGATCGAACTTGAGGCCGGTCTCGTAGGACACGCCCTCTTCCGGCGCGACGCGGGAATCGATCACGGCGCCGATCGACGCGATGGTCGAGTTCGGCTTCAGCGATTCGGTGTAGCTCGCATAGAGCGAGATCTGGTCGGTGAGCTTGAAGATGGCGCCGCCGAGCGGAAGCACCTTGTCCTGGGACACGTTGGTGTTGGTGACGAAGGGCTTTCCGCGCCCTGCGATCTGATCATAGTCCATGTAGCGCACGCCGCCGACCAGCGCGAACCAATCGGTTAGATGCAGCGTGTCCTGGAAGAACAGCGACCACTGGCCGAGCTTGTCGGTCTGGGCGCTGTCCGTGTTTGACACGGTCGTACCTGGGCCGATCAGCCCGTAGACGGGATTGTAGATGTTGATGGCGGGCGTCGCCTGCCGGATCAGATTGTCACGGTAGATGGTGCGGTACTGTCCGTCACCCCCGACGAGCACCTCGTTGCGCATGTTGCCCAGCCAGAAGCCGCCGGAGACGTAGGACGTTCCGTAGCTGACATTGCTGAGCGAGCCCTGCGTGCCGTCATTGCTGCGCGTCTCGTTTCCGGTCGTGAAGTTGATGCCGGTGATGCGGAGCTGGTTGGCGCTGAAAGTTTCGGTGTTGTAGCTGTAACCAGCGTAGAGCTTCCAATCCTGGTTGAAGCGGTGCTCGATCGAGGCCTGGATCAGGTCCGACGTGCCCCAGGTGTTGTTGAAGGGCTCGTCCAGCCGGCGCGTGGCGGGCACCGCCAGCGGCGCCTTCGTCACCGGATTGAACGCTGTGCCGCGATCGAACGGATAGATGAACTCGCGGTGCTCGTAGTTGAGCTGCACCGTGGTGTCCTGGCCGTACCAGGCCAGTGACGGCGCCACCAGCATCTCGCGGTGCCGGCCGAAATTGCGCCAATAGTCCTCACTGACGCCGTAGCCGATGAAGCGATAGGCGAGGCCCTGGTCGCCGATCGGACCGGTGACGTCGAGCAGGCCGTCGGCGCCGGTTTTCGAGGCGCTGTAAGCCGAACCGAGCAGCGTGACCGAGCCGTGCTGATAGAGCTCGGGGCGCTTGCTGATGGTGTTGACGATGCCGCCGGGATCCATGATGCCGTAGAGCAGCGAGGCCGGGCCTTTGAGCACCTCGACGCTTTCGACAGCAGGATTGAAGCTGCGGCCCTGTACCAGCGGCATGCCGTTACGCATGATCGAGCCGTCGCGGTTGTCGCCGAAGCCGCGTCGGATCACGGCGTCCTGGCTGCCCGCCAGCGTGTTGGTCTGGGTGATGCCGGAGACGTTGATGAGCGCATCGTCGATATTGCGTGGCAACTGGTCCTTTAACACCTGCTCGGGCACGACGTTGACCGCCTGCGAGGTGTTCAGGGGCGAAGCGCCGCTGCGCAGCGTGGTCGCGCTCGGCATCGCGCGATAACCGAGCTTTGCGGCCTGTTGCGCGGCGGCTTCCACAGCCGCGCGCTCCGAGAGCGTCGGTACGGCGGGCGCCGGATTGGAATTGCGACTGCGCTGGCGCATGGCGGTTTGCGTGCGGCGTGGCGCCTGTTCGGATGCGCGCGCCGGCCGCGGCCGTTGCACCGGGGCTTCCACCGTCACCGGCGGCAGCGAAGATTGCGCCTGCGCGATCGTCATGCTGGAGGAAGATTCAGCGAGCAGCACGGCCGCGCCAATGAGAAGACTTGCACGGCTCTTGCCGGCACGAGTTCGACGGCCATCGACAGGTTGGCCGTCCAGATGAGCAGGCACGATTCACTTCCAGGTCAGACGCAGCATTGACGCTGGCGCGTCTAACAGTCGCAGCGCGTCAAGAGAACCGTAAGTCGGCTTGAATCGCTCTAGTATTGAAGCGTTCTAAAGACAGAGCGCACCGGAGCGCAATCAACAATTGCGGCGACGCCGCTCGTGGCACGCAACACGCGAATTCGCTGCGGCGCGCAGATAGGCCGCGGTCCTGCGCGGACTCACGCGATGGCAGGTGCCATCAACTCGTCGAGCTGTCGCTTGAACGCGGCACCGTCGGACAACGCACGCAGCGGCGGACGCACACGCAGCCAGCCCGCATCGCCGGTCTGCGCCGCCAGGATCGCCTTCAGCGTCGGGAGGAAGGACGGCGTCTTCAATACGACGTCAATCGCAGCTTGCATGCGCGTCTCGATATCCTTGCCGTCGAGCATGCCCTTGACCAGCTCGGGTACGATGTTGGCCATGCCGCAGATGGTGCCGGCGCCGCCGGCGGCGACCGCACGGGCGATGTCGGCCTCGTTGCCGACGGTGATGGCGAGCTCGGGCGCGGCCGCACGGAACGCCTGAAACTGCTTGAAGTCGCCGCTGGAGTCCTTCAGGCCCGCAACGACCTTGCCATAGCGTTTGCGCAGGTTGGCGGCGACGCCGGTCGGGATCGCAACGCCCGAGACCTGCGGGATGTGATAGAGATAGGCGCGCAGCCGGTCGTCGGCGACGCCGTCGATGATCGCGGCGAAGGCATCCTCAACGCCCTCAGGCGTGACGCCACGGTCGAAGTAAGGCGGCAGCACCAGCACGTGGCGCAGACCGAGGCCGAGCACCGCGCGCGAAAGTGCAATGCTGTCGGCAATGGCGGGGAAGCCGCCGCCGATGCCCATGCGCTCCGGTGCGATCCCCGCCTTGAGCAAGGCTTCGATGGTCGTAACACGCTCGGTGACATTGAACGAGGTGCCCTCCCCGGTGGTGCCGAACAGCACGACACCGTCGACGCCCTTGCCGAAGAGCTGCTTGGCATGAGCCGCGAGCTTGGCGGCATCCACGCTGCCACCCGCCGCCAGCGGCGTTGCCGACGCCACCCAGAACCCGCGAATTGCCTCCGTCATCCCATCGCCCTTCTTGCTGCGAGCTCGGACGCAAGCCTTTGATCCGGAACGATCTAGGCTGTGTTCTGAGTCATTGTTTTTACTTTACTTTTAATCTTGTACCTTACATACAAGACCGGTGCAAATCCTTTCCACCCTCGCGGCGCGCATGAGGCGCAGCTGATTTTAGCGGAGGTCTCGCATGGACATGGCAACTCCCCTTGGGCGTGCTGACCAACTGCTCGGCGCACTGCGTGACAAGCTCGGCGCGGCGGCGGTGCTGACCGGCAGCGAAGTGCCCGCACGCAATTGCAACGATTGGAGCGCGAGCCTGCCGCAGACGCCGC
The DNA here is from genome assembly GCF_000296215.2 of Bradyrhizobium sp. CCGE-LA001. Classification (NCBI taxonomy): domain Bacteria; kingdom Pseudomonadati; phylum Pseudomonadota; class Alphaproteobacteria; order Hyphomicrobiales; family Nitrobacteraceae; genus Bradyrhizobium; species Bradyrhizobium sp. CCGE-LA001. Next base: position 851,417 of record NZ_CP013949.1, on the reverse strand, counting down.
TGGCGGTGATCCGTCCACTCGACGCGCAAGGCGTTGCCGATGCGATTGCGACCTGCCGAGAGGCCCGACTGCCGTTCGTGCCGCAAGGCGGCTTGACCGGGCTGTGCCGCGGCGCCTCGCCTGAAGCGGGCTGGGTCGCGATCTCGCTGGAGCGCATGAGCGGGATCGAGGAGATCGATCCCGCATCGGCGACGATGACGGTGAAATCAGGCACGCCGCTGGAGACGATCCAGAAGGCCGCGGACGAGGCCGGCTTCTTCTTCCCGCTCGATCTCGGCTCGCGCGGCTCCTGTGCGATCGGCGGCAATCTCTCGACCAATGCCGGCGGCAACCGCGTGATCCGCTACGGCATGACGCGCGAGCTGGTGCTCGGTCTCGAAGTGGTGCTGCCTGACGGCACCATCATCACCAGCCTCAACAAGCTGATGAAGAACAATGCCGGCTATGATCTGAAGCATCTCTTCATCGGCTCCGAAGGCACGCTCGGCATCATCACCCGCGTGGTGCTGAAACTGTTTCCAAAGCCGCGCTCGACCATGGCCGCACTTTGCGCGTTGAAGGACTATGCTGCGGTGGTCGCGTTGCTCGGCGCCGCGCGCAGCGGGCTCGGTCCGCTGCTATCGGCCTTCGAGGTGATGTGGCCGGACTATTGGGACGTGATCACCAATCGTGCCGGCGTGAAGCCGCCGGTCGCGGCGCGTCACGGCCTCTACGTGCTGGTCGAAGCGCAAGGCACCGACGAAAGCGTCGATGCGCCGCGCTTCCAGGCCTGGCTCGAAGAGCTGATGGAGCGCGGGCTGCTGGCGGATGCCGCCGTGGCGCAATCGCTGGCGCAAACGCAAAGCTTCTGGCGCGTGCGCGACATCTGCGCCGAGTTCGGCCAGGTGCTGGGCCCGCACATCTCCTACGACATCGGACTTGCGGTCAACCGGATGGATGAATTTGCCACGCGCTGCAAGGCTGCGCTCGCCGCCGGCATCGAGGGCTGCGAGAGCGTCTATTACGGCCATATCGGCGACGGCAATCTGCATCTGGTCTCCTGGGTCACCGGCCTTCCCGTCGAGCAGCAGCCGAAGGAGGAGATGGACGCGATCATCTACGGTCTCGTGCGCGAGCTCGGCGGCAGCGTCTCCGCCGAGCACGGCATCGGCACGCTGAAAAAGCAGTGGCTGGGGCACGCCCGCAGCGAGCCCGAGATCGCGCTGATGCGGACGCTGAAGGCCGCGCTCGACCCGGACCATCTGCTCAATCCCGGCAAGGTGATCTGAGGGCAGATGCGCTCGCTCAAGCTCGATACGCCGAAATCGCTGTCGCAGCGCGTGATGCAGCGGCTGCGCCAGGCCATCATCGACGGCGAGTTCGCGTTAGGTGCCGCCATCTCCGAGGAGATGGTGGCCAATTCCTTCGGCGTCAGCCGCACGCCGGTGCGCGAGGCGATGGGCCTGTTGCAGGCGCAGGGGCTGGTGGTGATCCGGCCGCAGGTCGGCAGTTTTGTCTTTACCCCGAGTGCGGAAGACATCAATGCGCTCTGCACCTTCCGGATCGCACTCGAACCCAGGGCGGCCGAGCTCGCCTTTCGCCATGATCGCGACGGCGCCATTGCAGTGATGAACGATGCGATCGCGGCGATGGAGCCGGCGATCGCAGCAAAAGACAACATCGCCTATGGCCGCGCCGATACGGCGTTCCACGAGGCGTTGTTCGCCCATTGCGGCAACCGCTATCTCGTCGAATCCTACCAGCTGGCTTCCGGCCGCGTCGCCGCGCTCCGCACCAATCTGACCTCGCCAATCGACGTGCGCACCCGCACGTCCTTCGACGAGCATCGTAAGCTGCTCGAACTGTTCGCGTGCGGCGACTTCGCCGCCTTCGAAGCGGCGATGACGACGCACATCACCAATTCGGGCGTCGTCTATGCCAGGGCCTTGAAGGTGGAAGCGGTGGACGCGGACTGAAGGCGCTTACTACGCGTCCTTCGATCCCGGCCTGTCCAGGAAATCCAGCGCAGTGTTGATCTGTTCGAGCTGATGCTCGATCTTGTCGCGGTCCTCGACCGACGGCACCCTCTCGAGCTGTTCCACGAGCTTCTGCTTCCGCAACAGCAAGTTTTCAATGACTGTACTCACAGGTCCCCCATCGCCAGAGGCGACGCCGCGAACGCCGAAACGATGGCGGCGCGCGCAACCCGGGCCCGCACGGACCCTTGATCAGAATGTTTGCAGCCGCGGATGGTTCCTGCGCTTGAACCAGGACTCGTTCAAATGGAACTATCGGCGCAAGCTGGCCCAGACGCCGCCGAGGATCAGCAGCCCTCCGACGAGATGGATCGGCTTTGGAGGTTCGCCAAGGATCGCGAAAGACAATAGGGCGCTTGCAACCGGTCCGAGGTAGAGGACGAGCGAGGTCCGCACCGAACCGAATTTGGCACCGAGCCAGGCAAAGCCGGCATACGCAAGCAGGCCAGGAACGATCCCGGCGAAGACATAGGCTGATAGCGCCTTGGTGCTGAAGGTTTGGGCGGGCATGGCCCACATTTCCCAGGCCGCGAGCGGCAGCGAGAACAAGGCGCCGGCGGCCGAGAACAGGCTGATGCGTGCGAGCAGCGACGCCTTCGGTGCGGCGCGCGATTGCAGCAGCGTATAGCCGGACCAGCCCAGCATCGCGATCACGACCAGGCCGTCGCCCGACGCCGTCTCCAGTTCGAACAACGCCGCCGGATGGCCGCCGGAGATGATCAGCAGCGCCCCCGATAGCGCGAGTGCAGTACCGGACCATTGCAGCGGGCCGACATGCTCGATCTTGAGCGCCGCAGAGATCATCAGCACCGTGATCGGCGAGAGCGCCATGATCAGCGCGATGTGGATCGCCGTCGTCGACACGCCCGCGGCATAGACCGGACCGCCGCACAGAAACATGCCCATGAAGCCGGCGGCAAGGATCGGCCAGATGTTTTTGTCGAGCGGCACGCGGCCTTCGCGGATCTCCTTGAGCGCGATCGGCGCGAGCCCGATGGCTACAATGCTCCAACGGAAGAAGGCGAGTGCGAAGGACGGGACCGAGCCCGCAAGCCCGCGAGCGAGAATCTGATTGGACGCCTGCGCGGTCGCCACCAGAATGAAGCCGATCAGCGCAATCGCGCCGAGCCAGGCGCCTGCGGATAGTGCAGTGCTCGCGACCGCGTCGCTGCCGCTGCCTGATGTTCCCTTGCCCATGGAGCGACCGAATACTCCATGGCCGCTGCGGTGAGAACCCGGATCGCCGCATGCGACGATTGCAGCGATCAAAGCCGATCGGCTCACCGCGCATGGATGCGGGGTTAACGCGTACACGGGCGGATGACAGGAGGCGGAACCGCAATCTTCACGCCCCCGTCGGTTGAATTCGCCGGCCTGGAGTCCTATGCGTAAGCGCATGGACACCCAGATCATCGCCGCCGAAAAGCCCCTGATGGCCCAGGCCCGCCCGCGTAAGCCGGCGCCGTTCCTCCCCATGAGCCGCGCCGAGATGGACGCGCTCGGCTGGGACGCCTGCGACATCGTGCTGGTGACCGGGGATGCCTATGTCGATCATCCGAGCTTCGGCATGGCCATCATCGGCCGGCTGCTGGAGGCGCAAGGCTTCCGCGTCGGCATCATCGCGCAGCCGGACTGGCACTCGGCCGAGCCGTTCAGGGCCTTGGGCAAGCCGCGCGTGTTCTTCGGTGTCACCGGCGGCAACATGGATTCCATGGTGAACCGCTACACCGCGGACCGCCGCATCCGCAGCGACGATGCCTATACCGCCGGCGGCGAAGGCGGCAAGCGGCCGGACCGCTGCACCATCGTCTACGCCCAGCGCTGCCGCGAGGCGTTCAAGGATGTCCCGATCGTGCTCGGCGGCATCGAGGCCTCGCTGCGCCGGATCGCGCATTACGATTACTGGTCCGACAAGGTGCGCCGCTCGGTGCTCGCGGACGCCAAGGCGGACTTGCTGCTCTACGGCAATGCCGAGCGCGCCGTGGTCGAGGTGGCGCAGCGGCTTGCCGCCGGCGAAGCGCCGCGCGAGCTCGACGACATCAGGGGCGTCGCACTGTTTCGCCGCGTGCCGGAAGGTTACACCGAGCTGCACGCCGACGATCTCGATTCCGCGGACGAGGGTGCAACGCGCCAGAAGGGCGCGATCGTGATCCGCCTGCCCGCGCTGGAGCAGGTCGAGCAGGACAAGGAAGCTTACGCCCGTGCCTCGCGCGTGCTGCACCGGGAGAGCAATCCCGGCAATGCGCGTCCGCTGGTGCAGCGTCATGGCGATCGCGATCTCTGGCTCAACCCGCCGCCCATCCCGCTGACCAGCGAGGAGATGGACGCGGTCTACGATTTGCCTTACGCGCGCGCGCCGCATCCATCCTATGGCGAGGCAAAGATCCCGGCGTGGGACATGATCAAGTTCTCGGTGACGATCATGCGCGGCTGCTTCGGCGGCTGCACCTTCTGCTCGATCACGGAGCACGAGGGCCGCATCATCCAAAACCGCTCCGAGGGGTCGATCCTGCGCGAGATCGAGAAGATCCGCGACAAGACGCCGGGCTTCACCGGCGTCATCTCCGACATCGGCGGCCCCACCGCCAACATGTACCGGATGGCTTGCAAGGACCCCAAGGTCGAGGCGGCGTGCCGGCGGCCGTCCTGCGTCTTCCCCGAGATCTGCCCGAACCTCAACACCTCGCATGACGACCTGATCCGGCTCTATCGCAAGGTGCGCGAGACCAAGGGCATCAAGAAGGTGATGGTCGCCTCCGGTGTGCGCTACGACCTCGCGGTGGAGAGCCCCGAATACATCAAGGAGCTGGTCACCCATCACGTCGGCGGCTATCTCAAGATCGCGCCTGAACATACCGAGCGCGGCCCGCTCGACAAGATGATGAAGCCGGGCATCGGCGCTTACAACAAGTTCAAGCGGATGTTCGATGAAGCGGCCGAGCGGGCCGGCAAGAAATATTACCTGATCCCCTATTTCATCGCGGCGCATCCGGGCACGACCGACGAGGACATGATGAACCTCGCGCTGTGGCTCAAGAAGAACCGCTATCGCGCCGACCAGGTGCAGACCTTCCTGCCCTCGCCGATGGCGACCGCGACCGCGATGTATCACACCGGCGTCAACCCATTGCGCGGCGTGCGGCATGGCGGCAGCGACAAGGTGGAGGCGATCAAGGGCCTGCGCCAGCGCCGCCTGCACAAGGCGTTCCTGCGCTATCACGACCCCGACAATTGGCCGGTGCTGCGCGAGGCCTTGATCGAGATGGGCCGCCGCGACCTGATCGGCTCTCAGCCGCACCAGCTCGTGCCGGCGCACCAGCCGCCCGGCACCGGCAAGGCCGCCGGCACCAAGCGCCCCGTTCGCCCCGGCGGCAAGACGCAGAAGTTCACGACCAAGGGCCTGCGGGTGATGAAGTAGCGGGCGCTACGCGCCTGCTACAGCGCGAGCACGACCTCGCCCGAGACAGCGTCCGTCACACCGCGTCCGTTGCCCTGGTCCTCGAGCACCGACCTGAAACTGTCGAGCGTTTTGATCATCGCCGAGCGCGCCGCGATCAGCGCATCCTGGCTCGCCCATGTGCCGATGAGGCAGAAAGTCTGATCGCCGGTCTTGATGATGACGCCGTGCTCCAGGCCCGGCCATTTGGCCTTGCCGTCCCGGTGCGCGTCGAGGAAGGCGGCTTCCTCGCCCGGCTTCACCTTGAACTTGACCACGTTGTAAACCTGCATGATGCGCCTCCGGAAAAAATGAACGGATGAAAACGGGCGCCACGCGAGGTCGGGGACGAACAGGCCACGTGGTCGCCTAGCCGATTGTTGCCCTCACGCGCGGCGCCGTCACCGTGACAAATCGGCGTGGCGATCTCGGTGTTTTCTGTCCGACGAAAACAAAGTGCGAAAACAACCCCATGCACAGTAGACGGCATGAGCGGGATCAATGACTTAGCCGAATCGCTGAAGCGCTGACGCCTCGGGCAGAGAGGCGTAGCGCCGTCGGGCAAAACAGGAGCAGGATGGCATGATCGGGCGCGCATGTGTGGCGTCCACTTGGCGCTGTTCTGGCAGCGCTGCATCTCCCGAAAATCTCACGACTTCTCCATGCTCTGCTGCCTGCGCCTCGCGTGGCGTAGCCAGTCGTTGACTTTGGCCCAGATCTGCAACATATGAAGTTACATGAGACGCGACTCCCGATTGTCCGGCGTGCTCCACGTGCTGCTGCACATGGCGCAACAGCCCGGCCCGTTCACGTCCGAGACGCTGGCGAAGGCGATGGACACCAACCCGGTGGTGATCCGCCGCATCATGGCGGGGCTGCGCGAGCTCGGTTACGTCCGCTCCGAGAAGGGGCATGGCGGCGGCTGGCGGCTTGCATGTGACCTCGCGAAGGTGACGCTGCGCGACGTCTACGCCGCGCTCGGCAGCCCGGCGCTGCTGGCCATGGGCAACAGGACGGAGTCGCCGGGCTGTCTCGTCGAGCAGGCCGTCAATGCCGCCCTCGATCAGGCCTTTCACGAGGCGGAAGCGTTGCTGCTGTCGCGCCTCGGCGAGGTGACGCTGGCGATGCTGAGCGAGGATTTTCGCAAGCGCCTCGGCTCCCGGAAGCATCAGGGCTTGCGCGCCCATGGCGCGTGACTGCCGCATTCAGCAAGGATGACGCCATGACCAGCATTCAAGACATGTTCTCCGATCCGCAGGCCGTGGCGCGATACACGGAAGGGCCGCCACGCTTCGTGCCCGGCTACAATGCCATGCTGTCGATGGCGGCGATCCTGCTGGCCGAGCGTGCGCATGACGATGCGCGGATCCTCGTCCTCGGTGCCGGCGGCGGCCTGGAGTTGAGAACATTTGCGCAGGCGCAGCCAGGCTGGCGCTTCGACGGCGTGGACCCGTCCGCTGCGATGCTGGGGCTCGCGAAACAGACCCTGGGGCCGCTGGCGCCGCGCGCGCATCTTCACCAGGGCTATATCGACGATGCGCCGGAAGGACCGTTCGACGGTGCCAGCTGCCTTTTGACGCTGCACTTCGTCGATGTCGCGGAGCGGCGCCGCATCGCCTCCGAGATCCGCCGCCGGCTGAAGCCGGACGCGGCTTTCGTGGTCGCGCATTTGAGTGCGCCCAGTGGCGAGGAGGAGCGCCCGCTATGGCTGTCGCGGTACTCCGCATTCCTGGCCGCCTCCGGCGTTGAGCCCGCCCAGGCGGCAGCCGCGCGGAACGCCGTCACCAACCACCTGGAGATCCTCACGCCCGCGCAGGACGAGACGATCCTGCGCGAGGCTGGCTTCTCCGAGCCGACCCTGTTCTACACCGGCTTCACCTTTCGCGGCTGGGCAGCTTACGCGTGAGGCGTAGCCGTTTCTTCATGCGGCTGGATCACCATGGGTATTCTCATCTCTACGGCCCCATGATTTTTCTCATCGTTGCTCTTTGCATTGACCGAGCGTCAGGCGGTTCGAGAAGGCGGCGCGTCTTGTTCGCCAGGCCCGCGACGTCTCCCTGCTAATCGGCGTCAACTTGCGGGATTGCGCGCCTTGACGATCGACGTCGCGCCGTTGATCATCAGCGACCGCTCGCCGGGGCAGCTCGCGAAGGCGGCGCGAACCGCGGCCAAGGCGCGGGCACGGATGTCGTCGGGCTGGTCAGCGAGCGCGCGCGACAGCGGGCCGACCTCCAATGTCATCTTTACCGCGCCGTCGATCGCCGCGTCCCGCGTCGCGCCCTCGCCAAACGAAACGGAAGCATCGAAGGGCGTGATCGCGATATCGGTGAAGCCGGCCGCCGTCAGGATGCGAGTGATCCGCTCCGGGTCGCCGAACGAGAATGGACCGGGCGCTTCGGGATCGGGCGGCGCCATCGGGACGATGCCCTTGATCGCGCCCATCGGCAGGCGCATCCAATCGTTCTCGGCCGTGCCGCGCCAGCAGACGAAAGCGACCCGGCCGCCGGGCTTCAGCGCACGGCGCATATGCGCGAACGCCTTTGTCGGATCGTCGAAGAACATCACGCCGAAACGCGAGAACAGGATGTCGAACGCGCCCTCGGGCAGCTCGGCGCTGCTGGCGTCGGCCACCCGGAACAGGGCCGGCGTATCCTGTGGCGCACGCGCGCGCGCTCGGGCGATCAGCGGTTCGGAGATGTCCACGCGCAGCACTTGGCCCCCCGCGCCGACGCGCGCGGCCAGAGCCAGAGTAGACGCGCCCGCGCCGCAGCCGACGTCCAGCACGCGCTCGCCCGTTGCGGGCGCGGCGGCTTCGATCGCGGCCTGGCCGAACATCGCCGCTATGGCGTCGAGGCGGGCCTGGTGCGCGACCCAGCGCTCCCCGCTTTGGCCATTCCAGTCGGCGACCCGATCGGCATTGTGCTGTGCCATGACATATCCTTGTCCTGATGGCGGCATCCCACGAATGATCTGCGTTAGCTCACGATTGGTCCAGCCGCAGCTTCATCCAAACCGGCACGAGCTTGGATAGCGAGGCTTCGCTCTGCAGCCTGCGAGTCGAAGTATTCCTCAATCGAATGAACCTTGCCCCATCGCAACTTGAAGACGTGGACGCCCCTGTTCACATACGAGCTGTGGCCGTCAAGTAGTCTCGCGTTGGCCCGCCACTTGACGAACACTGTGGTGTTCGATGGCCAACCCGTCACCTCGATCTGCTCAATATCTATGTGAAGCTTCGGGAAAACACGGCCCATGCGCTCGAACCACTGCCTTACCGATTGCTTTCCATGTCGCTCACCTCCCAACGCATGATCTCCGGCAACCCAGTGATACGCGTTTGGTGTTAGGCCCTTTGCAGCATCATCCCAACGCTGGTTGTTGACGTGATCGAAGCTCCTGCGGATCTCTTTTTCGACAATTAGACTGTAGACCATTGATGCCACCTGTTGTTGGATAGCCGACGGCTCTGCAAGACGGATGGATACTTTCCAGATACTGAAGCTGGTCCGGGTAACGACGGCGATCTGTTGGGAAAGCTGGCTGACGGGCGGCCCCGCAGGCGGCAGCGGCGGAATAGTCAGAGCCAGCGGCGAACCTCGGCCTTGTAGCGGCGGTAGTCGTCGCCGAACTTCGCTTCGAGATAGCGCTCCTCGCGAGCGATCACCTGCGTCTGGATCGCGAGCAGCACCAACGGGAGCAAGGCGAAGGCGATCGGCCCGTCGAAGCCGATCGCAAGGCTGGCATAGATAAGCGCCATGCCGAGATACATGGGATTGCGGGTCCACCGATAAGGGCCGGTCGTTGCGATGAGGGTCGTTGGCTGCGACGGCGGAACGTTGGTGCCCAGCCGTCGGAACAGCCCCGCCGCCGCAAGCATCTTCGCCGCGCCGGCAACGAACAGCAGCGCGCCTGCTGCGACTAGCAACCGCCAGTCGATGCCGAAGGAACGCAGGGTGACGAACCGCTCCGCCACCAGCCCCAACAGCAGCGCTCCCAGATAGACGAAGGGCGGAGGGAAGCGCACACCCGAGCTGTCCGGTTCGACGGCCATGCTCATCCTGCATGTGTGCTCTCAAACCACCATCGACTGCTGGGCGAAGATACCTGCCATCGCGCCGTGCGATGATGCCAGGGTGACCGATGGCGGCGTGATGGGGTTGGCGAGGTCGCCGGCGGCGTAGATGCCGGGCATGCTGGTTTCGCGGCGCTCGTCGACCTTGAGGATGATGCCGAGCGGTGTTTTGACGGTGGCGAGGCCCAGTGATTCATGCAGGCTGGCGGACGGCTTGTTGCGCGGATGGGCGAACAGGATGTCGACCGCGACATGCATGCGAGGGGACCAATACCGGCTGCTGCTTCTGCGATTGGCCGCGTGAGAGATAATTTCCAAGCCGATGCGTCGCATAGATCGTCGCAAACGCGATGCCCACGCCGGCAATGACGTCGACGAAGAAGTGTCCACCGCCAATCGGCGTCGCCGCCAACACGACGGCATTCCACAAGGTCCCTGCGACTCTCAGCCAAGGGATCGGCCACAGGGCCCATGCGTAAAGGACGGCCGTGATGGCGTGGAAGCTCGGAAATGTCAGAAGGGGACCCAGGCTGAACGCGTCCAACACCCTGGTGGTACCATCACGCACAAGAGGAAGCTCGCGCAGGGTGTCATAGTAGACGGAAGGCTCGATGTTCGGATGATCCGCCGGCAGCAGGCCCAAGGCATGATAAACGCCCGTGGCAGGAACCAGTGTTGAAATGACCGTGGTGACGATCAGCGTCAGTGCGAAGCAGAGAACGAATTCTGCAGCCCGTCGATAGAAACCGCACAAGGGCAGGAGAACGACGAGCAGGGTCAGCTGCACGAATATGGAATTGTAGGCAGGGGCAAGCGCACGGATCAATCCGGGCCGGTCGTTCACAAACGACAGATATGCTCGAAAATTCAACCCCAGTGCTCGATCGAATGCAAGCAGTCCGGCTTCCTGCATTGGGAGAGCCGCCGACGCCGCGATATATCCCAGCGATGTGACGAGTATGAGGACCAGGATGATCTGCGCTAAGGTGAACAGGGTCGCATAGACCCGCGGATTGCCGCGCCCGGAGCTCGCGTTGCGATGTCCGATGTATCCGTAAAGCCCGGTCATTCCCATTATGGTGATGTAGCCTTTCGGCTCCAGCCGGAAGCTGGTCAGCAGAACGCCGAGTGCGAGCAAGACCAGGACCACGCCGATGATGATCCAGTTCAGCTGGAATAGCCTGAGGGAAAGCTCCACATCTCCCTTGAGGTTTGAGAGCATCCCGGCTGAGTCGAAACGTCGTCCACCCTTTTTGGTTGTCATTTGACATTCCTGCATTCCAGGGGAATGTTTCTGCCAATACAACCATTAATAAATGCACAACACAGACGTGCATCATTGGTCAGGAACAACTTGCAACAGGAGGTGCCAGGTTTTCCCGGGCTCAGTCCGGAAAGGCGCCAGTGCACGTGGCGAAGCGGTCATTCTTGCCCGCTGTTCGCAACGGGTTAACCTCGCGCATCGCGTTGCCGGATTGAGCCGTCAATCCCAGCGCGGTTCAGCAACAAACCGCAACATATGATTACCTTTCTCCTCTAGGTTGCAACCACCTGGAGGAGGGTTCCATCATGACCGCCGTCGAATTGCCCGCGAATGCGCCGGCACAGACATCCGCTGCGCCCCATGTCCGCATTCTTTGCATCCTCTTCTTCTTCTCCGGCTTTCCGGCGCTGATCTATCAACTGACCTGGCAACGAAGCCTGTTCCGCATCTTCGGCGTCAATTCGGAATCGGTGACGATTATCGTGACCGCGTTCATGCTCGGACTCGGACTCGGCAGCTTGTGTGGCGGCTGGATATCCCGCCGCACCAACGTCAGGCCATTGTTGCTTCTAGGAGTGATCGAGCTTGCGACTGCTGCATTCGGATTGGCCTCACTTCAAATCTTCGAAAAGGTGGGCGCTCAGGTGGCTGACCTGCCGTTGCCCGCCCTTGCCGCCATCAACCTTGTCCTGGTGCTGGTGCCAACCCTTCTGATGGGCGCAACGCTGCCGATCCTGGTCGCCTATCTGGCACGACTTTCCGGACAGATCGGCGACGCCGTCGGCACTCTCTATTTCGTCAACACGCTCGGCGCCGGTGCCGCGTGCCTCGTATGCGCCATCCTGATTTTCCCCTTCCTCGGCATGCATGCGGCGATCACGATCGCGGCTGGAATCAATATTGCGGTCGGCGCCGGGGCAATCGCGGCGCACGTCCTGCCTGGCCGCAGCACGACGAATGATTCGCCGAAGTCGGCCAACGCATCAGGCACACCGCCAATTCTCGGCACGGGCTTGGTCGTGCTGCTCGCAATGGCGGGGGGATTCATCTCGCTGTCCTACGAGATCTACCTGTTCCGCGTGATGTCGTTTGCATCGGGATCGAGTTCGCTGGCTTTTGCGATCACGCTATATGCTTTTCTGACCGGGATCGCGGTCGGCGCCCGACAGGCCGGACAGTCCTGCAGGACACTTGCGCCGCAAGCTGCGCTCCGCAAAGCCGCGAGCGATCTCATCTGGGCCAACTTGTTCGGTGCGCTGTTTCTTCCCTTGATGACGCAATTGGCATGGACCGGCGCCGGCGCAATCAGCGTTACGGTCGTCATTACCTACCTGATAGCGCGGCAATGGGGCGCACTGCTCCCCTATCTCTCGCAATTTGGCATCGCTGCGGACGAACAGATTGGTCAGCGGACGGCGCTCCTGTATTTCGCCAACATCGTAGGCTGCGCCAGCGGGGCTATCCTCACCGGCTTCGTGCTGACGGACTACTTCGGACTCCGGCAAATCTCGGCAATCTTGCTTGTTGGTGGCACGATGTCCGCATTTGCATTGATTGCGGTCGGCGAAACAACCCGGCAGGAGCGGTATCTTCTTGGCCGACTTGCCGTTGCGGTTCTCGTGTTCGGCCTCGGCGCTAACTTCTTGTTGAGCCAGCGGCTATTGGAGAATCTGCAGGCGAAGACGCTCACTGACCGCGACTTCCTCCATGTCGTCGAGAACCATAGCGGCATCATCACCGTCGACAACGAGGGTACCGTCTTCGGCAACGGCATGTATGACGGCCGCTTCAACACAGACCTGAAGTCCGATCGCAACGGCATCGTCCGCCCCTACGCGCTGAGCCTCTTCCACCCTGCACCACGACAGGTGCTGATGATCGGTCTCTCCTCCGGTTCGTGGGCCCAAGTCATAGCCAACAATCCGGACGTGGAATCGCTCACGATCGTCGAGATCAATCGCGGATATGTCGAGTTGATCGCCAAACACGACAACGTCAAATCGATCCTGAACAATCCCAAGATCAGGATTATCGAGGATGACGGACGCCGTTGGCTGCGCCATCATCCCGACGCTCAATTCGATGCGGTCGTCTCCAACACGACGTGGCATTTTCGGGCCAACGCCGCCAATTTGCTCTCGTCTGAATTCCTGGGCCTCGTGCAGCAACACCTGAAGCCCGGTGGAGTCTACTTCTACAACACCACCAATTCGCGGCGGGCGCAGCGCACGGGCTGCACTGCATTTTCCCACGGCGCCCGGTTCTTGAATCATATGGTGCTGTCGCAGACGCCGATCGCTTGGGATCATGCTCGCTGGCGGCGAACGCTGGAAACCTACAGCATTGACGGAAAACCTGAGTTTGCTTCCGATGAGGCTGACCGCGCTCGGCTGGACGCGCTGATGGCCGACTTCCGTCAGGACGGCCCCACGATTGAGCCATGCCCGCAGCTGCTGGAGGCTACTGCCGGCCAAAAGCTCATTACGGACGACAATATGGGTACGGAGTGGCGCTACTTTCTCGGTTTGGAGTGACTTAGCCTCCCGATACCAGTATCCGCCAACGCAAGCCGCAAGATCGAGCACCTCTGTGCCTCAGCACGGGGCAAAATCTGCGACAACTTCCGCAAACGAGCTCCTACAAGCCTGTGGCTCTGGATCTGCGTCCGTCAGAGGATCCGTCATTTGAGCCGCCGAGTTTGGTGCTCGTTTGCATGCCGACAAACTTGGCTGACCGATATCGACTTTGCAGTGCGACGGCGGGCCGCGCGCCGCGCGTTCACGGGGCCGTCACCCTTGAGAAGGTTCTCTGCTCCAACATTACGGATTTATGACCGCGGCACTGAGGCGACCTTTATTTCGGGCCTTCTTCCTGCACCAACTCGGTCGCGAGTGCGCAAAGCACGTTTTCAGAGACGCGACAGGTGAAATATCTTTCCTGCCGCATGTGTGCCGTTTCACATCTTTTACGTGAAACAACGCTACCATCCAATCGAACGCCCTTTTACCGATGTCAGTGTTTTTCAGCAGTTGCAGCTATTGGGGCTCCTAATGAGTAGTGGTCGGATTTGCGACCGTATGGTCATTTTGAACCAACGGGTCTGGTTTCTCAACGCTCAACTTGCAGAACTTCGGAGCCTCCGCGCGCGGGTATCGAACACCGTCGAGAGAAGCAGCCGCAAACGATCGGAAGTCCGAGGTGTTTGGGCCAAGCGCCGCAGGCGACCGCTCTAACAAAGTTCTTGTCGTGTAGTGTCCCTTTAGGGACAATGACGACCCGCCGTCCCGTCACGGATTCCTCAGCAAGCGCCGATGGAGCGTTGCCGCATTGGGCTGCCTGGCAACCCACTCCAGGTTACGTTCGCCATCGATCTTCACTCAGAACGTACCGGTCGGCGCATCGCTGCCATCGAGCGAGTTGAAGGTGCATGAAGCCCTTTCTCGCATGGTGGCGCCGACGGAGTCCTGAGCTTGGTAGCCGATGAGTGCCACATACTGAACCGGCGGGTGGCGCGCTGATTGCATCATGAATGTTCTGGTAACTCTTGCAGGTTTTGCCAGATGTGCTTTGAACGTGGACCGTAGGGTGCACACTCTCAATCATGTATTTGCTGGCGCTGGCGGAAAAAAACGAAGCCCATCACGCCGTTCACGACGAGAACACCGTAGAAAACGACGGCTGCGTATTCGGCGGAAACTTGAAAGAACATCATCACGAAGAGCAGGACGATGGCCCATGCAACGTTAATCATGCTTCTTTTGAACAGCGCTCCATGGGTCGGGACAGCTGCGAACCAGTCACTCAAGAAGAACCAACAGACTCATACAGCCTCATCCTGGCGAGCCGCAACGGATGGGCCGACCGTAACTCGAACGAGACTAAGCGTGCATTAACCGGCCCGCACAACCCGTCACCCAAAATGTGCCACTTTGTCGCTGGAGGTCGTGACAACGGTTCGGCTCTGATTTTCGCGCGGGCCGATGACCGCTATGGGTTATGTCCGGGCATTCGCCGCGACTGGTTAGGAACGAGTGCCTCCGTCCCTGCCCCGAAAGAAGTAAAGCTTGGTCAAAAAGCAGAGCGCGGCAATCAGGAGGCTCTCGGTAAACAACAGCGTGGCCGTGAACAGGACCGGCTCTTCGGACGGAACAATCATTCTGACGAGGCCCAGATTTTCCCAGCCGATCGTCAGGCGTCCGAATAGATAGGGATACAGGGCAACCGAAATTGCGGCTGTTACAAGTCCTGCAATCGCCATGCACTGTTCCCAAAGCGGTCGAGCAGCCAAGCGGTCGAGAGTCTCTGCTCTCATCTTCTGGCGTTCGGCGTCGCTCATGAGCAAGACGCGGCGATCGAGAACACCGACCTTGGCAAGCCACCGTTTCCATCGCGGCCAATTTGCAATGCGTTGAGCCTGGCTCTCTTCGTATCGTGCTTTGTTCATAGCGGGCTTGCGAATATGCGCGTCGGTCCATGGCACTGACGACGTCGAGAGCACGACGCTATCTGTACGGGCTTAAGAGATTGTTGTCCGAACGCTAACGCCACGTGCGGGAGCAGCACCGACGTTAACCTTGTCGGCAAATGATTCCGCAGCCGCCGACAGATTGCCTCATTGGCGCGGAGAATTTTCAGCAGCACGAACCTCTATCAGAGGGGCATTATGCTGAGAATGGCGTTGTTGGGCCTCCTCATCCTGTTGAGTGCAGGAGTGCTGTCGGCGATGGAGCTGAGCGCGCCACCGCGTCGCGCGGCTGCGATCGTGCAACCGCCTGCCGGGCAAGATGCGGGGATGTCTAGTTCACACGACGCCCTGGCAAAAGCTGATCGCCTCGACCTTGCCGCTGTGAGCAGCGCGATGCCGGCACAGACTGCCCCGGTCGAAAGCAGCGTCGCTCCGGCGGAAGAGACCCAGGTCGGCTCGTCCGGACCGGAGCCAGCCGTTCGTCCTCGGCATACTCCGAAGAAGATCGCGGCCGCAGAACGTCCCAAGCCCAAGCCCAAGCCGAAGCCGACGGCAACCGTCGTCAAGCAAACCGCCGATGTCCGGCGCTCAAAGACCGCAGGAGATGCCGAGCCCTGCCGGCTGAAGGCGTTTGGCGGCTTGCTCAAGGCATTGAATTTCAACGGTTGCGAAATCTGAGCACGCGTCCCGGCGCGGCAGACCGAAGCCGAACGATCTGAGTTCGTGCTCAGCGGCGGAAGCATCAGCGGTCCAGCTGCGGCTCATCTTCCTTCCCCGAGGGGCGATTACGGGTGCATGCCCGTGTGCCATCTTTCCTCCGATCGACGCCTCGCAAACGCTTCCGATCATCCATATGTTGCCCTCATGAAAAAGATCGGATTCCTTTCCTTTGGGCACTGGACCCCCTCGCCGCAATCGCAGACCCGCTCTGCCAGCGACACACTGCTGCAATCGATCGAGCTTGCGGTTGCCGCAGAACAGTTAGGGGCCGACGGCGCCTATTTCCGCGTGCATCACTTTGCGCGCCAGCTCGCCTCGCCGTTTCCGCTGCTCGCCGCCGTCGGCGCGAAGACCGACAAGATCGAGATCGGCACGGCCGTGATCGACATGCGCTACGAGAACCCGCTCTACATGGTGGAGGACGCGGCCAGCGCCGACCTCATCGCCGGCGGCCGGCTGCAGCTCGGTATCAGCCGCGGCTCGCCCGAGCAGGTGATCGACGGCTGGCGCTATTTCGGCTATCGGCCGGCCGAGGACCAGAGCGATGCCGATATGGGGCGGCGCCACGCCGAGGTCTTCCTCGACCTGCTTCGCGGCGAAGGCTTTGCCGAGCCCAATCCGCAGCCGATGTTTCCCAATCCGCCTGGGCTCTTGCGGATCGAGCCGCATTCGCAGGGCCTGCGCGAGCGGATCTGGTGGGGCGCCGGCTCGAATGCGACGGCCGTGTGGGCGGCCAAGCTCGGCATGAATCTGCAGAGCTCGACGCTGAAGAACGACGAGACCGGCGAAGCCTTTCACGTGCAGCAGGCCGCGCAGATCCGTAGCTATCGCGCGGCATGGAAAGAGGCGGGACACAGCCGCGAGCCGCGCGTCTCCGTCAGCCGCAGCATCTTCGCGCTGATGGACGATCGCGACCGCGCCTATTTCGGCAGAGATGGCGAAGGCGAAGACCAGATCGGCTTCATCGACCCGCGCACGCGGGCGATCTTCGGGCGCTCTTATGCGGCGGAGCCGGACGCGCTGATCGAGCAGTTGCGGCAGGACGAGGCGATCGCGGAAGCCGATACCCTGCTGCTGACGATCCCGAACCAGCTCGGCGTCGATTTCTGCGCGCATGCGATCGAGGCGATCCTGAAGCATGTGGCGCCGGCGCTGGGGTGGCGATAGCGCTGTTCAAGCGACGGAATAGCAGAGAGCCCCGGTTTCCGCGTCGCCGAGAAACCGAGGCCCTTCGCATCAATGCATGTGGCCGATGAGATAAATGCCACCACCGACGACCAGGATCGCCGGCACGGCCCAAAGAATCAAAACAGGCATTTTTCCTCTCCTCCAATTCTGCCCCGTCAAATAACGGGAAAAAATGGCAAACGTTCCGCCCGCATGCCGGAACGGTCGCGCCAATGGCGAGTTCATCGCTGCGCCGCATGACGCGGCCAAGGAGAATGCGATGAAGAAGTTCATGCTGATGTCAGCCGCCGCCCTGCTTGTCTCGACGAGCGCGATGGCACAGTCCACTGTCGTCACGACGACCGGCGCCGGCCATGGCGCGGCCGTGCAGATCGAGCCGGAGTATCGCACCAGGATCCGCTCCTACGTCACCGAGCAAAAGATTCGTCCGATCGAGACGCGCGAGAAGATCGTCGTCGGCTCGCCGGTGCCGCGCGATGTCGAGCTCGTGGCCGTTCCGAGCGACTGGGGCCCTTCGCTCACCAAGTATCGCTACGTCTATTCGGGCAGCCGCGTGATGCTGGTCGATCCCGAGACCCGCATGGTCGTCCAAGCGGTGGACTAGCTGCGCGCCTGGCGGGCCGTCACACGGCGGCCCGCCCAATCGCCCTTGGTTCATTTCGCGGTAGCGCCTGATGCCCATCATTCGATATTTCCTCTTTGCAGGCGCATTCGTCGTGGCGCTGTTGTTCTTGCTCGATCGCAATCTGGCGCCGATGGCGACGGCATCCGCGGTGCCTGACGTCGACCGGACGACCATTCGCATCCGTTCCGCTCGCGCCTTGCCAGAGAAGATCATACTGGATACGTCCACCAGGATTGTTGCCGCGCCCGCGTCACCTCTGATCGCCGCCGAGGCCCCAAGCCACGCTGCGAGCGATGCATTGGCGATGGCCGACTCGCCGAAGCCGGAAACGAAAATCATCCCCGCACCTCGACGCAACGCGACGCGGGCAGCCGACCTCCGCCCAAATCGCGCGGCGCGCTCGGCGTCCTCGCGTCGGCTCTACGATCGCCAAGTGGTCGATCGCCAAGTGATGGATCGCCAAGTGATGGATCGCCAAGTGATGGTCGGCGCATTCTGAACGCCGTCGGCGTCGCGTGATTGCGAAGCAACAGACGCATGGCCCGAACAATCGACTTGGATGAACGGTGGATGAATGAACGGGCGTCGCGCATCCTGGAACTGCATGACGCAGCGATCATCGCATCAATGTTCTCGAGATGAGGAACGTTTGCGCGATTGCCAATTTATCCCGAGCCTGATTTGGCGCTTTGTTTTTTTGGAAACCACTGGAGGAAAACGGACATGAGGATCCTGAAGCTTTCTGCGGCTGCGGCCGCGCTGTTGGCGGGCACTGCGCTCGCCGTTGCGCAATCGAGCTCGACGGTCGGCACCGGCGGCTCGTCGGCCGGCGGCGGCACCAGCAACTCGACCGTCGGCACCGGCGGCTCTTCGGCTGGCGGCAGCGGCTCCGGCTCGGCCTCGACGCTCGGCACCGGCGGCTCCTCGGCGGGTGGCGGCACCAGCAGCTCGACCGTCGGCACCGGCGGCTCCGCGGCGGGTAGCGGCTCCGGCAGCGGCTCGGCTTCGACGCTCGGTACCGGTGGCTCATCGGCCGGCGGCGGCAAGAGCTCGTCCAGCGTCGGCACCGGCGGCTCCGCCGCAGGCTCCGGATCGAACTCCGCGTCGACGGTCGGCACTGGCGGTTCGTCAGCCGGTGACGGCAAGAGCGGCTCGACTGTCGGCGCCGCAGGCTCCTCTGCCGGTCATGCCAGCGACAAGGGCATGGAGAAGGGCAAGGGCCACAACAAGGACGAGTGGAAGAAGGACAAGAACTAGTCCGATCCCGGGAGCGGCTTCGTGCCGCTCCCTTTGTCCATGTTGAGGAGGACACGCAATGAACAGATCAATCGTTGCGATTACAGCAATGGCTCTGATGAGCAGCGCTGCATCGGCAGCAACCATGGAAAAGACCGGCAAGACGGCATCCGGCGAGACCTGCAAGGTCACGGTCGAAAAACATGCCGACGGCAGCATCACTGCAGCCGGCTCGTCGCATTCGGGCACGACAGGATCGACCTCGTCGAGCGGCTCGCTGTCGAGCTCGAGTTCGGCCGGCGGATCATCGGTGAACGTGCAGGCCGGTGGCGGCAGCGTTTCGAGCTCGTCGTCGACGGCGGGCGGGCCTGGCTCCAGCAGCGCCAGCACCATCACCGTCAACGGCTGCACGATCTCGACCTCGTCACCCTGAAATTCATCAAGGATGGAAACATGAGAACGCTCCTGACGACTTCGGCGGTCGCAATTCTGCTCGCCGCCGCGACACCAGTTCTTGCACAGACCAGCATGACGGGCGGAACGGGCGGCTCGGCCGCAGCGGGGGGCACCTCCGCCTCCACCGTCGGCACGGGTGGCACCTCAACCTCTGCGACCGGCCGCACCGGCTCGTCGATTGCGGCGGGCGGAAGCGCCGCCGCAGTGGACGGCAAGGCCAAGACCGGCGTCAGCATGAACAAGGGCAACGGTCCGGTGATGAACTCCAACGCGCGGGCGCAGGCCCATGAGGGTGGCACGTTCAGCCGCTCGCATACCCGCACCAAGGTCAAGGCCGGCGAACAGGTCGGCTCCACCACCAAGACCATGTCGCATGTGCCGGGCTCGAAGCCGACGATGTCGCGGACGACAACGACTGCGCGCTAGACGCAATTTCGTGCACTCATTCCGCAGCTGCTGCCCGACCTGTTCGGGCAGCTTTTTGTTTGTGACCTGTCAGCCGCCGTGCAGGCTGTGGCTGATCCGGGTCACCACGGCGTCCCAGCGCCGCTTCTCCGCGGCGGGATAATTGATCAGGACGCAGTGCACATAGCCCCGGGTGAAGTTACAGCGGTTGTACCAGATCTTGTCGCGCTTGATGCTGGAGACCACGAAGAAGTTCGACGTGACCCGTTTGTAGATGATGCCGGACGGCGGATTCTTCCGTGCCAGGAATTCAGCCGGCGAAACCCCTTGCTGATTCACGATGGCCTGAACGGTGAGGTCTGCGCTGCCGTCGGAGCTGCGGAAATGCTGGCCGTATCCGTCGGGCCTTCCGGCCGGCTCCGTGAAGATCGAGGCGGGGATGTCGACCGAAGTTCCCGATTCCGGGATGCGGTAGGTCGTCCAGTCGTTCGCGCAGGCGACAGATGATGTCGCACAGAGCGCGACGATCGCAGCAGCAAGTAGCTTCATGTCGGCCTCATCAATTGCGGGGCGCCAGTTGCAGCTCCATCAAGGCGATCCGCTGGAGCGCAGCGGGATTGCGCTCACCGGAGCCGGCGGTGCGCAGGATGGATTCGGCGAGCGCATTGACATGCGAGGACTGCACGGGCTCCGGCAGGGTGGCGACCGCAGCTTCCAGCGCGGCGGTCATCAGCTCGATCACCTCTGGGGAAAATTCGGCGTTGGAAAAGTTCTTCATCGTCCGGACCGGCCGCTCGTGGGGCCGATGTTCAACGCCGGGAAAAAATGGAAGTTCCTGGCACTGTGAAGCTCGGCGCGATGCGAGATCTACCCTCTCACAGCAAGGCTGCCTTCAAGGCCTGTCGGTAGATCATCGCGGCCGCGAAGGAGAGCAGCGCCGCCGCTCCCGCGAAGACCATGAGAATCTTCAGGGTTTCGGCGTCGATGTCGGTTCTCATCGCGCGGGATATTGCCCTTGCCAATGCGGCCATCATCGCCAGCTCCGAGCCAGGCCGCGCGGAGCGCGGTCCGGTTCGTGTAGCGCCATTGTGCACGCTTGCGTGTGAAGCAAATTACAGCTGAACTCGCGTGCTGCGCCTGGAATGGGCGAACGAGATCCTGGCGCGTGAAACGGCAAAGCGAAGCACCGGGTTATTGAGGCCAGCGAGTCTGGCCCGTGTTCCAGACGCCGCAAGGGAGTCCATCATGCCGACCAAACCGACCATCGCCCGCATCTGGCGCGGCCGCACCCGCCGCGATCGCGCCGACGCCTACCAGGCCTATCTGCAGGCGGAAGGCATTCCGCCGCTGCGAAAGACCGCGCTCGGCGTGCAGCAATTGCGCGAGGACCGCGACGATGAGACGTGGTTCACGACCATCTCCTATTGGGCGGACATCGCGGCCATGACGGCTTTCACCAAGGGCGAGCCGACCAAGGTCCATCATCTCGCGCGCGATGCGGAATTCCTGATCGAGCTGCCCGAGCGCATCGAAATCCATCGCATTCTAATCGATGAACAGGGCCTGCGGTGACGAGGAAGCGCGCATGCATGACACTCTGCTCGCGGCTGTGCGGTTTCGCCGCAATGTTTCCAGCGGGCTAAATCACTATAGTCAGTGCGTCATGGCATATGTCGTCGACATAGACGCGCGCACCGCGCGTTTCGCTCTGCACGCCGGCCGCCTCCAAGCAGGCGGTTAGCCGGACGGCTGCGCGCCGTCCGGGCTCTTTTCCAGCTTTCGTGACCTCCACCGAGATGTCGTATTGAAGCAGAAGGAGTGCGCCGTGGTGCCTCTTCCAAAAATCATGCTTAGCGCAGCGGACTATCCGCGGCTCGAACAGCTTGCCCGTCTTGCCGCACAGAAAGGCGATCTGAACGGGATCTTCCTCACAGGTGAAATCAACCGCGCCGAGATCGTGCCGGATGCGTGCGACGACGATCTAAGCTCAGTGGTAACCATGGGATCATGGGTCACGTATTGCACGAATTGGGGCGTCCCGCGTCGCACCGTGCAATTGGTCTGGCCCGAGGCGTGCTGGAATGCGGACAGCATTTCGGTCCTGACACCTTTGGGGGCGGCATTGATCGGACTGCGGGTCGGCGACCAGATGCCATATTTCGTGGCGGGCTGTCTGAACGTCGTCAGGGTTCAAAGCATCACCCAATCTCGCTCGAACGTCGTGCCGTTCTTCCGGCGGCCGCATCAAAGCAAGCCGTTCGATGACGATCCCGGACCAACTGCCGCATAGGAGACATCACATGCGCAAGCTCGAAGCAGAGAGTCAGCAAGGGCAGACGACCTTGCCTCCGATCAAGATCACAGAGGATGAATCGCGGCGCCTCAGCTCACTGGCGAATTCGACCATGGACCTGTTTCCTCGCGTCGCCCAGTTTCTGGCCCGGGAAGTGGAACGCGCAACCCTCGCGCAAGAGGACGATTTGCGCGGCGTGGTCAGGATGGGTTCCAAAGTGACCTACCGCGATGACGGATCCGGCGCGAGCCGGGAGATCGTGCTCGTCTATCCGCACGAAGCAAACATCGAGCTCAACCGGATCTCGATCCTGACGCCCGTCGGAGCGGCCCTGATCGGCCTTTCGGAGGGACAGCGCATCGAATTCGAGACG
The DNA here is from genome assembly GCF_000296215.2 of Bradyrhizobium sp. CCGE-LA001. NCBI lineage: Bacteria > Pseudomonadati > Pseudomonadota > Alphaproteobacteria > Hyphomicrobiales > Nitrobacteraceae > Bradyrhizobium > Bradyrhizobium sp. CCGE-LA001. The sequence goes on along the minus strand of NZ_CP013949.1, from coordinate 828,869 downwards.
CCCGACAAGCGGACAAGAGGGCTCACCGTTCTCGCCGTCTCCGAGTGAGGCTGTACGGCAATCATTGCAGACAGGGGCGCGCCCGTCAGGCGCGTCCGCCTGCAGCCCAGACGGACCACGAAGCTCAGCCTCATAACAGGAACGCCTTCGCGCTCTCCACAATTGAGTCTCGTCAGGCACAACAACGGGAACCGCCATGAAGAACATCAGTGCCGGTCAGATTGCCCTGTTGGTCGCTCTCGGAGCCATGTTGATCCTCACGGCCGTTTGGGGTTTCTCGGTCTGGGGAGCCAGCAGCGGGGTTGAGATGGGCAAGCATGGCTGGATCGCGCTTGGCCTTGGAGCTTTCTTCTCCCTGCTCATCGGCTGCGGGCTGATGGCCCTGATGTTCTTCAGCAGCCGCAGCGGTCACGACGATGTCGCCGACCCCTTCCGCCAGCGGGATGGCGAAGATACTTAGCCGCGGGTCGCGCTTGCGGGCGACGCCTTCCGGTCCCGCGTGAAGTGCCCTGCTCGGCCACCATGTTACAAACAGTTCATTTTCTGCGGCGGTGTGACGCTCGCCTGCCGTTGGAGGAACGGAGCGGGCAACCCGACGTTGCTCCGGCATCCTCACCAACATGGAGCCAGACATGACAATGCGTAGAACTTTCGTCGTCCTCGCGGCCGCTGGAGCGATGCTTTCGACGGCCACTTCGCCGGTGCTCGCGGCGCCTCTGCCGATCGGCAATCCCGGTCCGGACTCAGGCGTGCAGCAGGTGCAGTACCGACACTGGCACGGACATGGGCATCGGCATGGCTATTACGGCCACAGGCACCACCACGGCTACGGCACCGGCGCAGCCGTCCTCGGCGGCCTCGCGGCAGGCGCGATCATCGGCGGCGCCATCGCCAACAGCCAGGCTCAAAGCAACGCCGCCTCCTACTGCGCGCAGCGTTTCCGCTCCTACGATCCCGGCTCCGGCACTTATCTCGGCCGCGACGGTCTCCGTCATCCTTGCCCGTGACGTAGCTGTGAAGCTGCGGCAGCCTTCTCGTTCCGCGAGAGGCTGCCGCTATGCGGCCTGCGCGCCAGGCGGCAAGCCTGTCTTGATTCCGCGCTCCGCAGCGCTATACGTTCACGCCATGATGTTCATCTCCACATTCTTTCCGCTGATCTGAACGGCAGAACGTCGTTCGGCGCGCCTGCGCCAATCAGATCAAACGGCGGCGCGCGATGCGCTGGCCGAGCGGAGAAATGTGCAATGCCCAAGACCAAACAAGCTGGCCTGACGCCTCGTCAGGTCCAGAGCTTCATCGACGACGGTTTCGTCAAACTCGAGAACGCCTTCAGCGCCGACATTGCCAATCAATGCAGGAACGAGCTGTGGGCAGATATCGGCCAGTCGCCGGACCAGCCCCAAGATTGGACCCAGCCCGTGATCCGGGTAGGCGCCAAAGCTTCGCCTCCCTTCGTTGACGCGGCGAACACACCGCTTCTGCACAGGGCCTACGATCAACTCGTCGGCGAAGGGCGCTGGCTTGCACCCACGGGCCTCGGAACCTTTCCGATCCGCTTTCCATCATCGCAATCGCCAGGCGACGATGGCTGGCATGTCGACATGAGCTTTGGCACCACCAATGCTGACTTCATGGAATGGCGCGCCAATGTGACGAGCAGCGGGCGTGCGCTGCTGATGCTGTTCCTGCTCTCGGATGTCTGCGACGACGATGCGCCCACGCGGATCCGCAAAGGCTCGCATGCGACCACCGCGCGCGAGCTGCTGCCCTATGGCGAGGCAGGCGCGACGCTGCGGCAGCTCGCGGCCGCGGACTGGACGTCGACGCAGGATTGCGAGGTTGAATTTGCGACCGGCACGGCAGGCAGCGTCTATCTGTGCCATCCGTTCCTGGTTCATGCCGCGCAACCCCATCGAGGGACACGGCCGCGCTTCATGGCACAGCCGCCACTGCGGCCGAAGGGCGAGCTCGATCCGGCGCTGCCGCCTTCGCCGGTCCAGATCGCGATCCGGCGGGCTTGTGGGTTGGTGTAGTCGGACATCCGGGGCGGCTGGCCGGTCCGGAATCGATGGACTTGCCGCCGCCGAACGCGACAGCCACCAGAACGTTTGCTTTGGATACGAAGCAAACGTTCGGGTTGAGGCGATGAGATGCATATGGCGTATTATGCCATATGGCATGGCAGGCCTTCGCACGCTTCACGTGGCGCGGCACGGCCGGCGTGGAAGCCACTTCCTGATGTACCGGGCCGCACTGGACAACACGATCGAAATCGTGCGTATCCTTCACGACAGAATGGACCTTCGGCGCCACGTCCCGCCCGACAGGGACGAAGGCACAGAGTAGCCAAACCCGCCGTTACAGTTTCCCATAGACGCGCCCGGCGACCGCCTTCAGACGCTCGACCGAGCCGGACTCCGGATGCGGCTTCACCGGGGCGAACACGATCGAAGCCTGCTTGCCGTTCTTCCAGACATAGATGGTGACGGCGTTGCCGTTGCCCTTGGTGCAGGAATGCTCGCCGAACGCTTCGCTGCCGAGCTCGGGGATCGACACATGCGTGCACGGGCCTGCGCGCTTCATCATCTGGACGGCGGTGTCGCGCGAGGTCGCGATCACCGCGGTGATCATCGTGTTGGCCTCGCGATCGAACATCATGCAGCTGCCCGCGCCGGTGCGTTGGACCGTCAGCGTGCTCGTGTCGAGAAAACCGTCGGCATCCGCAGCCGTGAGCCACTCGCAATTGCCGAACCGCTCGCTGCTCCTGCTCACGTTGGCGACGGCAACGCGTGCGGCTTCGGTGAGCGGTCCGAGCAGCGCATCGTCGGCACGCCGGCCGGTCGGATAGACGGTGATCTGCAAAATGTAATCGCCGGACAGAGCGACGACCGAGGCTTCCTGGCGCTCCGCGCCGGCGGCGCTCGTTCCGCGTTGGCCCTCCTCGCCGATCCCCGCCACCGCGCTCAGCGGCATGCGCTCGGCGAGCGTCTTGACGAAGGTCGCGTACAATTCCCTGGCGCGGTCCTTGTCGGGATTGCGGAACACGGTCAGCATCATCGTATCGCCGCGCCCGGCCTGATAGATGCAGCCGCGGCCGTCCTGATTTGAGATCAGCGACCATTTCAGCGCCGGCATCGCGCGGGCGAGCTCCTGGGCGCTGATGAACGGGCAGGTTTCGGCCGCACGCGCGGGAAGCGCCAGCGCGGCTGCGATTGCGAAGAAAAGAGCGAGGACGAAGAGCAGACGATCGATGGTACGCATGGGGACGTACTTACTACCGAAATGGCGCGCCCGGAACGATTCGAACGTCCGACCCTCAGATTCGTAGTCTGATGCTCTATCCAGCTGAGCTACGGGCGCGTTTTTCGCAAACAGCGCGGGCTTGAGCCCGCACGCAGCCCCCGGCGGGGCCGGAGGGGGTGCGAAGGAGCGCTCTGACTAACCGCTCTTGCCCCGATTGGCAAGCGTCGGGATGGGGAGATTTTCGCGTATTTGCACCGTCTCGCCGTCATTCCGGGGCGCGACGAAGGCGCGGGCCCGGACTGACGGCAGAGGGCCTTTGGCCGACTACGCCCGCTGCCGCTCATTGCGGATGGAGAGCAGTTCCACGGGGCGGTCGGGGATGACGATGCGGAAGGTGGCGCCGATGGTGCCTTCGACGAGGTGGATGTCGCCGCCATGGGCGCGGACCAGCTCGGCGGCGATGGCAAGGCCAAGGCCGCTGCCGCCGGGGCGACCGGAGGTCTGGAACGCCTCGAACAGGTGCTCCCGGGTCTTCTGGGGGACGCCGGGGCCGGTGTCGGAGACCTCGAGGATCGCGACCGCGCCCTCACGCTTTCCGGTGATCCGGATCTGCTGCACGCCGCCATCGCCGGACGAGGCATGGGTTTCCAGGGCCTGGGCGGCGTTGCGGACGAGGTTGAGCAGCACGCGGAACAGCTGGTCGGGGTCGGCATCGACGGCGAGCCCGCGCTCGATCGCGGCAACCCAGGCGATCGAGACGTCCGAGGCGAGGCCCGCGGTCTCGCGCACCTCCAGGACGACCGGCTCGATCAGGATCATGCGGCGGTCGGGCGCGGCCTCCTGGGCACGGCCGTAGGACAGCGTCGACTGGCAGAAGGCAATGGCACGCTCGAGCGAGCGCACCAGCTTTGGCGCGAAGCGTTGCACCCGCGGATCCGGCACGCTGGCGAGCTGGTCCGACAGAAGCTGGGCCGAGGCGAGCAGATTGCGCAGATCGTGGTTGATCTTGGAGACGGCAAGACCGAGGGCGGCGAGGCGGCTCTTCTGATTCAGCATCGACATCAGGTCGCGCTGCATGTCCGACAATTCGCGTTCGGCAACCCCGATCTCGTCGCTGCGCTGGCTCGGCACGATGATGCCGGCCGAGCTTTCGGGGTTCTCGTGGAAGCCGACCAGGCTCGCGGTCAGCCGCCGCATCGGGCGCACGAAGAGATAATGGAGCGCGAGATAGACGAGGCCCGCGGTCAGCACCGCGATGATCAGCGCGACCACGACGAGATTGCGGGAGAAGCGGTACATCTGCTTCCGCAGCGGCAATTCGTCGGTGACGATCTCGATGAACTGGGCATTGCCGACGCCGGGGCCGACGATGCGGATGGCCTGGTTGCCGGTCTCCAGCATCATCCGGAACGAGCCGGTGATCGCCTCCCAGGCCGTCATATCGCGCAGGTCGATGTCGTGCTCGATGGCGGCCGGAATGTTGTCGCTGGCAAGCAGCCGGCGCTGCTGGCCCATCTTGATGGCGACGGCGCGGGCATTGATGCTCTTCAGTATCTGCCGCGACAGCGAATCGGGGACCATGCCGAGCGGCGCCGCATCCAGCACCAGCGCCGCGGTGTTGGCCGCCGCTACGCGATCATTCAGCCGGTTGACCCAGAAATTCGCGATGGCCGGCACGTAGAGCAGCACCGCGGCGATCATCACCAAGGGAATGGTGAGCAGCAGCAGCTTGCCGGACAACCCAAGCCCGCGCGATCCACGCGGCCGTATCGCCGGCTGGTCCGGCTGATCCGTATCCTGGATCGGCTGGCGATCGGTGGCTGCCACGAGATTCGCCCCTGTTGGCTTGGCGGATGCAAGATGCGACCCGCCTGGGATACGGTCAAATTACGGATCGCTAATCTGCCGAGGTGGGATGTAGGCGCTAATAGCGCGAGTCGCCACCTCAAGGGTTAAAAACCCCGCGCAAACAGCGATATTCACGAAAATCGCGCGCTTGTGCGGCGTTGACGAAAACAAGGCGCTCCCTTATAAGCCGCGCGAATTGTCCGCGATGACCCGGTGTGACGCCGGGAGCGGCTCTCTTGGGGCCGAAAAGGGCCCGTTTTGGGCAGCATCTTCGGGACTTTACCATCAATTCTACAGGCAAATTGCCCGGTCAGCGGAGAAAAACCCGTGAAGCGGACTTATCAACCCAGCAAACTGGTGCGCAAGCGCCGTCACGGCTTCCGTGCCCGTCTCGCCACTGCCGGCGGCCGCAAGGTTCTCGCCGCCCGCCGCGCCCGCGGCCGCAAGCGTCTGAGCGCCTGAGCCGGACCCCCTTTTCCGGGATTTCATCATGGATCGGCTGAGGCAGCGGGCGGATTTCCTCGCCGTTGCCAATGGCGCGCGGGCGAATAGTCCCGCGTTCGTCCTGCAAAGCCTTGACCGAAAAAGCCTTGGCCGGGACGATTCCGGCCCGATCCGGATCGGCTTCACCGTCACCAAGAAGAACGGCAACGCCCCCGAGCGCAATCGTATCCGGCGCCGGCTTCGCGAACTGGTGAAGCGGCTCGATCCGGTGTCGATGCAACCCCATCATGATTACGTGCTGGTCGGCCGAAGGGACGCGCTCTCGCGCGACTTCGCGACCATGCTCGACGATCTGCGCATAGCATTCACGAAGCCCGCGCGGCATACGGCCAAAGCACCCGTCAAGGCGCGCGGCCAGAGGCCAGGTCACGCCACGGCGACCAGCCGCAAACCGGATTGATGACGAGACAATATCGATGACCGACAACCGCAATACGATCCTCGCCATCATTCTGTCCGGCCTCGTGCTGATCGCCTGGCAGTATTTCTACAATGTGCCGCAGATGGAGAAGCAGCGCGCCCAGCAGCAGGCGGCCGAGCTCCAGAAATCCAGCACGCCACAGCCGACCGCGTCCGCGACCCCGGGCACCGCGCCGCAACCCGGCGCGGCTCAGCCGTCGACGCCGGCCGCGAATCAAGCCCAGCCGACCGTTTCCCGCGAGGCCGCCCTTGCCGCGAGCCCGCGCGTGAAGATCGACACGCCGCGGATCGCCGGCAGCATCGCGCTGAAGGGCGGCCGCATCGACGACATCGCGCTGGTGCAATTCCGCGAAACCGTCGATCCGAAATCGCCGCCGATCATTCTCTATTCTCCCTCCGGCACCGTGGAGCCCTATTACGCCGAATTCGGCTGGGTGGCGGCAACCGGCGTGACCGCGAAGATGCCCGATGCCCAGACCGTCTGGCAGCAGGAAGGCAGCGGCAGCCTGACGCCGAAGTCGCCGGTGGTGCTGAAATGGGACAATGGCGACGGCCTCACCTTCCGCCGCACCATCGCGGTCGACGACCATTATCTCTTCACCATCAAGGACGAGGTGAGCAACGTCGGCAATGCGCCTGTCACGCTCTATCCGTTCGCGCTGATCTCGCGCCACGGCGCGCCGCAGGTCTCGGGCTACTACATCCTGCATGAAGGCCTGATCGGCTATCTCGGCGACCAGAAGCTGCAGGAATATTCCTACAAGCAGATCGACGAAGCCAAGCAGGTGAATTTCAAGGCCACGAACGGCTGGCTCGGCATCACCGACAAATACTGGGCCTCCGCGCTGCTGCCGGACACCGATGCGCAGCTGCAGGCGCGCTTCTCGTCCAATCCCGTCGGCAAGGTCCATACCTACCAAACCGACTATCTGCTCGACCCCGTCACCGTCGCGATCGGCGGCACCGCGACCGCGAACGCGCGGCTGTTCGCGGGCGCCAAGGAAGCCGGCGTCGTCGGCGTGTTCCCGTTCGCCGGTCTCGGCGGCTACAACAAGGAGCTCGGCCTCAATCATTTCGATCTGTTGATCGACTGGGGCTGGTTCTATTTCCTCACCAAGCCGATGTTCCTCGGCCTCGACTTCTTCTTCCGCTTCTTCGGCAATTTCGGCATCTCGATCCTGCTCGTGACGGTGATCGTGAAGCTGCTGTTCTTCCCGCTGGCGAACAAATCCTACGCCTCTATGGCGAAGATGAAGTCGATCCAGCCGCAGCTGATGGCGCTGAAGGAGCGCTATCCCGACGACAAGGTGAAGCAGCAGCAGGAGATGATGGAGATCTACCGCAAGGAGAAGATCAATCCGGTCGCCGGCTGTCTGCCCGTGCTGATCCAGATCCCGGTGTTCTTCTCGCTCTACAAGGTGCTGTTCGTCACCATCGAGATGCGGCACGCGCCGTTCTACGGCTGGATCAAGGACCTCTCGGCGCCTGACCCGACCAATCTGTTCAACCTGTTCGGGCTGCTCCCGTTCGATCCGACCACGATTCCGGTGTTCGGCCATTACCTCGCACTCGGCATCTGGCCGATCATCATGGGCATCACGATGTGGTTCCAGATGAAGCTGAACCCGACGCCGCCGGATCCGACGCAGCAGCTCATCTTCAACTGGATGCCGCTGATCTTCACCTTCATGCTGGCCGGCTTCCCGGCGGGCCTCGTGATCTACTGGGCCTGGAACAATTTGCTGTCGGTGATCCAGCAGAGCTACATCATGCGCCGCAACGGCGTGAAGGTGGAGCTGTTCGACAATCTCAAGGCGACCTTCGCAAGGAAGGCGACGTAAGCGCCGTCACTACGGGCCGTCATTGCGAGGAGCGAAGCGACCAAGCAATCCAGAATCCCTCCGCGGATGCATTTCTGGATTGCTTCGCTTCGCTCGCAATGACGTGGGGAAACAGCGAGCTTCGCATGACCGACGACAAAGATGCGAGGCTGATCGAAGCCGGGCGAAAGCTGTTCGCCCGCGACTGGCAGTTCATCTGGGCCTCGCCCTCGATCGCGACGCTGCCGCCGATGGCGGGGCTGGAGATCGCCTTTGCCGGCCGCTCCAATGTCGGCAAGTCGAGCCTCATCAACGCGCTCACGGGACGCAATGCGCTGGCGCGCACCTCGCACACGCCGGGGCGCACCCAGGAACTGATCTTCTTCGAGGTCCCCGGCAAAGGTGACCTGCGGCTCGTCGACATGCCGGGCTACGGCTATGCCAAGGCGCCCAAGAGCCAGGTGGCGTCCTGGACCGAGCTGATCCACAAATTCCTGCTGGGACGCGCCTCGCTCGCGCGCGTCTATGTGCTGATCGACGCGCGGCATGGGATCAAGGAAGTCGATCTCGAAGTGCTGAAGACGCTCGACCGTTCCGCCGTCAGCTATCAGATCGTGCTGACCAAGGCCGACCAGGTCAAGGCCGCCGAGTTGCAGGCGCGCATCGCCGAGACCGAGGCTGCGCTTGCCAAGCATCCCGCCGCGTTCCCGAACGTGCTCGCGACCTCCTCGCGCAGCTCCACCGGCATGGAGAGCTTGCGCGCCGCGATGGCGAAGCTGCTGGAAGAGCGGACCTCATGATGGCGGCGCAACGCGTGCTGATCGGGCTTGCCGGCCTGATGGGCGCTGCCGGCGTCGCGCTGGCGGCGGCCTCCGCACATGGCGGCGATGCGAGCCGGCTGGCATCGGCCAGCGCCATGCTGCTGTTTCATGCAACTGCCATACTCACGACCGTGGCATTGCTTGCGCGCGGCCTTCTGCACGGCGGAATTAGCCTTGCGGCCGCGTGCGGCTTTGCAGCTGGCGCCGCGCTGTTCGCGGGCGACCTCACCTTGCGGCAATATGCCGGGCACGCGCTGTTTCCGATGGCGGCGCCGACGGGCGGAATGGTGATGATCGCGAGCTGGCTGGCGGTGACGTTGGCGGCGGTGGTGGCGAGGAAGTGACGCTCTTTTCCTTCTCCCCTTGTGGGAGAAGGTGGCGCGAAGCGCCGGATGAGGGGGTCTCTCCACAGACGCGCTCGCGGACAGAACCCCTCACCCGTCTCGCCGCTACGCGGCGAGCCACCCTCTCCCACAAGGGGAGAGAGGAAGAACGCACACTTTGCGCCACGCCCGCCAATCGGATAGAACGCGCACCGACCGACCCGCCAGCGAGACCGTGACATGACCGACATCTCCCCGCTCGACCAGGCCCGCATCCTGTCGGAAGCGCTGCCGCACATGCAGCAGTATGACGAGGAAACCATCGTCATCAAATATGGCGGCCATGCCATGGGCGACGAGGAGACCGCGAAGAACTTCGCCCGCGACATCGTGCTGCTTGAGCAAACCGCGATCAATCCTGTCGTGGTGCATGGCGGCGGGCCGCAGATCGCGACCATGCTCAAGCGGCTCGGCATCGTCTCAGAATTCGCAGCCGGCTTGCGCATCACCGACGCCGCGACGATCGAGATCGTCGAGATGGTGCTCGCCGGCTCCGTCAACAAGCAGATCGTCGGCTACATCAACGAGGCCGGCGGCAAGGCCGTGGGCCTGTCCGGCAAGGACGGCAACATGGTGAAGGCGTCGAAGACGACGCGCACCATCATCGATCCGGACTCGCATATCGAGAAGGCGGTCGATCTCGGCTTCGTCGGCGACCCCGAGAAGGTCGACCTCACGCTGCTCAACCAGTTGATCGGCTACGAGCTGATCCCGGTGCTGGCGCCGCTCGCAACGTCCAAGGACGGCCAGACGCTGAATATCAACGCTGACACCTTTGCCGGTGCGGTGGCCGGCGCGCTCAAGGCCAAGCGCCTCTTGCTGCTCACCGACGTGCCCGGCGTGCTCGACAAGTCGAAGAAGCTGATCCCGCAACTCTCGGTGAAGGACGCGCGAAAGCTGATCGCCGACGGCACCATCTCCGGCGGCATGATCCCGAAGGTCGAGACCTGCATCTACGCGCTCGAGCAGGGCGTCGAGGGCGTCGTCATCATCGACGGCAAGATGCAGCACGCGGTGCTGCTCGAGCTCTTCACCAACCAGGGCACGGGCACGCTGATCCACAAGTGAGAGACGAGAAGACACGCGACGCCGTCATGGCCGGGCTTGACCCGGCCATCCACGGCTCTCCGCGCGCGCTGTCGCACGTGGATGGCCGGGTCAAGCCCGGGCATGACGAGCGGAAAGTTCAGCGCTCCCGCCGCTCTCCCCTCACCCGCTTCCTGATGACGCTGCCCGCCGCAGCCGTCTCATTCTTCTTCTCCTCTGCGCCTGCGCACGCCGACCTCAAGATCTGCAACCGCATGTCCTATGTCGTCGAGGCCGCGATCGGCATCGACGACAAGGCGGCGACCGCGACGCGCGGCTGGTTCAGGATCGATCCTGCGACCTGCCGCGTGGTGGTGCAGGGCACGCTGACGGCCGACCGCATCCTGCTCAATGCCCGCGCGCTCGGCGTCTATGGCGCCTCCCCGATTCCGCAGAACGGCCGCGACATGCTGTGCGTGGCGCAGGACAATTTCGTCATCGCGGCGGCACGGCAGTGCCGCAGCGGTCAGACGCAAGTCGCCTTCACGCAGGTGACGCCGACGCAAGCCGCGGACGGCAACCTCATTGCCTATCTCGCCGAGGATTCCGAATATGACGACGAGCAGGCGCGCCTCGCCGGCATCCAGCGGCTGCTGGTGATCGCGGGCTACGACGTCGGCGCGATCGACGGTGTCGACGGGCCGAAGACGCAAGCCGCGCTCACCGGCTTTCTCAAGAGCCGTGGACTCGCGTCCGACACCGTGTCGTCGCAAACCTTCTTCAAGACCATGGTCGATGCGGTGCAGACGCCGTCCACGAGCGGCCTCACCTGGTGCAACGACACGCCGCACAAGGTGATGGCGGCGGTCGCGACCGACGACGGCAAGTCGGTGACGAGCCGCGGCTGGTATCGCATCGATCCGAAGATGTGCCTGCATCCCGATGTGGCCGGCCAGCCCAAACAGATATTCAGCTTCGCCGAAGCGGTCGATGCCGACAACCGGGTCGTCAGGCTGAAGGACCGGCCGCTGAACTGGGGCGGCGACAAGCAGCTCTGCACGCGCGAGACCAAGTTCGAGACCAGCGAGCAGACCGATTGCGGCGCCCGCGGCTTCGCCGCCACGGGTTTTGGTGCGGTGGATATGTCGAGCGGCGGCAAGACGCTGCGGTTTGCGCTGCCGTGATCGAGAGGAGTCGATGAACTTGCCCCGCACTTTCGACCATGTGGACACCTGGGTGTTCGATCTCGACAACACGCTCTATCCGCATCACGTCAATCTGTGGCAGCAGGTCGATGCGCGGATCGGGGAGTTCGTCTGCAACTGGCTGAATGTCGGCCCGGAGGAAGCGCGCAAGATCCAGAAGGATTATTATCTGCGCTTCGGCACCACCATGCGCGGCATGATGACCCTCCACGGCGTCTCCGCCGACGACTACCTCGCCTATGTCCACGAGATCGACCATTCGCCGCTGGAGCCGAACCCGCAGCTCGGCGAGGCCATCGCAAAGCTGCCGGGACGAAAGCTGATCCTCACCAACGGCTCGGTCGACCATGTCGATGCCGTGCTGGCGCGGCTCGGCTTCGCCGGCCATTTCGACGGCGTGTTCGACATCATCGCCGCCGGCTTCGAGCCCAAGCCGGCGGAGCAGACCTACCGGAAATTTCTCGCGGACCATTCGGTCGATCCGACCCGCGCCGCCATGTTCGAGGATCTTGCGCGCAACCTCACCGTGCCCCACGCACTCGGCATGACCACGGTGCTGGTGGGGCCCGACGGCACCAAGGAGGTGGTGCGCGAGGACTGGGAACTGGAGGGCCGGGATGCCGCCCATGTCGACCACGTCACGGATGATCTGACGGGGTTTTTGGGCAAGCTGTTGCCACGATAACAGCTGTCGTCCCGGGGCGCGAAGCGAGCCCGGGACCCATAACCACAGGAAGCGCTTGTGGCGCGAGATCGATAACTCCGAGTCCTCGCCAAACACCTGCCTGTGGCTATGGGTCCCGGCTCGCGCTTCGCGCGCCCCGGGACGACGACCGAGTATGCCTTGACTCCGCCCGCTCAAATCCCGAAAAAGCGCCCAATCCTTCGAAATTCCCGCTTCCTAGAGGAAATCCCGATGTCCCTGTCCGCCCTCGAATCCACCATCAACAGCGCCTTCGACGCGCGTGACGGCATCTCGATTTCGACCAAGGGCGAGGTGCGCGAGGCCGTGGAGCAGGTGCTGGAGACCTTGGACAAGGGCGAGGCGCGCGTGGCCGAGCGCGACACTGATGGCAAGTGGAAGGTCAATCAATGGCTGAAGAAGGCGGTGCTGCTGTCGTTCCGCCTCAACGACATGGACGTCATTCCCGGCGGCCCCGGCAAGGCGAGCTGGTGGGACAAGGTGCCCTCGAAGTTCGAAGGCTGGGGCGAGAACCGCTTTCGCGACGCCGGCTTTCGCGCGGTGCCGGGCGCCGTCGTCCGCCGCTCGGCCTTCATCGCCAAGAACGTCGTGCTGATGCCGTCGTTCGTCAATCTCGGCGCCTATGTCGATGAGAGCACCATGGTCGATACCTGGGCCACCGTCGGCTCCTGCGCCCAGATCGGCAAGCGCGTGCACATCTCCGGCGGCGCCGGCATCGGCGGCGTGCTCGAGCCGCTCCAGGCCGAGCCCGTGATCATCGAGGACGATTGCTTCATCGGCGCGCGCAGCGAGGTCGCCGAGGGCGTGATCGTGCGCAAGGGCGCGGTGCTGGCGATGGGCGTGTTCCTGGGCGCCTCGACCAAGATCGTCGACCGCGAGACCGGCGAGGTCTTCATGGGCGAAGTCCCCGAGTATTCGGTGGTGGTTCCGGGCGCGCTGCCCGGCAAGCCGATGAAGAACGGCCAGATCGGCCCGAGCACCGCCTGCGCCGTCATCGTCAAGCGCGTCGACGAGCGCACGCGCTCCAAGACCAGCATCAACGAGCTGCTGCGGGATTGATGTCAGGCGAATAGCGAATGGCCAGAATGGGGCCTGGGCCCTACCCGCCATTCGCTATTCACCATTCGCCTCATCGAACCCGCTCTCCCTCCATCGCGACCAATTCTCCGGGCGCCGCCTCCCGCCCGGAGCCTCTCGCATGGACTGGACCTGGTACCTCTTCCGCTTCGACGGCCGGATTGGCCGCGCCGGGTTCTGGTGCAGCCTGATCCTTGTCTTTTGCGGCATGATCCTGCTGCTCTGCCTTTGCCTGGGCATCATGAACGCGTTGGGCAGCGAGGTCAGATCCTTCAATCTGAATGCCGACGACGTCTTTAGGATCGTCGATCCCACGTCCTATCGATGGGCGCTGCTGGACAATCTGCCGCTGCTGCTGCTCAAGCTGGCTGCGACCGCGCTGACGCTCTGGATCTCCCTCGCGATCACAGTGAAGCGCCTGCATGATCGCGACAAGTCCGCCTGGTGGCTGCTTGCGTATTTCATGCTGCCGGGCCTCACCAAGCAGTTCGAGGACCGCCTTCCGGACACCTATTTGATGCTGCCGATTGCGCTAGCGAGCTTCATCCTTTCCCTCGCCGCTTTTGTCGAGACCGGCTTCCTGCGCGGCACCGCAGGGCCCAATCGGTTCGGTCCCGCCCCGGAAGCCCGGGACGATTCCGCGCCCTCCGCAAAAGTATGGGACCAGAGCCGCGAGATCGAATTTGTTCCGCCCCGTGCTAGCCCACCCGGCGGCATGCATGTTAAGCGGGGCGCATGACCGATGCTCTCTCCATTGCCCGCGACCTGATCCGCTGCCCCTCGGTAACCCCGGCCGATGCCGGTGCGCTCGGGGTGCTCGAAAACATCCTCACCGCCGCCGGCTTCGTTTGCCACCGCGTGACGTTCAGCGAGGAAGGCACCGCCGACGTCGACAATCTCTATGCGCGGATCGGCAGCGAGGGCCCGCACATCACCTTTGCCGGACACACCGACGTTGTGCCGCCGGGTGACGAGAGCGCCTGGAGCGTCGGCGCGTTCTCCGGTGAGGTGAAGGACGGCGTGCTGCATGGCCGCGGCGCGGTCGACATGAAGGGCGGCATCGCCTGCTCGGTCGCCGCGGTGCTGCAGCATCTCGCTGCCAATGACGGCAAGCCGCGCACCGACGGAAAGGGCTCGATCTCGTTCCTGATCACCGGCGACGAGGAAGACGTCTCCATCAACGGCACCATCAAGCTGTTGAAATGGGCGGCCGAGCGCGGCGAAAAGTTCGACCATTGCGTGCTGGGCGAGCCCTCCAATGTCGAGACGCTGGGCGACACCATCAAGGTCGGCCGCCGCGGCTCGCAATCGGGCACGCTCTATGTCGACGGCGTGCAAGGCCATGTCGCCTATCCGCATCGCGCCTCCAATCCGGTGCCCGACATCTCCAGGCTGATCGTAGCGATCTCCGACGAGCCGCTCGATCATGGCAGCGCGCAATTCCAGGCTTCCAACCTCGAATTCACCTCGGTCGACGTCGGCAACAAGGCGAGCAACGTCATTCCCGGCGAGGCCCGCGCGAAATTCAACATCCGCTACAACGACAACCACACGCAAGCGAGCTTGCGCGAGCTGGTCGAGACGCGCCTCGCAAAAGCCTGCGGTAACCGCATCAAGGCCCGCATCGTCTGGGAGCCCTCGAACTCCAACGTGTTCGTGACCAAGCCCGGCCCGTTCACCGATCTCGCAGTGGCCGCAATCGAGGAGGTGACCGGCCGCAAGCCGGAGCTGTCGACTTCGGGCGGCACCTCGGACGCGCGCTTCATCTCCAGCTACTGCCCGGTGATCGAGTTCGGCCTGGTCGGCCAGACCATGCACCAGATCGACGAGCGCGTGCCGGTGGCTGATCTGGAGAAGCTAACCAAGGTGTATCGGGGGATTTTGGCGCGGTATTTTGCCTAAGCGCTCAGCGCCACCACGGGTTGCGCTGTCATCGCCCGCGAAGGCGGGCGATCCAGTATTCCAGAGGCAGCAGTGATTGAGCCGAGGGGCCGCGGCGTACTGGATGCCCCGCCTTCGCGGGGCATGACAGCGAGGGTGTGGTGAGATCGCACGCGATCTCTGCGCCCTCGCTAATAATCCACCTTCACCAGATACAGGCCCTCCGGCGGGGCGACGATGCCGCAGGCGGCGCGATTGCGGGCGGCGAGAGCGGCGGAGAGATCGTCGGCGCTCCAGCGTCCTTCGCCGACCCACACCAGCGAGCCCACCATCGAGCGCACCTGGCTGTGCAGGAACGAGCGCGCCGAGGTGATGATCGTGATCTCGCGGCCGTCGCGCAGCACGTCGAGCTGGTCGAGCGTCTTCTCCGGCGATTTGGCCTGGCACTCGGTGTCGCGGAACGTGGTGAAATCGTGCTTGCCGAGCAGGCGCTGCGCGGCCGCATGCATCGCGTCGCTGTCGAGCCGTCGCGGCACGCGCCAGGCGTGACCGATGTCGAGGGCGAGATTGGCGCGGGTGTTGACGATGCGATAGCGGTAGTGGCGCTTGATGGCCGAGAAGCGCGCCTCGAAGGTGGCGGGGACGATCTCGGCCTCGAGCACCGCGACCGGATGCGGCCGCAGATGCGCGTTCAGCCCGTCGCGAAACCGGCCCGGCGGAAATGGCTTCTCGACGTCGACATGCGCGACCTGGCCGCGCGCATGCACACCGGCGTCGGTGCGGCCGGCGCCGTGCACGCGCAGATCGGCGCCGGTCATCGCCTTGACGGCGGCTTCCAAGGCGCCCTGCACCGAGGGCAGCGACTCCTGCACCTGCCAGCCGCAGAAGGGCGCGCCGTCATATTCAATCGTGAGCTTGTAGCGGGGCATTGTATCCAGTTTCGCTGTCATTGCCCGCGAAGGCGGGCAATCCAGTAGTCCGCAGCCCATCCGGTTGCCGAGAAGCCTCGGCGTACTGGATACCCCGCCTTCGCGGGGTATGACAGCGTCAGTGGAATTTAGCTCCCGCCTTCAGCGGCACGCCACGCAAAAAATCCGCGGCCTGCATGCGGGCCTTGCCTTCGCGCTGCAGCTCGATGATGCGGATGGCGCCCTCGCCGCAGGCGATGGTGAGGTGGTCGTCGAGCACTTCGCCCGGCGCGCCCGCGCCTTTCGCGGGCTCGCAGCGCAGGATTTTGACGCGCGCATTGTCAAGCTCCGCCCAGGCACCGGGGAACGGCGACAAGCCGTGGATGTGGCGCAGCACGGCGCGCGCGGGCTTGCTCCAGTCGATCCGCGCCTCGGCCTTGTCGATCTTGGCGGCATAGGTGACGCCCTCCTCGCTCTGCTTTTTGAGCTGGAGCCCGCCGCGGTCGAGCGCGGCCATCGCGCGCACCATGAGATCGGCACCCAACCGGGAGAGACGGTCGTGCAGGTCAGCTGCGGTCATGGTGTCCGTGATCGCAAGACGCTCGGCCATGGCGACGTCGCCGGTATCGAGGCCGACATCCATCTTCATCACCATCACGCCGCTCTCGGCATCACCGGCCATGATGGCGCGGTTGATGGGCGCGGCGCCGCGCCAGCGCGGCAAGAGCGAGGCGTGCAGATTGTAGCAGCCGAGCCTGGGCGCATCGAGGATCGCCTGCGGCAGGATCATGCCGTAGGCGACGACGACGGCCGCATCGGCATCGAAGGCACGAAACTCATCGAGCGCTTCCGGCGTCTTCAACGTCTTCGGCGTCAGCACGGGAACACCGAGCTTTCGCGCGGCGTCCTCGACCGGCGTCGGCTGCAATTGCAGGCCGCGGCGGCCACCGGGCTTCGGCGCGCGGGTGTAGACGGCTACGATCTCGTGGCCATGCGCGACCAGCTCGAGCAGCGTCGGCACGGAGAAATCGGGCGTGCCCATGAAGATCAGGCGGAGGGGCATCGGGGCTGCATTCGGTGAGAGTTCTGATTCTCCGTCATGCCCGGGCTTGTCCCGGGCATCCACGGACTTGGCGACAAAGCAAGCAAGGCGTGGATGGCCGGGTCAAGCCCGGCCATGACGAGTTGAGAGAGCCGGGCCCTACTCGCCCGCGCGCTTAGCGGCCTTCTCAAACTTCTTCATCACGCGGTCGCGCTTAAGCTTCGACAGATAGTCGACGAACAGGACGCCGTTGAGATGGTCGATCTCGTGCTGGATGCAGGTGGCGTAGAGGCCTTCGGCGTCCTCCTCGTGCACCTTGCCGTCGAGGTCGAGGAAACGCACGCGCACCTTCGCGGGACGCTCGACCTCCTCGTAATATTCGGGAATCGACAGGCAGCCTTCCTCGTAAGTGGACAGCTCCTCGGAGGAGGCGATGATCTCCGGATTGATGAAGACGCGGGGCTGGTGCCTGGTCTCGCCGTCCTCGTCGCGCTTGGCGAGGTCCATGGTGATCAGCCGCAGCGGCTGCGCGACCTGGATCGCAGCAAGGCCGATGCCGGGCGCGTCGTACATGGTCTCGAACATGTCGTCGGCAAGCTTGCGGATCTCCGGCGTGACCTTCTCGATCGGCTTGGAGACCAGGCGCAGCTGCTTGTCGGGCAGGATGATGATTTCTCTGAGGGCCATGGCCGCGATTTAAGCTGCGCGCCGGATGCGGTCAATCCAGCGAGGAACTCCGTTAACCCTCCGCTAACCATAAATCTTCGGGCTCCATTAACCATGAAAATTAGTGCCTCGTTAACCGTCATCGTTCCCTCTTCGTTCGCGTTCGCGTGCGAATCGGCTAGAAGGGCAGGCATGAACGAGATCATTTTCACGGCTGGCGACTGGCCCGTGCGCACGATCGATGCGCTGATCGGCTTCGGCGCCCTGGTCCTCATCCTGCTGGTAGTCATTGCCGTGGTGATCGCGCGCTCCGGGCGGCGCGGCGCGGAACTCGCCATGGCGCACGCGATCCGAGCCGACGAGCTCGAGGAACGGCTCAGCGAAGTGCTGCGAGCCCAGAGCGAATCCTCAGGCCGGGTCGATGCCATGACACAAGCGCTGGCGGGACGTCAGGCCGAGATGGCGCGGGGGCTCAACGAGCGGCTGGACTCGGTGACGCACCGCGTCGGCCAATCCATGGAACACTCCACCCGCAACACCATGGAGAGCCTGCGCGCGCTGCACGAGCGGCTCGGCATCATCGACAGCGCGCACAAGAACCTCACCGACCTCACCACGCAGGTGACGACCTTGCGCGACGTGCTCGCCAACAAGCAGTCGCGCGGCGCCTTCGGCCAGGCGCGGATGGAGGCGATCGTCCAGGACGGACTGCCGAAAGGCTCCTACGAGTTCCAGTTCACGCTCTCGACCGGAAAGCGGCCGGACTGCGTCGTGTTCCTGCCGGACCAGCGCCCGCTCTGCATCGACGCGAAATTTCCGCTGGAGGCGATGACGGCGCTGCACGACGCCCGCACCGACGAGGAGAAGCGCATCGCCACCCAGCGGCTGCGCGGCGACGTGATGAAGCACGTCAGCGACATTGCCGAGAAATATCTCGTCGCCGGCGAGACCCAGGAGATGGCGCTGATGTTCGTGCCGTCGGAATCGGTCTACGCCGAGATCCATGACGGTTTCGACGACGTGATCCAGAAGGCCTATCGCGCCCGCGTCGTGCTGGTATCGCCCTCTCTGCTGATGCTCGCGATCCAGGTGATGCAGCAGATCATGAAGGACGCGCGCATGCGCGATGCCGCCGACCAGATCCGCACCGAGGTGATCAAGCTCGGCGACGACCTCGGCCGCCTGCGCGACCGCGTGCTGAAGCTGCAGAAGCATTTTTCCGACGTCAACGAGGACGTCCGCCAGGTGCTGATCTCCGCCGACAAGATCGAGAAGCGCGCCGGACGCATCGAGGAACTCGATTTCAGCAAGAGCGATGCGGAAGGCCCGCGTCTGGTGGCGACGGGGGCGGCGGAGCTGTTTCCAAGGAAGCTCCAGGCCGGGGAGTGAAATTAGGGCACACCGTCATGCCCCGCGAAGGCAGTACGTTGCGGCAGTCGTGATTGAACCGAGACGCTGGTGATTGCTGGATTGTCCGCCTTCGCGGACGATGACACTGAGGATATCGAAGGCGTTCCCGCCTCACTGGCTACCGCGAGTCTTTTCCGCCAGAATCTGCTAACACCCCCTCATGACCGCACCCGACGCGACCTCCTCCGCCGCGGCTTCCGCGCCTGCGCCCTCCTGGCGCGACAGCCTTGCCGTTTACCTGCAGCCGCGGGTGCTGATCGTGCTGTTCCTCGGCTTCTCCTCGGGGCTGCCGCTGGCGCTGTCGGGATCGACGCTGCTGGTGTGGATGGCCGAGGCCGGGGTCGATCTCGGAACGATCGGGCTGTTCGCGCTGGTTGGAACGCCGTACACGCTCAAGTTCCTGTGGGCGCCGCTGGTCGACGCGCTGCATGTCCCGCTCTTCACGCGTGCCTTCGGACGCCGCCGCGGCTGGCTGGTGTTTTCGCAGCTGCTGCTGATCGGCGCTATTCTGCTGTTGGCCCTGACCGATCCGGCGCGCTCGCCGCTGTTCGTCGCGCTTGGCGCACTCCTGGTCGCGACGATGTCTTCGACCCAGGACATCGTCGTCGACGCCTTCCGCGTCGAGAGCCTGCCCGAAAGCGAGCAGGCCGCCGGCATGGCCGCCTATGTCGCGGCTTACCGCATCGGCATGTTGGTATCGACTGCGGGCGCCTTGTTCATCGTCACCGGTTTCGAGGCGGTCGTCCCGCGTGGCGCCGCCTGGATGTGGGGCTATGTGGTGATGGCGGCCATGGTGCTGATCGGCACGGTGACTGCACTGGCCGCCACCGAGCCGGCACAATCGCAGCGCGCCGAGGCCGTCACGCGGGACGATGGCGCCCTCACGCGGGTGTTCCATGCCGCGCTGGGCGCGTTCTCAGAGTTCTTGCAGCGAAAGGAAGCATGGACCGCGCTTGCCTTCGTCGTGCTGTTCAAATTCACCGACGCGTTTTCTGGCAACATGACGGTGCCGTTCGTGATCGACATCGGCTTCACGCGCAACGACTACGCCGTGATCGTCAAGGGAGTCGGTATCATCGCGACATTGGCGGGCGGTTTTGCCGGCGGCTTCGTGGCCCGGCGCTATTC
This sequence comes from Bradyrhizobium sp. CCGE-LA001, assembly GCF_000296215.2. Classification (NCBI taxonomy): domain Bacteria; kingdom Pseudomonadati; phylum Pseudomonadota; class Alphaproteobacteria; order Hyphomicrobiales; family Nitrobacteraceae; genus Bradyrhizobium; species Bradyrhizobium sp. CCGE-LA001. The sequence goes on along the minus strand of NZ_CP013949.1, from coordinate 808,784 downwards.
GCTCGCAACCAGCCTGTGGATCGGCGGCATCGTGCAGGCGATGTCCAATTTGTCGTTCTCGTGGCTGGCGCTGGTCGGCGTCAACGAATGGGCACTGACCCTCGCCATCACCTCCGACAATTTCTGCAACGCCATCGGTACCGTGATCTTCGTCGCCTATCTCTCGGCGCTGTGCCAGAACCCGCTGCATACCGCGACCCAATATGCGCTGCTGACCGCGCTCGCCGCGGTGGGACGCACCTATTTGTCGTCAGGCGCGGGGTACCTCGCGACAGAGACGGGCTGGCCGATGTTCTTCGCGATCTCCGTCCTCGTCGCCATCCCGAGCCTGATGCTGCTGGCGTATTTGCAGAAGCGCGGGCATTTCGAAGCGCTCGGGCCGGTGCGGGTGTAGCCCACACTTGCTGTCATGCCCCGCCACCGGGTCTCGCCTACGGTGAGCCCGATGACAGGCTCCGGCGGGGCATCCAGTACTCCGAGACAGTTGTGATTGACCGTGAAGCTGCGGCGCACTGGATCGCCCGCCTTCGCGGGCGATGACACCGGAGTCGGAGAGAGCGCCCTACTGCTTCTTGATCAGGCTCCACTTCGTGATCACGGCCTCGCTCATCTGGCCGGCGTCGCTGGCGCAGGCGATCTCGTCGACCTTGACCGAGATCTCCTTGCCGACGAAGGATTTCAGCTGCGTGGCCTGCGCGTCGCTGGAGGTGACTAGCTGGAAGGTCTCGGGGCCGGTCTCGAGATTGCACAGCCCGTTCGGCGGCGGCAGCCGGCGCGGCTCGGACGTGATCTGATAGGTGGCGACGCGCTTGCCGTTCTTGACGTCGCGCACCTTCATCGCGTTCAGCTCGCCCGACAGGACGTCGCCGGTGTTGATCGGCTTGCCGGGCTTGGACGGCGGCGTCTCATCGCCCTGCTGCGCGGAAATGGCCGGGGTCACCAGAATCATCATCGTCGCGACCAAAGCCGAGCGTGTGGCGAAAAGTTTCGTCATGTCGTCCGTTCCGTAAAGTCTGGATGGGAATTCTTGCTTTGACGCGTTTTCTTCACACGAACCGGTATCCACTTCGCTCGAAAACGCTCTAGAACAGGGTGCGCTGCCGCATCGCAGCCGATAGCGTACCTTCATCGAGATAATCAAGCTCGCCGCCGACGGGAACCCCGTGGGCGAGCCGCGTCACCTTCACATTGGCGTCCTGGAGCAGGTCGGTGATGTAGTGCGCCGTGGTCTGGCCGTCCACCGTCGCGTTGAGCGCCAGGATGATCTCGTGCACCTGCTGGTCGTGTGCGCGCGCCACCAGCGCATCGATGGTGAGGTCCTGCGGGCCGACGCCGTCGAGCGGCGACAATGTCGCGCCCAGCACATGATAGCGCCCCTGGGTGGCATTGGCGCGCTCCAGCGCCCAGAGGTCGGCGACGTCGGCAACGACGACGATGATGGATGAATCGCGCTTCGGATCGGTGCAGACGGTGCAGGGGTTTTGCGTGTCGATGTTGCCGCAGGTCTTGCAGACCTCGACCTTGTCGAGCGCAACCTGGAGCGCCGACGACAGCGGCATCATCAGCGCTTCGCGCTTCTTGATCAGGTGCAGCGCCGCGCGCCGCGCCGAACGGGGACCAAGGCCCGGCAGCCGCGCGAGCAGCTGGACCAGCCGCTCGATTTCAGGACCTGCAACCGCGCCCATCTTACTGGCCGAACAACCCCGGCGGCAGGCCGAGCCCGCCCGTGAGCGACTGCATCTTCTCCTGCACCGCCGTTTCCGCCTTGCGGCGGGCATCCGCAAGCGCGGTAACGAGCAGGTCTTCCAGCACCTCGCGCTCTTCAGCCTTCATCAGCGAGGGATCGATATTGATGCTCTTGACGTCCATCTTGGCGGTCATGCGCACGGCGACGAGGCCGCCGCCGGAAATGCCCTCGACCTCGACGCTCGAGAGCTGGTCCTGCATCTCCTGCATCTTGGATTGCAGCTGCGCCGCCTGCTTCATCATGCCGAGAAAATCAGCCATAGCTCGATGTCCTTGAAAGAGGCTCAGAGATCGTCGTCGCCGTCGAAACCAGCCGGTGGATCGTCACTGCCATAGTCGGCGTTAATATTGGTTTCCGGCGTCTCGGGGGCAAGCCTGCGGACCTCGACGACTTTCGCGCCGGGGAAACGCGACAGCACCTCCTGCACGCGCGGATCGGCCTCGGCGGTGCGGGCATGCTCCTGCTTCGCCGCCTGGTTCACCGAGCGCAGCGTCGGCTGGCCTTGTTCGTTGGAGACGATCACGGTCCAGCGGCGGCCGGTCCACAGCTCGAATTTCCTCGCAAGCTCCGAGATCATGGTCTTGGAGGCGTTGGGCTCGAGCGCGACTTCCAGCCGGCCCTCCTCGAAACGGACCAGGCGCATGTCGCCTTCGAGCGCGCTCTTGGTCATGATGTCGCGCTTCTGGCCTGCGAGCGCGACGAGCTGGGTGAAACTCGTGATGCGCAGCTGCGGCGTCGCGCCTTGCGGGGCCGGCGCGGGGGCAGCCATCTGCGGCCGTGCGCCACCACCGAAGGAAGACGGCGATGACGTCGGCATACGAACGGGCGCAGACGTGACCGGCGGCGCAGAAGCCATCGGCGCACCCGGCGCGCTGCGCGCAGCTCCCCCGCCGTTCACGACCTGCGAGCCGCCGCCGTTCTGTTCCAGCATCCTGATGGCTTCGTCCGGCGTCGGCAGGTCGGCCACATAGGCGATACGCACCAAAACCATCTCGGCCGCGGCGGCGGGGCGCGTTGCGGCCTGTACCTCGGTGATGCCCTTGAGCAGCATCTGCCACATCCGCGACAGCACCCGCATGGAGATCTTCGAGGCGAAGTCCCGCGCGCGAACCCGCTCGGTCTCGCCATAGGCGACGTTGTCGGCAACCGCCGGAATGACCTTCACCCGGGTGACGAAATTGACGAATTCGGCGAGGTCCGAGAGCACCACGACCGGATCGGCGCCCACATCGTACTGGTCGCGGAACTCCTTGAAGGCGGCCGCGATGTCGCCGCGCGCCAGCGACTCGAAGAGGTCGATGACGCGGGTGCGATCGGCAAGGCCCAGCATCTGCCTGACCGCGTCGGCCTTCACCTGGCCCGCCGCATGCGCGATCGCCTGGTCGAGCAGCGACAGCGAATCGCGCACCGAGCCTTCGGCGGCACGCGCGATGATGCCGAGCGCCTCCGGTTCGATCTCGACGCTTTCCTTGGTCGCGACGTTCGCGAGGTGCTTCATCAGCACATCGGCCTCGACGCGGCGCAGGTCGAAGCGCTGGCAGCGCGACAGCACGGTGACCGGAACCTTGCGGATCTCGGTGGTGGCGAACACGAATTTGGCGTGCTCGGGCGGCTCCTCCAGCGTCTTCAGGAAGGCGTTGAACGCCGCCGTCGACAGCATGTGGACTTCGTCGATGATGTAGACCTTGTAGCGGGCGCTGGCGGGGGCATAGCGCACGCTGTCATTGATCTGGCGGACGTCGTCGACGCCGGTGTGTGACGCCGCGTCCATCTCCAGCACGTCCATGTGCCGGCTTTCCATGATCGCCTGGCAGTGCACGCCGAGCGAGGGCATGTGGATGGTCGGCCCCTTCACCGAGCCATCAGGCATCTCATAGTTGAGTGCACGAGCCAGAATGCGCGCGGTGGTGGTCTTGCCGACGCCGCGGACGCCGGTGAGGATCCAGGCCTGCGGGATACGCCCGGTCTCGAACGCGTTGGAGACGGTTCGGACCACGGCCTCCTGGCCGATCAGGTCGTCGAATGAGGAAGGACGGTATTTGCGCGCCAGCACCCGGTAGGGCGTGTTGCCGGCTTGGCCGGCGCTGTCAGGATTGGGAGGGGCGCCAGCGTCGGTCATCGGTCGATCCGCAATGAAATCTCTCTCGGCCGGCTTTTGCGGAAAGGAGCGCGCTGGCGGGAGACCCGCCGGCGCAATTCGCTCGAAAAAACAGGTAGGAGACTGACGAGCGACCCGATCCGGACCTCGTTAGGGCTGCTTCCTTCCGGACCTGACCCGGTTGGCGAGTGGCTCGTCCACCGCCAATCTCCCGGTCCCTATTTGGGGCCAAAGGGAGCGGAAAGCAAGCGGGTATCCTGAGGTCCCCCGCACACCCGGCGGATGGCCCGTCAGCCCGCTCTGACCTCAACGTCGGCGATCTGGAACCTCCGTGATTCGTGCAAACCGCTTGCGGTATTCGGCCGGCGTCACGCCGACGTGACGATGGAAGGCGCGGCGCAGCGTATCGGCATCGGCGAACCCACAATGCAGCGCCACCTGCTTCGGTGGTTCGTTGCCGAACTCGAGCAGCCTTCTTGCCGCATTGACCCGGGCTTCTTCGACCCAGGTCGCAGGCGTGACCCCGACTTCGGCGCGGAACAGCCGGGCAAAGTGCCTTGGGCTGAGCTCCATGCGCTCCGCGAGGTTTGCAACGCTGTGATCGAGCGAGGGGTTGGCGGCGACCCAGCGCTGCAACTCCTGCAGCGCGGCGCGGCCGGCGGGAACGGCCTCGCCCTTGCGGGTGAACTGCATCTGCCCACCCGGACGCTTGAAGAACATCACGAGCTGGCTTGCGACCTTCATGGCCGTATCGCGCCCGAGATCTTCCTCAACCAGCGCCAGTGCCAGATCCAGCCCGGCGGTGACGCCCGCGGCCGTACGGAGCTTGCCGTCGGTGACGTAGATGGCATCCTTGTCCACCGTGACCGACGGGAATTTCCTGGCCAGCATGTCCGCGACCGCCCAATGCGTCGTGACCCGCCTGCCATCGAGCAGACCGGCGGCGGCAAGGAAGAACGCCCCGCTGCACACCGAGCCGAACCTGCGGGTTCGCGAAGCCCGCCGCCGCAGCCAGTCGGCGACACCTCCATCCGCCGGGACTTCCGCTGCGTTCGGGCATCCCGCGACCAGCAGGGTGTCGACCGGTTCCTGGAAGTCACGGTCGACGATCCGGTCGGGCATCAGCCGGACACCCGAGGAGCTGCGGATCGGCCCCGGCTCCGCACCCGCCACGAACAAGGCATAGGCGTCATAGCCGGCCTGCACGTTGGCCTCGGCAAACACGTCGAGCGGTCCGGCAACGTCGAGCAGCTGCACGCCCGGCAGCGCCACGATCACAACTGTCCTCGTTTTCGGCTTCGCGCCCGTGGCCGCCTCGATCCGGATTTGTCCGTTCTAGACGTATTACGTCGATTCAAGACAATCCAGCCCGGAACTAACATGCAGGCGACCCACATTCAAGGAGCTGATCATGTCAGACATCACCAAGGCCGCTGTCATTCCCGACAGCAAGCTCGCTCGCGCCATCACCGAATATATTCGCGATACCGAAACCGACCTGCTCTTCAATCATTCCAGCCGCGTCTACCAGTTCGGCGCGATGGCCGGAGTTCGCCGCGGGCTGACATTCGACCGCGAACTGCTCTACGCCGGCGCCATGTTTCACGACATCGGCCTGATGCCGGGCCACGGCAGCAAGCACGAGCGGTTCGAGGTCGACGGCGCGCATGCCGCGCGCGACTTCCTGCGCAGCCACGGAATATCCGAGGCGGACGCCTACACGGTCTGGACCGCGATCGCCCTGCACACGACGCCGGGCATCCCTCAGCACATGCACCCGGTCGTCGCGCTGGTGACCGCGGGCGTCGAGATGGATGTCCTCGGACTGACCTACGATGAATATTCCGACACGGAGCGCGAAGCGGTCGTGAAGGCGTTTCCGCGCACGCCGCATTTCAAGGAAGACATCATCCAGGCCTTCTACGACGGCATCAAGTATCGGCCGGACACGACGTTCGGCAACGTCAAGGCCGATGTCATCGCCGACAAGGAACCGCATTTCCATCGCGGCAATTTCTGCAGCGTCATCCGCAATTCCCATTGGCACGGCTGACCGCGCGGCGCCGATACCCACCTCCATCATCGACCAGGACTTACGCCATGAGCGACAAACGCCCCCATCTCACGCACGCCACGGGAGCCCCCGTCAGCGACAATCTCAACATCATGACCGCCGGCCGCCGCGGCCCCGCATTGCTGCAGGACGTCTGGCTGATCGAGAAGCTCGCCCATTTCGATCGCGAGGTGATTCCCGAGCGGCGCATGCACGCCAAGGGATCCGGCGCCTTCGGAACCTTCACGGTCACCCATGACATCTCAGGCTACACCAAGGCGAACATCTTCTCGGAGATCGGCAAGGTGACCCCGATGTTCGCGCGCTTCTCGACCGTGGCCGGCGAGCGCGGCGCGGCCGACGCCGAACGCGACATTCGCGGCTTTGCACTGAAGTTCTACACCGAGGAAGGCAATTGGGACATGGTGGGCAACAATACGCCCGTGTTCTTCTTCCGCGATCCCTTGCGCTTTCCCGACCTCAATCATGCGATCAAGCGCGATCCGCGCACCGGAATGCGCAGCGCCGACAACAATTGGGACTTCTGGACGCTGCTGCCGGAGGCCCTGCACCAGGTCACCATCGTGATGAGCGAACGTGGCATTCCCAAGAGCTTCCGGCACATGCACGGGTTCGGCAGCCACACCTACAGCTTCATCAACGCCGCCAATGAGCGCACCTGGGTGAAGTTTCACTTCCGGACCCAGCAGGGGATCGAAAACCTGACGGACGCCGAGGCTGAAGCCCTCATCGGCAAGGACCGCGAGACTCACCAGCGCGACCTGTTCGAGAGCATCGAACGCGGCGATTTCCCGCGCTGGACGATGTTCGTGCAGGTCATGACCGACGATCAAGCCAAAGCGTTCGCCTTCAACCCGTTCGACCTGACCAAGATCTGGCCGAAGGCGGACTTCCCGCTGATCGAGGTCGGCTATTTCGAGTTGAACCGCAACCCGGAAAACGTCTTCGCCGAAGTCGAGCAGGCCTCCTTCTCTCCGGCCCATATCGTCCCCGGCATCGGCTTCTCACCCGACAAGATGCTGCAGGCACGGCTGTTCTCCTATGGTGACGCGGCGCGCTATCGCCTCGGCGTCAACCATCATCTGATCCCGGTCAACGCGCCGAAATGCCCGTATCACAGTTACCATCGCGATGGCGCGATGCGAATCGACGGCAATCTCGGGCGCACGCCGACCTATTTCCCGAACAGCCGCGGCGAGTGGGCGGACCAGCCCGACCTCAACGAGCCGCCGCTCGAGATCGACGGCGCGGCGGCGCATTGGGATCACCGCATCGACGACGATCATTACCGGCAACCCGGCGACCTCTTCCGCAAGATGAACGCTGCGCAGCGGCAAGCCTTGTTCGACAACACGGCTCGTTCTGTCGGGGTGGCGGCCGTGCCGATCCAGGAGCGGCACATCGCCAACTGCACCAAGGCCGATCCCGCCTACGGTGCAGGCGTCCGCGACGCACTGGCGCGGCTCGTGACTCTTCGCATCGAAGCCGCCGAATAGGATCAGCCGATCCATACCAACCTTCGGCGAACGGCACCGACAGGGTGCTGTTCGCCTGACGCGCCGGCGGCGGCCGCCTTCCCTCGGACAAACGCCCGCTTTCTTAATGCGAGCCACAGGATATTCTCAATTTAGTCGCCGAATACCGCGCACTGCCCCGCTCTCCCAGCCTCATCCGGCGGCGCGCCTGCCGCAACACGCGGACGCGCTTACGCGCCTCCGAAAGCATCACGGCCGATAGGCACCATGCCTATCTTCGAGGCCGCGCACATCCTTGATGCAATCCAGTCTTGACAGGGCCCGCCCGCCAGCGCCTTTCTATGAAATCCTGCCTGAACCAAAACAAAGGGTGCGCGAGAATTGGATCCGGAGCATTTTTCAGCCGGCTGACGCCGATTGAAGGCTGAATTTTTCGCGCGGGAGCCATCACACCTTCATCCAGCCAGAAAAGCGATTCTCAAATGGTTACACGTCGTGATGTCGCATCGATTGTCGGACTTGGCGCAATGGCTGCGGCCACGCTGGCTGCCCCGGCGGTGGCGCAGACGGCCGATCCGAACGAATCGACCTTCGCCCGCATCCGCCGGACCAAGAAGATGCGGATCGGCGCCGTCGGCGGCGGCGCGCCCTATTACATGAAGGACCTCACCTCCGGGCAGTGGAAGGGCTTCTACATCGACATCGCCAAGGGGCTCGCCGACGACATGGAGGCCGAGCTCGAGATCACCGAGACCACCTGGGGCAATTCGGTGCTCGACCTCCAGGCCAACAAAATCGACATCTTCTTCGGCCTCAACCCGACCCCGAAGCGTGCGCTGGTGGTCGACTTCTCGGTGCCGGTCTTCAACAACGCCTTCGCCATCCTCTGCAAGAAGGACTTCAAGCCGAAGACCTGGGCCGAGCTGAACTCGCCCGACATCAAGATCGCCGTCGACCAGGGCTCCTCGCACGACCAGGTCGTCAGCCGCCTGACACCGAAGGCGCAGATCACGCGGCTGAAGACCGCCGACGAGGCCACCGCCGCGCTGCAGACCGGCCGCGTCGATGCGCAATGCCTGATCACCATGCTGTCGCTGACCGTGCTGAAGAAGAACCCGTCGCTCGGCCAGCTCGTGCTGCCGACGCCGATCTTCGCCACCACGTCGAATGCCGGCTTCCGCCGCGAGGCCGACAAGACCTGGCGCGACTACGTCAACACCTGGATCGACTTCAACAAGGGCCTCGGCTTCATCCGCAACGCGATCATCACCAACATGGAGCTGGTGGGCGTGACGGAAGCGGACATTCCGCCGGGCGTGTCGTTGTAAGATGTATTGAGCGCCTGAAGCATCCGCACCGTCATGGCCGGGCTTGTCCCGGCCATCCACGTCTTCCCCGCGGCACAGAGAACGTGGATGCCCGGGACAAGCCCGGGCATGACGGCGAGTTTCTGAGCTGACATCGGGTACGAGTTAATACGCATGTATCAGTGGGACTTCGGCATCCTCTGGAGCTATCGCTGGCTCTTTCTCAACGGGCTCGGCGTCACCGTCGGCTTCACCGTGGTCATCGTGGTGTGCGGGCTGCTGTTCGGCCTGCTGGGTGCGTTCGGCAGTCTGTCGCGCTTTCGGGCGCTGCGCATCGCCGCGCTCGCCTTCATCGAGGCGTTCCGCTGCACGCCGATCCTGGTGCAGCTGATCTGGTTCTATTACGCGCTGCCGATCCTCGCCGGCGTCGAGATGACGCCGATCACGGCTTCCGCGCTGGCGCTTTCGCTCTATGGCGGCTCGTTCTATTCCGAGATCATCCGCGGCGGCATCATCTCGATCGACCGCGGCCAGTCCGAAGCCGGCGCCGCGCTCGGCATGACGCCGATCCAGACCATGCGCCGCATCGTGCTGCCGCAGGCGATCAAGCGCATGATCCCGGCGCTGATGAACCAGTCGATCATCCAGTTCAAGAACACCTCGCTGGTCTCGGTGCTGGCGGTGCCCGACCTCGTCTATCAGAGCCAGGTCGCCGCCCATGACAGCTACCGGCCGCTGGAGACCTACACCGCGGTCGCGGTCGCCTATGCGGCGATCCTGATCCCGCTCACCATCCTCGTCCGGCGCGGCGAGAAGCGACTGGCGGTGAGCGAATGAGCGATACGTCGAAGATCGAGATCCGCAGCCTTCGCAAGAGCTTTGGCAGCAACGAGGTCCTGAAGAACATCAATCTCGACGTCGCCAAGGCCGGCGTCGTCGCGCTGATCGGCCCGTCAGGCTCGGGCAAGTCCACCCTGCTCCGCTGCATCAACCTGCTGGTCGTCCCCGACGGCGGCAGCGTCCGCGTCGGCGACACGCGCTTTGCCTTCGGTGAAGGTACCAAGCTCCCCGATGTGAAGACTCTCGCAAAATTCCGCGCCACCACCGGCATGGTGTTCCAGCACTTCAACCTGTTCCCGCACATGACGACGCTGCAGAACGTCATGGAAGGACCGGTCACGGTGCGGCGCATGGCGAAGGCGGATGCCGAGAAGCTCGCGCGCGCGCAGCTTGCCAAGGTCGGCCTTGCGGAAAAAGCGGACCAATATCCGGCAACGCTCTCCGGCGGCCAGAAGCAGCGCGTCGCGATCGCGCGGGCGCTCGCGATGGAGCCCGATGTCATGCTGTTCGACGAGGCGACCTCCGCGCTCGACCCTGAATTGGTCGGCGAGGTCCTGAGCGTGATCCAGCAACTGGCCTCCGAAGGCATGACCATGGTGATCGTGACCCACGAGATCGCCTTCGCCCGCGAGGTCGCCGACTGCCTCATCTTCATGCGCGACGGCGTCGTCGTCGAGGAAGGCCCGGCGCGGCAGGTCATCGATAACCCGCAGCAAGCCGCCACACGAGCCTTCCTCAGCCACTTCCACCGCACCGGCGCGTTGCCGCCGGCCAATGCGACATCGTGATGCCTGATCTCGAACGCGTCTTTCTCGTCACCGGCGCCGCCAGCGGCATCGGCCGGGCCACTGCAAAACTGCTCGCCGCCCCCGGCACTGGGCTGCTGCTCCACACACGCGCGAGCGCAGAAGGCCTCGCCGCCACGGCCTCGGATGCCGAAGCGAAAGGCGCCGTGGTGGCAAAATGCCTTGGCGACCTCGCCGAGGGGACTGCGACGACCGAGGCCATCGCCGCCGCAAAAGCCGCCTTCGGCCGGCTCGACGGATTGATCCTGGTCGGCGGCCATGCCCGCCGCGGCAGCGCGATCGGCACGCCGGCGGATCAGTTCCGCCAAGCCATGGATGAATCCGCGCTGGCCTTCACGCGAATGGTCGAAGCGGCGCTGCCTCTGCTGCGCGCGGGGCAAGACGCGCGCATCGTGGCGGTGTCATCCTTCGTGGCGCACGCCATCCGGCCCGAATTCGCGCCGTTCGCGGCAACCGCGGCAAGCCGCTCCGCGCTGGAAGCGCTGGTGCGCCTCACCGCCGTCGAACTTGCGAAAGACGGCATCACCGTCAATGCGGTGTCGCCGGGCCTCATCGTCAAGGACAAGCCGAGCGAGAGCCGGCTATCGCCCGAGCAGATTGCGGCGACCGAAGCGCTGATCCCGATGCGCCGCCGCGGCCGACCCGAGGAAGTCGCCGAGATCATCGCCTTCCTGGCATCCCCAAAAGCATCCTACGTCACCGGCCAGGTCTGGCACGTCAATGGAGGCCTGACATGAGCGAAGCGACCATCGAACGTCTCAGGCTGTTCCTGATCGAGAGCCCAATCAAGATGGCGCGCCTGCAGGGCGTCGGCAACGTCAAGGGCACGGTCAAGCGCGTGCTGATCGAGCTCACGTCCAGTGACGGTGTGATCGGCTGGGGCGAGGCCGCGCCGTGGGAAGTGTTCACGGGAACGCCGGAGGCGGCGTTCTCGGCACTGGACATCTACTTGCGTCCCATCGTGCTCGGCAAGCCGGTGCGCCGCATCCGCGCGCTGATGGCCGAGCTCGACCGCGCGCTGGTCGGCCATGCCGAAGCGAAAGTCGCGATCGAGATGGCGCTGCTCGACATCGTCGGCAAGTCATCGGGGCTCTCGGTCGCCGATCTCCTCGGCGGCCGCGTGCGCGACACCATCCCCCTCTCCTTCTCGATCGCCGATCCCGACTTCGCCGCCGATCTCGAGCGCATGCGGCAGATGGTTCCAGACGGCAACGTGATCTACAAGGTCAAGACGGGCGTGAAGGCGCATCGCGAGGACCTCGCGCATCTCGAAGCGATCCGGGAGGAATTCGGCGACAAGGTGGACCTGCGCGTCGACTACAACCAGGCGCTGGCGCCGTTCGGCGCTATCAAAATCCTGCGCGACGTCGAAGAGTTTTCACCGACCTTCATCGAGCAGCCGGTGCCGCGCAAATATCTTGACGTGATGGCGCAGCTCACCGCGGCGATGGAGACACCCGTGCTCGCCGACGAAAGCTGCTTCGACCGCCGCGACATGATGGAGGTGGTGCGCCGCGAGGCGGCCGATGCCGTCTCGATCAAATTGATGAAGGCCGGCGGCCTGTTCGAGGCGCAGGCGATCATGGCGATCGCCGACATCGCCGGCCTGCCCGGCTACGGCGGCACGCTGTGGGAAGGCGGCATTGGGCTAGCCGCCGGCACGCAGCTGATCGCGGCGACACAAGGCATCTCGCTCGGCTGCGAATTCTACATGCCGCATCATGTTCTGACCGAGGACGTGCTGGAAGAGCGCGTCGCCAATCGCGGAGGTCATGTCGTGGTGCCCGACGGGCCAGGCCTCGGCATTCGTGTGAGCGAAGCCTCGATCCGCGCCAATGCAAGGGTGATTGCGCAGGGGTAGTTTCCGTCATTCCGGGGCGCGCGCAGCGCGAGCCCGGAATCCATAGCCACAGACAGAGGTTGTTGCGCGAGCTGGCAACCAAGAGTCTTGGCCACACTTCTCCCTGTGGTTATGGGTCCCGGATCGGCGCTCCGCTTCGCTACGCTTGTCCGGGACGACGACCGTATATGCGGTGACAGCGGGGCCCAATCCTTCCCCTATCGGAATCGCTGTCGTATGGTCGGGCCCAACACGCCCGTCCCATCGGGCCATCCGGAAACGCCTATGCCCGAACCCGCCTGGTCGCTGCATTCCCGCCTGAAGGAGGACACAATCGACATCGGCGATCTGCCGCTGTCGAAGGTGCTGGTCATCAAGGACGCACATTATCCCTGGCTGCTGCTGGTGCCGCGGCGGCCTGAGGCGGTCGAGATCATCGATCTCGACGAGGTGCAGCAAGCGCAGCTGATGACCGAGATCTCCCGCGTCTCGCGCGCGCTGAAGGAGATCACCAAATGCGACAAGCTCAATGTCGCAGCCCTCGGCAATCTGGTGCCGCAGCTTCATGTTCACATCATCGCACGCCGCACCAGCGACGCGGCTTGGCCGCGGCCGGTGTGGGGCGTGATGCCGCCGCTGGCGCATGACGCCAACGAAGTGCAGAATTTCATCAGCGCGCTCCGCCGCAAGATCTGGTTGGGTTGAAAGAACAAAGATGACAGCATTCGACGCGTTTCCGCTGGGGCAGCCGGCCTTCGTCACCAATGTCCTCGACCGCGCCGCGCATCTGCGCCGCGACGACGAGAAGCTATTTGCGATGGAGCAGAAACCCTCCTCGCGCGCCTATGTGGTCTATCGCGACTCGCTGCTGGTGAAGCACGAGGGCGAGAAGGTGCGCGCGCTGCTCTCGATCGACGAAGCGCTGAAATGCGGCGCCAATCCCGGCACGGTGTTCCTCGGGCTTCGCGACGGCGCGGCCGTGTTCGGCATGGGCCTGTCGCAGGCCGCCGCCGAGAAGCTGGTCGGCGGCGCCGACTACACCGTGACCGAGCTGCGCGGCATGGCGATGCAGGGCGCGATCCCGCCCGAAGAGCTCTCGGCCGTGGCAATGGCGAAGTCGATGGTGAGCTGGCATCAGCGCCACGGCTATTGCGCCAATTGCGGCACGCGCACCGCGATGAAGGAAGGCGGCTGGAAGCGCGACTGCCCGAGCTGCAAGGCCGAGCATTTTCCGCGCACCGACCCGGTCGTGATCATGCTGGTCGCCTCCGGTGACAAATGCCTGCTCGGTCGCCAGAAGCACTTTCCGCCGGGCATGTATTCCTGCCTCGCCGGCTTCGTCGAGGCGGCCGAGACCATCGAGGACGCGGTCCGCCGCGAGATCTTTGAGGAGTCCGGCATCCGCTGTACCGATGTGCAATATTACATGACCCAGCCCTGGCCCTATCCGTCGTCGCTAATGATCGGCTGCAGCGCGCGGGCCGTGAGCGAGGACGTCGTGGTCGACCATTCCGAGCTGGAGGATGCGCGCTGGTTCACGCGCGAGGAGGCCGCAAAGATGCTGACGCGGACGCATCCGGACGGACTCGCCGGCCCGCATCCCTTCGCCATCGCCCATCATCTGCTCGGCCGCTGGGTGCACGACAAGAGCTGACCGCAGATGGTGCCATCCGGGATTCCGCCGCGCATCCTCTGCATCGGCATTCCCGTGCGCGACCTGACCTTTCGGGTCGAGGCCGTGCCCGCGCGCGGCAGCAAGTCGAACGCCAGCCATCTCGCCGAGATCTGCGGCGGCAACGCGCTCAATGCGGCGATCGCCATCGCGCGGCTCGGCGGCCGCGTCGCGTTCGTGGGGCCGATGGGCGATGCGGGGGAGACCTCGAGCGGCTTCATCCTCGACCGGATGGCGGCTGAAGGCATCGACACGACACACATCGTGCGCATGCCTGATGCGACCACGCCGGTTTCGGCGATCTTGATCGAGCCCTCCGGCGAGCGGACGCTGACGATCTATCGCGATCCCGCGTTGTGGACGGTGACGCTGCCCGACCCCGCCGAACTGCTCGCCGATTGCCGGGCGGTGCTCGTCGAAAGCCGCTGCAGCGCGTTCGCGACGTCGCTCTGCACTGAGGCGCGCCGGCGCGGCATTCCCGTCATCGTTGGCGTCGATCGCGCCATGGCGTTGCAGGACGGCCTGCTCACGACCGCCTCACATCTGCTGTTCGCCAGCGAACAGCTGCAAGAGACCGCCGGCATTGCCGACGATGGCGCGGCCTTGCAGCACCTGGCTGCGCTGACGCCGGCCTTCCTCGCCGCCACGCGCGGCCCGCGCGGCACGATCTGGCTGAACGACGTAGGCGAGCTGGAAGAGACGGCGGCTTTCCCGGTTCGGGCGGTCGACACGCTCGGCGCCGGCGACGTTTTCCACGGCGCCTTCGCCCTTGGCCTCGCCGAGGGTAAGGGGCTGCGGGAGGCGCTGCGATTCGCCGCGGCCGCGGCAGCGCTGAAATGCACACGCCATGGCGGCGGTCTGGCCGCCCCGCAACGCATTGAAGTTGAAGAGTTTTTGCAAGGCAAGCTCTAGAGCGATTCCACTGTTGCGCCAAGATTATGGGCTTGCTGGGGAATGATTTTCTCTATATCAGGGAAATAGACCCTTGAAATGGAACAAAGTTCTTCAAATGACCGACCTTGCCGTCCAGATCCCCGAGACCAGCCGCCGCCTCGATGCCATCGACCGCAAGATCCTGATGGTACTCCAGGAAGATGCCTCCCTTTCCGTCGCCGAGATCGGCGACCGCGTCGGCCTGTCCTCGACCCCCTGCTGGAAGCGCATTCAGCGGCTGGAGGCCGACGGCGTGATCATCAAGCGCGTCGCGCTCGTCGACCAGAACAAGATCGGGCTCGGCATCTCCGTGTTCGTGTCGGTCGAGAGCTCCGACCATTCCGACGCCTGGCTGAAGCGGTTCGCCGAAGCCGTCAGCGCCATGCCGGAGGTGATGGAGTTCTACCGCATGGCCGGCGACGTCGACTACATGCTGCGCGTCGTGGTCGCGGACATGCAGGCCTATGACGTGTTCTACAAGAAGCTGATCAGCGCCGTGCCGCTGAAGAACGTCACCTCGCGCTTCGCCATGGAGAAGATCAAGTCGGTCACCGCGCTGCCGATCCCGGCGGTGGTGGCGGCTTAGGTCGCGCCACATGGAAGCTGTCATCGCCCGGCTTGGACCGGGCGATCCAGTACACCGTGACGCCTGCGATCGAATCGAGAAGCTGCGGCGTACTGGATGCCCCGCCTTCGCGGGGCATGACGGCGGTGTGCGTGGCGACTTCAGTGGTCCCGTAAGGGCGCTATCTCAAATCTTCTGATTGTACTCGCCGACTTCGGGATGCGTGCGCAGCACGCTGTTCACCATCTCGAACATGTCGTGCATGCGCTGCTCGGAAACCGGGCTCTCGACCACGACGACGAGCTCGGGCTTGTTGGAGGAGGCGCGCACCAGGCCCCAGCTGCCGTCTTCCACCGTGACGCGCACACCGTTGACAGTGACGAGATCGCGGATCGCCTGATCGCCGATCTTGACACCCTTCGCCTGCAAACCTTCGAAGTGCTTCACCACCTTGTCGATGACGCCGTATTTGGTCTCGTCGGCGCAGTGCGGCGACATGGTCGGCGACGACCAGGTCTTCGGCAGCGCATTCTTCAGATCGGCCATCGACTTGCCCGGCGCGCGGTCGAGCATGTCGCAGATCGCGATCGCCGAAACCAGGCCGTCGTCATAGCCACGGCCATACGGCTTGTTGAAGAAAAAATGGCCGGACTTCTCGAAGCCCGCGAGCGCGCCCGTCTCGTTGGTGCGGCGCTTCATGTAGGAGTGGCCGGTCTTCCAATAGGCGGTCTTGGCGCCCTGCTTCTGCAGCACCGGATCGGTGACGAACAGGCCGGTCGACTTCACGTCGACGATGAACTGCGCGTCCTTGTGGATCGCCGACATGTCGCGCGCCAGCATCACGCCGACCTTGTCGGCAAAGATCTCCTCGCCGGTGTTGTCGACGACCCCGCAGCGGTCGCCGTCGCCGTCGAAGCCGAGGCCGACATCGGCCTTGTGATGCAGCACCGCATCGCGGATCGCGTGCAGCATCTCCATGTCCTCGGGGTTGGGATTGTATTTCGGGAAGGTGTGGTCGAGGTCGGTGTCGAGCGGGATCACCTCGCAGCCGATCGCCTCCAGCACCTGCGGCGCGAACGCGCCGGCGGTGCCGTTGCCGCAGGCCGCGACCACTTTGAGCTTGCGCGTCAGCTTGGGACGATTGGTGAGATCGGCGATGTAGCGCGCCGGATAATTCTCGTGGAACTGGTAAGAGCCGCCCGCCTTGTTGTTGAACTCCGCGTTCAGAACGATCTGCTTCAGCCGCGTCATCTCGTCGGGACCGAAGGTCAGCGGGCGGTTGGCGCCCATCTTCACGCCGGTCCAGCCATTGTCGTTGTGCGAGGCCGTGACCATGGCGACGCAGGGCACGTCGAGGTCGAACTGCGCGAAATAGGCCATCGGCGTCACCGCAAGGCCGATGTCGTGCACTTTGCATCCCGCCGCCATCAGGCCGGAGATCAGCGCATATTTGATCGAGGCCGAATAGCCGCGGAAATCATGGCCGGTAACGATCTCCTGCTTGACGCCAAGCTCGGCGATCAGCGCGCCCAGCCCCATGCCGAGCGCCTGCACACCCATCAGGTTGATTTCCTTCTGGAACAACCAGCGCGCGTCATACTCGCGAAAGCCCGTCGGCTTCACCATCGGCTCGGATTCGAAGGCGTAGGTGTTGGGCAACAATGCGGATTTCGGCTTCGGGAACATTGAGGCGGTCTCGTGAAAAGGGGGCAGGATTTGTTGCAGCCTTAGCGAAAGCCAGGCCGCAACGAAAGGCGGGAATGAAGGCTTATGGCCGATAATTGCGGCAGTTTGGTAACGAAGAAACGTTGCCGCGGAGGCGGTCAGGGCGAAGAGATTATCTTTGAAAATGACAGTCGGACGAACGTGCGGGCCGCGCCTACTGCTCCAGCACCATCTGGCCGTTGGCGTATTCGAAGCGCTTCAGGCGAGACAGGAAGGAGAGGCCGAGCAGGTTCTCCGAGAGCGCTGTGTCCGGCAGCACCATGGCGTCGACGTCGCGCACGATGAGGCCGCCGACCTCGAGCATGGCGATGCGGGTGCGCGCGGCCTTGATGGTGCCGTTGGCGGTGGAGACGGTGGCGGTGTAGTCGCTGCGCGAGGGGCGCAGGCCGAAGCGTGCGGCCGAGGTCTCGTTCAGCGCAACGACGGACGCGCCGGTATCGACCATGAAGCCGATGCGCTGGCCCTCGATGCGGCCCTCGGCCTGGAAATGCCCGCGGACGTCGCGAGAGAGGACCAGGTTGCGGCCGCCCGCCGGCGCGGTGGAGGCGACGGCCACCGTCGTGCGCGGCACCGAGGTGGCGGAGGCGGAGCTCATCTTGTCCGCCATCTGGGCCATGAAAGTGCCGAGGCCGATCATGACGGCTGCGAAGATCACTATGTTACGCATCACACCACTTCCGAGCCGAAAGCCCGATTTCACCACGCGGCACGCCCCTCCGCGAGCGAAGGCGCGCCGCCGTATGTGCCATTTTGACGAAAAGGATGAGCGGACGGTTAATGCGGCCGGGAGTTCTCACGTCCCGCGCGGCTTCGCCCGCCTTGTCGGCAGCGCGTTGGCGGGATCGTCCGGCCAGGGATGGCGCGGATAGCGGCCGCGCAGGTCGGAGCGCACGGCGGCGTAACTGCCGCGCCAGAAGCCGGGGAGATCGCGCGTCACCTGCACCGGACGCTGCGCCGGCGACAGCAATTCCAGCACCAGCGGCACCTTGCCCGCGGCAATTGAGGGGTGGGTGTTGAGGCCGAACAGTTCCTGCAGCCGCACCGCGATGGTCGGCCCCTGCTCGGCCTCATAGTCGATCGCGAGCACGCTTCCGGTCGGCGCCTCGAAATGCGTCGGTGCTTCGCGGTCGAGCCGCGCGCGCATCTCCCAGGGCAACAGAGCCATCAGGGCGTCGGAGAGATCACCGGCGGAGACGTCCTTGAGCGCGACCTTGTCGTAGAGAGCCGGCACCAGCCATTCGTCGCGGCGTGCGATCAATCCGTCGTCTGACAGGTCGGGCCAGCTGTCGCCTTCGGCCTTGCGCAGGAACATCACGCGATCGCGCCATTGCTTGGCGGCTTTCGACCAGGGCAGCCGGTCGAGACCGGCAGCAATCAGCCCGTCGGCGAAGATGCGCGCGGTGTCCTCCGAAGGCGACACGGCGAGTGTCGCCTCGGACAGCGTGATGGCGTGCAGCACGCGCTTGCGCCGCGCCCGCAGCGCCATCGCGCCGCGATCGAACGAGACGTCTTCCGTGCTCTCGATATGCTCGGCGAAATGGCTCTCGATCTCGTCCTGGGTGATCTGCGCGGCGAGCAGGATGCGTCCGCTTGCTGCCGTCCCCGTCATCTCGCCGATCGCGATATAGGGCGCACGGGCGAGCGAGGAGCTCTGCTCGACGGACGCGCCGCGGCCATTGGCCAGCACGAAGCTGCCATTGCCGCGATTGCGCGCGACGCGGTCTGGAAAGGCATAAGCGAGCATCAGGCCGGTGGTGAGATCCTCCTGCGGCCCAGCCTTCTCCGACGCCGCGACCTGCGCGGCCCAGCGCCGCGCCAGATCGCGCGCACTCGAAGCGCGCGGCGAGCGGTCGCGGCGGAACTGGTCGCGCCGGTGTTCGAGATCGACGCTGTCGCCGCCAAGCCCGCGCTCGGTGATGATCGCGGCGATCTCCGCCGCGGCTTCGCCGCAGCCGGCACGATGCGAATCCACGACCATGCGCGCCAGCCGCGGCGGCAGCGCCAGTGCGCGCAGGCTCTTGCCTTCGGCCGTGATACGGCCGTCGCCATCGAGCGCGTTGAGCTCGGCGAGCAGGCTTTTCGCTTCCTTCCAGGCCGGCTGCGGCGGCGGATCGAGGAACGACAGCGCGGCAGGATCGGCGACGCCCCATTGCGCGAGATCGAGCACCAGGGAGGACAGATCGGCGCTGAGGATTTCCGGCTGGGTGTAGGGCGCGAGCGAAGCCGTCTGCGGCTCGTCCCAGAGCCGGTAGCAGACCCCGGGCTCGGTGCGGCCGGCGCGGCCGCGGCGCTGATCCACCGCCGCGCGCGAGGCGCGCACGGTCTCGAGCCGGGTCAGGCCGATGTCGGGTTCATAGCGCGGCACGCGCGCGAGACCGGAATCGACGACGATGCGAACGCCTTCGATGGTGAGCGAGGTCTCCGCAATCGACGTCGCCAGCACCACCTTGCGCGTGCCCTTTGGCGCCGGTGCGATGGCGCGGTCCTGCACCGCGGCATCGAGCGCCCCGAACAGCGGCACGATCTCGATGCTGGCGTCCTGCACGCGTTCGCCGAGGAAATTCTGGGTGCGGCGGATTTCGGCGGCGCCCGGCAGGAATGCCAACACCGAGCCGCTGTCGGCGCGCAGCGCGGACGCGATCGCATCCGCCATCTGCCGCTCGATCGGAGCGTCCGCCTTGCGGCCGAGATAGCGCGTCTCGACCGGAAAGGCGCGGCCTTCGCTCTCGACGACGGGGGCATCGCCGAGCAGCTTTGCCACGCGCGCGCCGTCGAGCGTCGCCGACATCACGAGGATGCGCAGGTCCTCACGCAAGCCGGTTTGCGCATCGCGCGCCAGTGCGAGGCCCATGTCGGCGTCGAGCGATCGCTCGTGGAATTCGTCGAACAGGATGGCAGCGATGCCTGACAACTCGGGATCATCGAGGATCTGGCGAGTGAAGATGCCTTCGGTCACGACTTCAATGCGCGTCGCGCGCGATATTTTCGAACCGAAGCGGACGCGGTAGCCGACGGTCTCGCCGGCGCGCTCGCCGAGCGATTTGGCCATACGGTCGGCGCTGGCGCGCGCGGCGATGCGGCGCGGCTCCAGCACGATGATCTTCTTGCCCGTGGCCCAGGGCGCATCCAGCAGCGCCAGCGGCACCCGCGTGGTCTTGCCGGCGCCGGGAGGGGCCACCAGCACAGCGGCGTTGCTGGCCTCCAGCGTGCGCGACAGATCGTCGAGCACGGCATCGATCGGGAGAGGCGTGTCGAAGCTGCGGGGCAAAATCTCGCATCCGTCATCATCCGCTTAGTGCGCAATTGCGCACTGCGACGGTTGATCCAGTAAACTCAGATCCCAATCATCACGAAGATCGGGGTTACTGGATACCCCGCCTTCGCGGGGTATGACAATCATGTGTCGTTGTCAGCCCTGCACCGCCGGACGGCCGACGCTCTCATAGACGAAGCCCGCGGCTTCCATCTCCTCGGGACGGTAGATGTTGCGGAGGTCGACGACGACGGGCTGCGCCATGGTCGCCTTCAGCCGGTCGAGATCGAGCGCGCGGAACTGGACCCATTCGGTGACGATGACGAGAGCATCGGCACCTTGGGCGCAGGAATAGGCATCCTCGCAATAGGTGATGCTGGGCAGCTCACTTTTGGCCTGCTCCATGCCGACGGGATCGAATGCCTTCACGGCTGCACCCATGTCGATCAGACCCGTCACCAGCGGGATGGACGGCGCATCACGCATATCGTCCGTGTCGGGCTTGAAGGTGAGGCCGAGCACCGCGATGGTCTTGCCGCGCAGCGAACCGCCGAGCGCCTGGCTCACCTTGCGCGCCATCGCGCGCTTGCGGTTCTCATTGACGGCGAGCACGGATTCGACGATGCGCAAGTTCACGTCGTAATCCTGCGCGATCTTGATCAGCGCCTTGGTATCCTTTGGGAAGCACGAGCCGCCGAAGCCGGGGCCGGCATGCAGGAACTTGGTGCCGATGCGGTTGTCGAGGCCGATGCCGCGCGCGACCTCCTGGACGTTGGCGCCAGCTTTTTCCGAGAGGTCGGCGATCTCGTTGATGAAGGTGATCTTGGTCGCGAGGAACGCGTTCGCCGCGTATTTGATCATCTCGGCGGTGCGGCGCGCCGTGAACATCAGCGGCGCCTGGTTCAGCGACAGCGGGCGGTAGATGTCGCCCATCACCTTGCGGCCGCGCTCGTCCGAGGTGCCGACCACGACACGATCGGGGAACTTGAAGTCGCGGATCGCCGCGCCCTCGCGCAGGAATTCGGGGTTGGAGGCCACGACGACATCGGCCTTGGGATTGGCTTCGCGGATGATGCGCTCGACCTCGTCGCCGGTGCCGACCGGCACGGTCGACTTCGTCACGACGACGGTGAAGCCTTGAAGCGACTGCGCGATCTCCTTCGCCGCAGCGTAGACATAGGACAGGTCGGCATGGCCATCGCCGCGGCGCGAGGGCGTGCCGACCGCAATGAACACGGCATCGGCATCCGCGACCGGCTTGGACAGGTCGGTGGTGAATTCGAGCCGCTTGGCTCTCACATTGTTCGCGACCAGCTCTTCCAGCCCGGGCTCGTAGATCGGGATCTCGCCGCGATGGAGCGCCGCGATCTTCTTCTCGTCCTTGTCGACGCAGGTGACGTCGTGGCCGAAATCCGCGAAGCAGGCCCCGGACACCAGTCCCACATAGCCTGTGCCGATCATCGCAATGCGCATGAAAAATCCCGTTCCAGCATGGTTAACGAAAGCCCAATTCAGCTCAATTCGGTGCGGTGTAGCATTTTCCGGCGGTCATGGAACAGTCCGCATGCAAAAACCGGCCCGCGATTTGTACCGGTAAAGAAGTCGGAAACTCCTAAGGCCCAAACTGCCCCGCGGCCACACAGGGAGGGGCGGAAGGCGCCTCGAAAAGGAACACCATGGCACGATCGGGCACAATCGCCGGCGGCGGGCTCAAGGCCCCTACTGCCGCGCGTATCGACTGGGTCGATTACGCCAAAGGCATCTGTATCGTCATGGTCGTGATGATGCATTCGGTGCTGGGGGTCGAGCTTGCCGCCGGTCAGACCGGCTTCATGCATGTCGCCGTGGCCTTTGCAAAGCCGTTCCGGATGCCGGACTTCTTCCTGATCTCGGGCCTGTTCCTGTCGCTGGTGATCGATCGGGACTGGCGCACCTATCTCGACCGCAAGGTGGTCCATTTCGCCTATTTCTATGTCGTCTGGGTGACAATCCAATTCGGCTTCAAGGCGCCGGCCTTCGCGGCGGAGACGAGCTGGCATCACGTTGGCTTGCTGTATCTGGAATCCTTCGTCGAGCCGTTCGGCACGCTGTGGTTCATCTATCTGCTGCCGATCTTCTTCGTCGTCACAAAACTGACACGCAAAGCTCCGCCGCTCGCGATCTGGCTCGTCGCCGCCGCACTGGAGACCGCGCGCATCACCACCGGCTGGACGGTCATCGACGAGTTCTGCTCGCGCTTCGTTTATTTCTATTCGGGCTATCTGTTCGCGCCCTATGTGTTCGCGCTGTCGGATCGCGCGCGTAACCACCCGGCGCTTGCGCTTGCAGCGCTCGCGACCTGGGCGCTGGTCAATGCCGGCCTCGTCGCCTGGGGCGCCAGCGAGTGGGCGATCGTCTCTCTCGTGCTCGGCTTCGCCGGCGCCTGCGCCATCATCACCACCGGCACGCTGCTCGCGCGCGCGCAATTGCTGAACTTCCTCCGTTTCTGCGGCGAGTATTCGATCGCGATCTATCTCGCCTTCTTCCTGCCGATGGCGGCAACACGCACGCTGCTGCTGCGCACCGGCATCATTCCCGACATCGGCACGGTCTCGCTGCTCGTCACCATCGCCGGCGTGCTCGGCGCACTGGCGATCTGGCAGGTGGCGCTGCGCCTCAATGCACGCTTCCTGTTCGAACGGCCTGATGCGTTCTGGATCGCGCCGAGGAAGAGCGGACCGGTATTGCAGGCGGCGGAGTAGTTCCTTGTCGTCGCCCGGCTTGACCCGGCGACCCAGTACGCCGAGACGTCAGTGATGGAGCCGGGAAGCCGCGGCGTACTGGATTCCCCGCTTTCGCGGGGAATGACAGTGGGGATAGTCGCGTAACCAGCCCAAAATTGGCGCCTCGAAGGCTGTCAAAGCCCGCAAAAATTCATACATTGCGGCCATGCCCAAAACCTCCCCGAAGACCACCGCCAAAGCTGACACCAAGGCCGCGCCCAATGCGGCCGCCGACACCAAGCCCGCGGTCAAATCCGCTGCGACAGCTGCTGCCAAACCGGTTGCGGCGAAGGCGGCCGGCAAGGGTGACCATGTGTTCCTGGTCGACGGTTCCTCCTACATCTTCCGCGCCTATCACGCGCTGCCGCCGCTGAACCGCAAGTCCGACGGCCTCCAGGTCAATGCCGTGCTCGGCTTCTGCAACATGCTGTGGAAGCTGCTCCGCGACATGCCCGAGGACAACCGGCCCACGCATCTCGCCATCATCTTCGACAAGTCGGAGATCACCTTCCGCAACAAGATCTATCCCGACTACAAGGCGCACCGGCCGCCGGCGCCCGATGACCTTATCCCGCAATTCGCGCTGATCCGCGAGGCGGTCCGCGCCTTCGACCTGCCCTGCCTGGAACAAGTCGGGTTCGAGGCCGATGATCTCATTGCGACCTATGTGCGGCAGGCCTGCGAACGCGGCGCCAGCGCGACCATCGTGTCTTCCGACAAGGATTTGATGCAGCTCGTCGCCGATTGCGTCACCATGTACGACACCATGAAGGACCGGCGCATCGGTATCCCCGAGGTGATCGAAAAGTTCGGCGTGCCGCCGGAGAAGGTGGTCGAGGTGCAGGCGCTCGCGGGCGACTCCACCGACAACGTGCCCGGCGTGCCCGGCATCGGCATCAAGACCGCGGCGCAGCTGATCACCGAATATGGCGACCTCGATCAATTGCTGTTCCGCGCCGGCGAGATCAAGCAGCCGAAGCGGCGCGAGGCGCTGCTCGAGAATGCGGAGAAGGCACGGATCTCGCGGCAGCTCGTCCTGCTCGACGACAAGGTCGACCTCGAAGTGCCGCTGGACGACCTCGCGGTGCACGAGCCCGATGCCCGCAAGCTGATCGCCTTCCTGAAGGCGATGGAGTTCACGACGTTGACGCGGCGCGTCGCCGAGTATGCGCAGATCGATCCCGCCAATGTCGATGCCGACCCCGGCTATGCCAGCGGCGCCAGCGTGTTCTCGCCGCTGCCGCCCTCGGACGTCGTGCCCACGCCGGGCGACGGAACGCCGGCACCGGCCCGCCCGAACCAGCCCAACACATCGGCGAGCAAGGAGGACAAGTCCGCGAGCCCGAAAGGCGCGCCGGTCTCGCTCGCGGCCGCGCGCGAAGAGGCGTTGCGCAAGCTTCCGGTCGACAGGACCAAGTACCAGGCGATCAAGACGCTGAAGGAGCTCAACGCCTTTATCGCGCGCATCCATGATGCCGGCCATGTCGCGATCGAGACGCGAGCGAACTCGATCGATCCGATGCAGTCCGACCTTTGCGGCATCGCGCTGGCGCTGGCGCCCAACGATGCCTGCTATGTGCCGCTGGCGCACAAGCAGTCCGGCGGCGGCGCCGGCCTGTTCGATGCGGGCCTCGCGCCCGATCAGGTCAAGCATGCGGATGCGATCGAAGCGCTGCGGCCGGTGCTGGAATCGACAGGCATTCTCAAGATCGGTTTTGACGTCAAGTTCACCGCCGTGATGCTGGCGCAGCACGGCATCACCCTGCGCAACATCGACGATGCGCTGCTGATCTCCTACGTGCTCGATGCAGGCCGCGGCTCGCATGCGATCGAGCAGCTGTCCGAGCGCTGGTTCGGCCATGCCATGCTGAAGGAGAGCGAGCTGCTCGGCAGCGGCAAAGGCAAGATCACCTTCGACCAGGTGCCGATCGACAAGGCCGCGCCGCTGTCGGCCGAAGCCGCCGACATGGCCCTGCGCATCTGGCGCGTGCTGAAGCCGCGCCTCGTCGCCGAGCACATGACCACCGCCTACGAGACGCTGGAGCGACCGCTGGTATCGGTGCTCGCGCGCATGGAGCGCCGCGGCATCTCGATCGACCGCCAGGTGCTGTCCCGTCTCTCCGGCGATTTCGCCCAGACCGCCGCGCGCGTCGAGGCCGAGATCCAGCAGATTGCCGGCGAGCCCGTCAATGTCGGCAGCCCCAAGCAGATCGGCGACATCCTGTTCGGTAAGATGGGACTATCAGGCGGCAGCAAGACGAAGACCGGCGCATGGTCGACCACCGCCCAGGTGCTCGATGAGCTCGCCGAGCAGGGCCACGACTTCCCGAAGAAGATTTTGGAGTGGCGCCAGGTCTCGAAGCTGAAATCGACCTACACCGACGCGCTGCCGACCTACGTCAATCCGCAGACCCACCGCGTCCACACGACTTACGCGCTGGCCGCGACCACCACGGGGCGGCTGTCGTCGAACGAGCCGAATTTGCAGAACATCCCGGTGCGCACCGAGGACGGCCGCAAGATCCGCCGCGCCTTCATCGCGACACCAGGGCACAAGCTGGTGTCGGCCGACTATTCTCAGATCGAGCTGCGGCTGCTCGCCGAGATCGCGGATATCCCCGTGCTGAAGCAGGCGTTCCGCGACGGGCTCGACATTCACGCCATGACGGCGTCGGAAATGTTCGGCGTGCCGATCAAGGGCATGCCGAGCGAGATCCGCCGCCGCGCCAAGGCGATCAATTTCGGCATCATCTACGGCATCTCCGCGTTTGGCCTCGCCAACCAGCTCGGCATCGCGCGCGAGGAGGCCTCGGCCTACATCAAGAAATATTTCGAGCGCTTCCCAGGGATCCGCGCCTATATGGACGAGACGCGCGACTTCTGCCGCAACCACGGCTACGTCACCACGCTGTTCGGCCGCAAGTGCCACTACCCCGACATCAAGGCCTCCAACGCCTCGGTGCGCGCCTTCAACGAGCGCGCCGCGATCAACGCCCGGCTCCAGGGCACCGCCGCCGACATCATCCGCCGCGCCATGACGCGCGTCGAGGACGCGCTCACCGAGAAGAAGCTGTCGGCGCAGATGCTGCTCCAGGTGCATGACGAGCTGATCTTCGAGGTGCCGGACGCGGAGGTTGAGGCAACGCTGCCCGTGGTGCAGAAGGTGATGCAGGATGCACCATTCCCGGCCGTGCTGCTGTCGGTGCCGTTGCATGTCGACGCGCGCGCGGCGAACAATTGGGACGAGGCGCATTAGTCTCGCTCCCTGCTTGGCGCGCCGGTACTGCCACAAACGCGATGTCGGACCGGCCGTGGGGTAGGATGCCGCCCGACTCAATTGCTCTCCGAGCAATTGCGCGATGGTCCTGCGATCCCGCGCATATTAGAACCGTGCCGTCCCCCGCACCGGTTCGCCCATGCCCCATACCCCCGCCCTGCTCGGCTTCGCCCTCGTCTGCCTCGGCCTCGTGCTCACGCCCGGGCCGAACATGATCTACCTGATCTCGCGCTCAATCACGCAAGGGCCTGCGGCCGGCATTGTCTCGCTCGGCGGCGTCGTGCTCGGCTTCGTGTTCTACATGCTGTGCGCGGCGTTCGGCATCACGGCGCTGCTGCTCGCCATTCCCTTTGCCTATGACGCGCTGCGCTTTGCCGGCGCGTTCTATCTGCTCTGGCTCGCCTGGCAGGCGGTGAAGCCAGGCGGGCGCTCGCCGTTCCAGGTGAGAAAGCTCGCGGTCGACAGCCCGCGCAAATTGTTCGCGATGGGCTTCGTCACCAACCTGCTCAATCCGAAGATCGCGATGTTGTATCTGGCGCTGCTGCCGCAGTTCATCGATCCCACAGCCGGCAGCGTGCTGATGCAGTCGGTGGTGCTCGGCGCGATCCAGATCGCGATCAGCGTCAGCGTCAATGCGATGATCGCGCTCGCAGCCGGATCGATCGCGCTGTTCCTGGCGAGGCGGCCGAGCTGGATGCTGGTGCAGCGCTGGCTGATGGGCACGGTGCTGGCCGGCCTCGCCGTGCGGATGGCAGTGGAAGCGAAGAAGGTGTGAGCTTCTTTCTTCCTTCTCCCCTTGTGGGAGAAGGTGGCGCGAAGCGCCGGATGAGGGGTTCTCTCTGCGCGCAAGACTGTCCGAGAGGATGGAGACCCCTCACCCGT
Source organism: Bradyrhizobium sp. CCGE-LA001 (assembly GCF_000296215.2). NCBI lineage: Bacteria > Pseudomonadati > Pseudomonadota > Alphaproteobacteria > Hyphomicrobiales > Nitrobacteraceae > Bradyrhizobium > Bradyrhizobium sp. CCGE-LA001. Next base: position 781,528 of record NZ_CP013949.1, on the reverse strand, counting down.
CTCGCCGCTTCGCGGCGAGCCACCCTCTCCCACAGGGGGAGAGGGTAAGAAGCCCCCTCAATCCAGCTTCGCCTCCATCCCCCGCTTCACCGCCGGGCGCGCCATCAGCGCCTCATACCAGCGCTTGACGTTGGGGAAATCGGCGAGGTCCACCTTGTGGCGGGGGTGGCGCCAGGCCCAGCCGAGGATGGCGAAATCGGCGACCGAGAGCTCGCCGGCGACGAAGTCGTACCCCTCCAGCCGGCGGTCGAGCACGCCATAGAGCCGGCGCGTCTCGGCCATGTAGCGCTTCAGGCCATAGGCGCGGTCCTGCTCGTTCTCGAGGGCGATAAAATGGTGCACCTGGCCCGGCATCGGGCCGAAGCCGCCCATCTGCCACATCAGCCATTCATACACCGGGATCCGCGCGGAGAGCGATTTCGGCAGGAACTTGCCGGTCTTTTCGCCGAGATAGAGCAGGATCGCGCCGGATTCGAAGATGCTGACCGGCTTGCCGTCGGGCCCGTCGGGGTCGAGGATGGCGGGGATCTTGTTGTTGGGGGAGAGCTTGAGGAAATCAGGAGCCATCTGCTCGCCCTTGGTGATGTTCACCGGGATCACCTTGTAGGGCAGCCCCATCTCCTCCAGCGCGACCGAGATCTTGCGGCCGTTCGGCGTGTTCCAGGTGTGCAGTTCGATGGTCATGCCTTGTTTTCCTTGCCCCTGACAGGTTCGTCCTTCACCTACTCCAGAAGGTTGCAGCCCCACAACCGCCGGGCCGGGATGGCCGATCCCTGTTGACGGCAGTTGCCCCCTCTGGAATGTCGCGTCCGTCGCGGATAAATTCCGCCTCCTCCAAAAACGCTGTTCGAGGGACCGCCGTGTCGAAATCAGCCTCCCGCGCCCGCCTGTTCGAAATCATCCGCCGGCGCTCCTTCGGCCGCGGCGAGGTGACGCTCGCGTCCGGCCGCAAGAGCGATTTCTACTTCAACCTCAAGCCGACCATGCTCGACCCCGAGGGTGCGACCCTGCTCGCCGAGCTCACCTATGAGGCGCTGAAGGACGACCAGCTGGATTTCATCGGCGGGCTCGAGATGGGCGCGGTGCCGCTGGCCGGTGCGCTGGCGCAGATCTCCTGGATCAAGGGCCATCCGATCGCGGCCTTTTTCGTGCGCAAGAAGCCGAAGGAGCACGGCGCCAAGCTCGCGATCGAGGGCCTGCCCAAGGGCGAGACGCTGGCCGGCAAGCGCGTCGTGATCGTCGAAGACGTCACCACCACCGGCGGCTCGGCGATGAAGGCGGTGGAATCCGTGCGTGAGATTGGCGCCGAAGTAGTGCTGGTGCTGACCATGGTCGACCGCGAGGAAGGCGCCACCGACACGTTCGGTGCGGCCGGCCTGCCGTTCCGCTCGCTGTACAAGGCCTCGGAGTTCTTGAAGGCCTGAGGTGGCAAAACTCCTCCGCCGTCTTGCCGGGTGTAGCCCTGAAGCAACCATCCGTCGAAAGCTGCGCCGGCCTTAAAGAGGTCACCGCCTCGACTTGAAACCGCCTCCGCGCAACGGCTCATTTACCATCCCACTTTATCGTGAATCATGTGCTGAGACCCGGGTGGTCCCAGCCGGTTCAGTAGCGTCGGGTGGAGTGAGCATTGCGTAACATGTCGTCCCATGCGCGGCGTCGCGCGAAACTTGTGGCCGCCACCCTTGCAGCTCCGCTGCTTGCGGCGCCGGCTCCCGTTTCGGCTGAAGGCTTGTTCGACTTTCTCTTCGGCGGGATGCAGCAGCAGCGTCCCCAGCGCGAGGTGCCGCAGCAGTCGAACTCCTATGTCGATCCCTTCACCGGGCAGCAGAATGCCGCAACGCCGCAATATGTGCCGCCGACCCGGGCGGCGGCAGCGGGCGGCTCCGGCCCGGCCTTCTGCGTGCGCAGCTGCGACGGCAAGTATTTTCCATTGATGCGCGGCCTCGTCTCGCCGGCGCAGATGTGCCAGGCATTCTGTCCTGCCAGCACGACCAAGGTCTATTTCGGTTCCTCGATCGAGGGCGCCTATTCGCAGGCCGGCGAGCGCTACACCGATAGCGAGAACGCCTTCTCCTATCGCAAGGCGCTGCGCGCGGACTGCACCTGCAACGGCCGCGAGCCGGTCGGCCTCGCCCCCGTCGACCTCGCACTGGATTCCTCGCTGAAGGCCGGCGATGTGATCGCCACCAGCGACGGCCTCGTCGCCTACACCGGCATTCGCGTCGGCAACGACCAGGCTGCAGATTTCACTCCGGTTGCCTCCTATCCAGGCCTCACCGCACAGGTCCGTGCGCGGCTCGGCGAGATGAAGGTGGCGCCGGTGCGCGCCGAGACGGTCTCCGCGGATGCCCCCGCCGCGGCCGAGATCGCGCGCGAGCCGCTGCCTGATGTGACGGTGCCGAAGACCAATGCGCAGAAGCCGGCGAAGCGGGCCGGGTTGGAATGATATGATGTCCCGGACGCGCTGCAGCGTGCACGCTGCTGCGCAGCGCCCGGGGCACCCAGCGCGCTACCTCCCGATGATCACACCGATCACGTTCGGTGCCGCCAGATATTTCTCCTCGATCGCCGCGCGCGCGGCAGCGCGGTTCTCCGGCGTCAGCAGGCCGCGCTTCTCGGCCAAAATCATCCAGCAGAAGCCCCACCAATCGGTCAGCATGCCGGTCTCGTCGACGAGGTCATAGCCTTGCTCGGCCGCGAAGATGCGCGCATGCGCCTCGTCCAGCGTGTCGAGAAACAGATGGTCGTCAGTTGAGAACAGCTCGTCGCTGACGTCGTCGATGGTGTAGCCCCAGATCGACTGGCACACCGCGTTGAACTCGCGGTCGAATTGGTCGTCGTCGATTCGCTGCCGCCGCGCCGCCCGATGCAGACGCGACAGCGACCGGGCGAAATCGGCGATCCGGGTGAGGGCAAACTGATCGAAGGCAATGGTGGACATGTAGTCCTCGCAGAGTCTGACGGACGCTAGATCTTGTGTCGGCGCAATACCGAATCACTATGATATATCAAAGACTTGCTAAAGTGTTCTTAATTTGTTCTGAGGCGAAAACGCCCTGAGCCAGACCGAGCGCCGGTGATGGGGGCTTGCCGCCCTCACCTCGCTGCCGACATCAGCTTGTCCCCGCACGCACTCGCGTAGAACTTGCCGCCACATTGGCGCTTGATGGCCGCGCAGCGGGATGCGGGAGATGCGCTCTGCGGGATGGTGAAGCCGCAGCTGAGACCGTCGGCGCTGCGACCGGGCTTGCCGGCGGCAAGAGCTGCGCTGGAGGCGCCGATGCTGACGACGAGCAGGGTCGCAGTGGCGATTTCGGGCAGCAGTCTCATCAGAGGCCTCATGGCGGTTCCTCCACAGTGATGGCTGAATTGTCCGCCATTCTAGCAGCAAATCAGCGTTTCTCCGTGCTCACCCGGGTTCCCAAACCGGCCCGGTCCTTGCATAAATTTGCGCCAGTGCCGGGCCGCGCCCGTGACGGTTCGGATGCAGGGAGCCAGGCGCGTAGGGTTCAGTGTTCAGTCGACCAGGAAGTGAAGGCCTTGCAAGATCAATCTTTCCAGCCAAATTTTCCCGCCCCGGGCCAGCCCATCGACGAGCTCGCGCTGGCTGAGATCAAGGGCGCGATCCTGGCGAAGCTGCGCCTTGCCATCGGCAAGGACGCGGGCATGGCGACCAAGCACGACTGGTACCAGGCCGCGGCGCTGGCGCTGCGCGACCGCATCGTGCATCGCTGGCTCACCGCCGAGAAGCACAGCTACGACGCGGGTCGCAAGCGCGTCTATTATCTCTCACTCGAATTTTTGATCGGCCGCCTCTTCACCGACGCGCTCAACAACATGGGGCTGCTCAAGATCTTCGAGGTCGCGCTCGGCGATCTCGGCGTGTCGCTGCCCGAACTGCGCAAATGCGAGCCCGACGCAGCCCTCGGCAATGGCGGCCTCGGCCGCCTCGCGGCCTGCTTCATGGAGAGCATGGCGACGCTGTCGATCCCCGCGATCGGCTACGGCATCCGCTACGATTACGGCCTGTTTCGCCAGATCATCAATCAGGGTTGGCAGCAGGAATATCCCGACGAATGGCTGAGCTTCGGCAACCCCTGGGAATTGCAGCGGCCGGAGGTGATCTATCACGTCCATTTCGGCGGCAGCGTCGAGCATGTCGACGACAAGGGCCGCGACCGCGCGATCTGGCATCCCGACGAGACCGTGCAGGCGATCGCCTATGACACGCCGATCGTCGGCTGGCGCGGCCAGCACGTCAACGCGCTCCGCCTGTGGTCGGCGCGCTCGCCCGATCCGTTGAAGCTCGACGCCTTCAACAAGGGCGATTATGTCAGCGCCAGCGCGGAGCAGTCACGCGCGGAAGCGATCTGCAAATTCCTCTATCCGAACGACGAGAGCCCGGCGGGCCGCGAGCTGCGGCTGCGCCAGGAATACTTCTTCGTCTCCGCCTCGCTCCAGGACCTCGTCAACCGCCACCTCAGCTCCGACGGCCAGCTCCGCAGCCTCGCGATGAAGGTCGCGGTGCAGCTCAACGACACCCATCCGAGCCTCGCCGTCACCGAGCTGATGCGGATCCTCGTCGACCTCCACAATTTCCGCTGGGACGAGGCCTGGAAGATCACGGTCGCCACGCTCTCCTACACCAACCACACGCTGCTGCCGGAAGCGCTGGAGACCTGGCCGGTCGAGCTGTTCGAGCGGCTGCTGCCGCGGCACCTCGAGATCATCTACCGCATCAACGTGCAGCATCTGGCGCTCGCGGAGGCGCGCTGCCCCGGCGACATCGACTTCCGTGCCTCGGTCTCGTTGATCGACGAGAAGAGCGGCCGCCGCGTGCGCATGGGCCAGCTCGCCTTCGTCGGCTCGCACCGCATCAACGGCGTCTCGGCGATGCATTCCGACCTGATGCGCGAAACCGTGTTCCACGATCTCAACCATCTCTATCCCGGGCGCATCACCAACAAGACCAACGGCATCACCTTTCGCCGCTGGCTGATGCTGGCGAACCCGAAGCTGACCGACCTCTTGCGCGAGACCTGCGGCGAGGCCGTGCTCGACGATCCCACCCAGCTCAGCCTGATCGAGGCGCGCGCCAGCGACGTCGAATTCCAGAAGAAATTCCGCGCCGTCAAGCACGCCAACAAGGCGGCGCTGGCGCGGCTGATCGGCGAGCGGCTCGGCATCAAGGTCGACCCGAGCGCGCTGTTCGACGTGCAGATCAAGCGCATCCACGAATACAAGCGCCAGCTGCTCAACGTCATCGAGACGGTCGCGCTGTACCAAGCGATCAAGGACGATCCCAACGGCAATTGGGTGCCGCGGGTGAAGATCTTCGCCGGCAAGGCGGCGGCGAGCTATCGCTATGCCAAGCTGATCATCAAGCTGATCAACGACGTCGCCGACATCGTCAACAACGACCCCGCGGTCGACGGCAAGCTGAAGGTCGCCTTCCTGCCCGACTACAATGTCAGCCTCGCCGAAGTGATCATTCCCGCGGCCGACCTGTCCGAGCAGATCTCGACAGCCGGCATGGAAGCCTCCGGCACCGGCAACATGAAGCTGGCCCTGAACGGCGCCATCACCATCGGCACGCTCGACGGCGCCAATATCGAGATCCGCGACCATGTCGGGCCTGAGAACATCGCGATCTTCGGCCTGGAGGCCGGCGACGTCATGATCCGGCGCAAGCAGGGGCTGGATGCCTCCGACATCGTCCGGAATTCGCCGAAGCTCCAGCGCGCCATCAATGCGATCGGGACCGGCGAGTTCTCGCCCGGCGACCCCGGTCGTTTCGAGTCCATCGCGCACGCGCTGCGTTACCTCGACCATTACATGGTCAGCGCCGATTTCGATTCCTATTACGAGGCGCAGCGAGCGGTCGACGCGCGCTGGCTGGTCTCGCCGGCCTGGACGCGCGCCTCCATCCTCAACGTCGCGCGCATGGCGTGGTTCTCCTCGGACCGCACCATCCGCGAATATGCCGAGGAAATCTGGAACGTGCCGGTCAATCCGACCACGCCGCTGCTGCCGAATTTGCGCGACGTCGCGGGCTGATTTTCCGCGACGTGGAAGCGTCGTTACCTGCGAGGTTATTGCATCAGGCGGGAATGATGATGATATGATCATCATCATTCCCAGACCGGCGCCTGCGATGCGGACGCCCTAACCTCAACCGCCGTCATTGCGAGCGCAGCGAAGCAATCCAGAATCTTCCCGCGGAGACAGCCTGGATGCTTCGTCGCAAGGGCTCCTCGCAATGACGGCCGGAGCCATCGAGGACCACCAATGCATGCCAAGCTCCCCCATCCCTTCGACGACGCCACCCGCATTACCGCGGGCGACTCCAGCTGGCAGGGGCACACCAGCGACGGTTACTGGGCCTTCGTCGGTCCGTTCGGCGGCGCCACCGCCGCGACAATTCTGCGCGCGCTGATCGACCATCCCGAACGCGCCGGCGATCCGCTCGCGCTCACCGTCAATTACTGCGCGCCGATCGCCAAGGGGCCGTTCGATCTCGACGTGCGGCTGGTGAAGGCCAACCGCTCCAGCCAGCATTGGAGCGTCGAGCTCAGCCAGGGCGGCGGCGAGGTCGCAACGCTCGCCACCGCCGTGTTCGCCGAGCGCCGGCCATCGTGGGAACACAGGGTGGCGAAATGCCCGAATGCCAAGCCGTTCGAGCAGACGCTGCCGTTCCCGAAAATCTCGGCATCCTGGGCCAATCAGTATGAATTCCGCTTCGTCGAGGGCGAGATGCGGATCGGCCCGCCGCAGGCCGAGCCCGCCAGCACCTATTCCAAGATCTGGATCGGCGACCGCACGCCGCGCAAGCTCGACATGCTGTCGCTGATGTCGATGTCGGATGCCTTCTTCGGTCGCATCTTCCACGCCCGGCGCGAGCTGGTGCCGTTCGGCACGGTGTCGCTGACGACCTATTTCCACACGACCGGCGAGGAGCTCGCAACTGAAGACATCACGCGCGTGCTGGCGACGGCGGACGCGAAGATCTTCCACAGGAGCTATGGCGACCAAAACGGCGAGCTGTGGTCCCCGAACGGGCGACTGCTCGCCACTACGACGCAAATCGCCTATTTTAAGGCGTAGGTGCCCCTCTCCCCTTGTGGGAGAGAGTGGATCGTCGCGCAGCGACGAGACGGGTGAGGGGTTCTCTCCGCGGGCTCATCTCTCGCACTTGAGTTTGCAGAGAGAACCCCTCATCCGGCGCTACGCGCCACCTTCTCCCACAAGGGGAGAAGGAAAAACAAAAAGGGCGGCCTCGCGGCCGCCCTTTTGCGATGAAGAGAGAGAGCGACTATTCCGCGGCGAGCTTCACGTCCGGCGCAGCCGCGCGAACCTCTGCATCCACTTGCGCTTCGAACTTGGCGAAGTTCTTCTGGAACATGCCGACCAGCGCACGGGCGGTCTTGTCGAACTCGTCCTTGTCCTTCCAGGTGTTGACCGGGTTAAGGATCTCGTGAGGCACGCCCGGCAGCGCGGTCGGGACCGCGAAGCCGAAATATTTGTCGGTGCGGAATTCGACGTTGCGCAAGCTGCCGTCGAGCGCGGCGGTGAGCAGCGCGCGCGTCACCTTGATCGGCATGCGGTTGCCTGTGCCGTACTTGCCGCCGGTCCAGCCGGTGTTGACCAGCCAGCAATCGACATTGTGCTGGGCGATGAGGTCGCGCAGCATATTGCCGTAAACGCTGGGGTCGAGCGGCAGGAAGGGCGAGCCGAAGCAGGTCGAGAATTCCGGCTGCGGCTCGTTGCCGAGACCGCGCTCGGTGCCGGCGACCTTGGCGGTGTAGCCGGAGAGGAAGTGATACATCGCCTGCGCCGGCGTGAGCTTTGCGATCGGCGGCAGCACGCCGAAGGCGTCGGCCGCGAGCATCACGACGTTCTTCGGCTGCGGCGCGCGGCCGGTGCGCGAGGCGTTCGGAATGAAGTCGAGCGGATAGGCCGAGCGCGTGTTCTCGGTCTTGGAGCCGTCGTCGAAATCGACCACGCGGGTGTCTTCGTCGAGCACGCAGTTCTCGAGCACCGCGCCGAAGCGGGTGGAGGCCGCATAGATTTCGGGCTCGGCTTCCTGTGACAGCTTGATGCACTTGGCATAGCAGCCGCCTTCGAAATTGAAGACGCCGTTCGGGCCCCAGCCATGCTCGTCGTCGCCGATCAGCGTGCGGTTGGGATCGGCAGACAGCGTGGTCTTGCCGGTACCCGACAGCCCGAAGAAGATCGCGGTGTCGCCCTTGGCGCCGACATTGGCCGAGCAGTGCATCGGCATTACGCCACGCTCGGGCAGGTAATAGTTCAGCGTGGTGAAGACCGACTTCTTCATCTCGCCAGCATAATAAGACCCGCCGATCAGGACGATCTTGCGGGCGAAGTCGATCGCGACGACGTTCTCCGAACGGCAGCCGTGACGTTTAGGATCGGCGCGGAAGCTCGGCATGTCGATGATGGTGAGCTCCGGCACGAAGGTCGCCAGCTCGATCGCCTCGGGGCGGATCAGCAGCGTGCGGATGAACAGCGAGTGCCAGGCGAGCTCGGTGAAGACGCGCGTCTTGATCCGATAGGCCGGATCGGCGCCGCCATAGAGATCCTGCGCGAACAGGCGCTTGCCTTCGGCGTGCTTGAGAAAGTCCTGGTAGAGCGTCTCGAACTGCTCTGCGGTGATCGACTGGTTGCCGGCCCACCACATCTTCTTGTCGGTGGTGGCGTCGCGCACCGTGAACTTGTCCTTCGGGCTGCGACCGGTGAATTCGCCGGTGTCGGCGCAAAGCGCGCCATCGGCGGACAGCACCGCCTCACCCGCCGAGAGCGAGTATTGATAGAGTTGCGGCGCACCGAGGTTCCAGTGAACCTGCTTGAGATTCTTTAAGCCGAATTTGTCGGCGCCGAAGGCACCGTTGCGCACGCCCGTCTCTTGCACGAAAAAATCCTCCTAGAACCCGCGACACCCAGCGCGACCAAGTTTGGACGCCATCGCGGTCACCGTTAATAATAGGCCGTTCCGGCCTCGGCTGGAACGACCTAATACTGATGAACGCTGGCGTTGCCAAGCTGATCCCGTAGGATTTGGTTTATTCAAAGACCGCGCCAAACGTCGCGCATGTCAGCTCTGAGCGGACGCACCAAAAAAGCACGAATGGTCGCGCAACCAAACGTGCATTGAGGCGTTACTTCCGGTTATTGCGACGCACAATACCCGCTTGGCGTCTTATCTTACCTCACCTTCACCAACGAGTGCGAACGGCCCCCAGATCGCGGGATAGGCGTTGCGCGGTGACGAGGCGTCGTCGAGATAGGTCAACATCGCGCGGCGCAAGGCTTCGGCGCGACCGATCTTCGGCTCGTTCTTGAGCAGATCGAATGTCGACGTGGTCAGGCGCGTGGCAGCTTCCGAATCCACCGCCCAATGTGAAACCAGCAAGGCACGGGCACCGGCATAGAAGAACGAGCGCGCCAATCCGGACAGGGCTTCGGCGCCGGGCTTGTCGCCCGCGATGGTGTTGCAGGCCGACAGCACCACCCAATCCGCATTGAGCTTGAGCTGGGCGACTTCGCTTGCGGTGAGAAGGCCGTCGTCGAGCTCCGATGGCCGGTCGGGAATGGAGAGCGCAAGCGATGGCTCGCCCAGTCCCTTGATGTCGCCGGCGACGAGGCCGTGGGTGGCAAAGTAGATGATGCCGTATTGAGCAAGCGCTGCACGCTTGAGCGTCGTTTCGCTGGCATCGCGGCCGAGATGGATGTCGGCCTCGGACGCGCCGACATCCCTTGCCACCGCGGTCAGCTCGTCCGCAGTATCCGGCAGTTGCGGCAGCGCCTGCGCCAACCTTGCACGATCGACGCCGGCGCCGCGCCAGAAATCGGTATAGGCGGTGGTGGCAATGCTACGCGCCGCGACCTTGCTGCTTGCCGCGCGACGCTCGGCTGGCCCTTCGGCTGCAGGGTTGAACACGGGATCGCCGAAACCCGTCATCGGCTTGACGCCGTGATCCCTGCGCGCAAAGGCACGCAGCGATTTCAGGCTGATCACCGAGGGCAGCACCGAAACGGCCTGACGCCGCAACAGCCAGGCGGCACTACGATAACCTTCGAGCCTGTCCGGAATCGCAGCCTGCGGCTTCTCAGTGACCAGCAGATGAAACGGCAACGCGGTCAGCGCCGCCGACGGCACCACCAGCAGATTGCGCTTGTCCTTCGTCAGCGCCTCGACCGGACCGAGCAGCGCGACATAGAGCTCGTTCGCGAGACCGAGGTCGAACAAGCCGGACGCATCACGCGCCTTGCCGACATCGAGCCCCTTGCGGAATGCAGCAACCTTCTGTGTCACCGCATCCGCGCCGAGCGGTATCTCCTTCCAGTCGACGCCCTCGCGCGTGATCGCGATTACGTAACTCTGCTTGTCGACGACGGCATAGACCACCATCGCCTCATCGGCCGACAGCAAGACCTGAATCTCCCTGGTAGCTAGCGGCAGCGGGTTGGACAGCGAGGCATAGTCGGGAAATTCCACCGCGAGCGTCTTCTGCAATCCGCTGCGCTCGTTCGCGATCGCTGCGATCCGCGCGCGGCTGCGCTGCTCGACGCTCAAATCGCGCTGCGCAGACGGTTTCGACACCGCGGCGATGATCGCCTTGTCGAGCGCTTCGGACTCGGATGCGAGATCCTGATCCCTGCGCACGAGCTCGGCGAGCCGGTCGCTGCCGGCTGCGAGCCGCACCGCGAGCTTGTTCACGGCGGAGGCCGCGGAGGATTGCGTGCCGCGCTGGATCGCCGCGAGCGCCTCGTCCAGCGCCTTGTCGTCAGGCAGGAGACGCTGCTGCCGCGCGGAAAACAGGACCGGTAGCACGACGCGCAGCTGCGCCCGATTGTTGGCGAGCGTCTTCTCTGCGAGCGGCAAGGCCTCGGCGGTCCGCCCGGATACCTGGAGGAAATAGGCGAAATTGCTGGTCGAGATCGCAACGTCGGGGTGATCGGCGCCGAAGGCGCGTTCGCGGATCGCCAGGGCGCGTCGATACAGCGGCTCGGCCTCGGCATAGCGCTGCTGGTGCTGATAGAGCCCCGCAAGGTTGTTCAGCGAGCGGGCGACATCGGGATGATCCGGCCCCAGCGCCTTTTCGCGGATCGCGAGCGAGCGCTTGATCGGCGCTTCAGCCTCGGCATGGCGGTTGAGGTCGCGATCGACTTGACCAATGTTGTTCAGGACGGTCGCAACCGCGGGATGCTCGGGACCTGCAGCCTTCTGGTAGATCGCAAGCGCCCGTCGAAACAGCGGCTCGGCCTCGGCAAAATGCTCCTGCTTGACGTAGAGCGTGGCCAGATTGTTGAGGGACTGACCGACGTCGGGATGTTCGTGCGACAGGCTCTTTTCGCGCACGGCGAGCGCACGCTGGAATAGCGGCTCGGCCTCGGCGAAACGGCCTTGTCGCTGATAGAGTGCGGCAAGATTGGTGAGGACGGGCGCGATCAGGACGGTGTCGAGACCGAGAGACTTTTCCATCAGCGCGATCGCACGCATGTAGATCGGCTCGGCCAGATCGTCGCGGCCCTGTCCGGCATGGACTTGGCCGAGATTATTGAGCGCAGCGGCGAGACCGCGGCCATTGCGGCTCCTCTCGAGGCTCGCCACCATCGCCTGCGCGAGCGGCAGCGCTTCCGAATATCGGCTGGCCTTGCTGAGTTCGTTGATCCGCGCGCCCTGCGCCGCAAGGCTGCCCTGCTGGGCAAACGCGGCCGTCGGCGTGGAGGCATTCGCGGCGAGTGCGAGCGCTGCGACCAGCGCCAGTCGATTCCATCTTGCCATGAACACTCTCGCTGCCGCCGCCGGATCGATCACGGACTTGGGTCGCCGCGACCGGCGGCAGCGTTCAATGCCTTGCGCCCTGGTCCATCTTGTTGCGCGCTTCACCAGCAAGGCGGACCAGCATCTTGCGCAGCGACGTGCCGTCCGTCACCCGCTCGGGAAAATCGAGCCGTAGCGCGGCCTGATCGAGCTGCATGTCGAGGCCTTCCGGATCGCAGCCGGTGCAGCGCCAGTCGCCCGCGGCCGCGCCTAGCAGCTGCGTCGCATAGAGGTTCATGGCGTCGCGGTGGTCGGCATTCATGTGCTCCACGGCCCCCTCCTCTGCCGCCAGCAGGTCCTCTGCGCCGGTGAGGTCCGTGAGGAACTGCTCGGGCTTGAGATCGACGATCCGGCCGAAGCCGGCAACCAGATGGGTTCCCGTGGGCCGGATACGGTAAAAGGAGAAATCCTTAAACGAAACAAAGCCTGCCGCCGACGGATGGGCATTGAGATACCGCCGCTGCAGCAGGTCATTGTCGGCCTCGGCCTGCTCCGCCCGGCCGGACAGCATGATCCGCGCCCCTTCCAGGGGATCGCCGGCAGCCCGCTCGTCCAGCATCAGGGAGACCCGGCTGTCCGCCAGGATGTTCCTGGTGTGCACGGCAAGGCCCGAGATCAGCAGGATCGGCGAGCCGTCCGGATGGCTGGCCAGATTGACCAGGGAACAATAGGGATCACCGCTGCCGACCATCAGGGTGGCCAAGGCCCCCTGCCGCGAGCGCCTCAGCAGCGATTTGGCGAGCTTTCCGGGGTCGAAATCGTCGGTCGGTTGCATCGGCTTTCTCAGGTCAGGTGGTTGCAAGGGGGGCCTTTTTTCGGGTAAACGGGGACCAGATTATGGGTCGAGACGCGGCGAATCTGCCGTGTCTCGTGGAACTTGGTCACACTTCAGCCCAGCTTGCATTGCTCGGTAACCAAGTTTGAACGCCACTTCGGCACCCATTGTATGCGGCGCATCACTGGATTGCTCGCCGTTTCAAGCCACGACCCAAACGGAAAGCAGAAAGCAGAGGCTCATGCCCACAATCGCTTTGGTCGACGACGACCGCAACATTCTCACATCCGTCTCGATCGCGCTGGAAGCCGAAGGCTACCGCATCATGACCTACACCGACGGAGCCTCCGCGCTTGACGGTTTCCGCACCACCCAACCCGACCTCGCCATCCTCGACATCAAGATGCCGCGCATGGACGGCATGGAGACGCTGCGCCGCCTCCGGCAGAAGTCCGACCTGCCGGTGATCTTCCTGACCTCCAAGGACGAGGAGATCGACGAACTGTTCGGCCTCAAGATGGGCGCCGACGACTTCATCCGCAAACCGTTCTCGCAACGCCTGCTGGTCGAGCGCGTCAAGGCCGTGCTGCGCCGCTCGGCACCGAAGGACCCAACGGTCGCACCGAAGGAGAACGACGCCAAGGCACTCGACCGCGGCCTTCTGCGCATGGATCCGGAACGGCATACCTGCACCTGGAAGAACGAGCCGGTGACGCTCACCGTCACCGAATTCCTGATCCTGCAGGCGCTGGCGACCCGCCCCGGCGTGGTGAAGAGCCGCAACGCGCTGATGGACGCCGCCTATGACGATCAGGTCTATGTCGACGACCGCACCATCGACAGCCACATCAAGCGGCTGCGCAAGAAGTTCAAGGTGGTCGACAACGAGTTCGAGATGATCGAGACGCTCTACGGCGTCGGCTACCGTTTCAAGGAAGCCTGAGGCGGCAGGCAGCTTCACGAACGACTGAGAGCATCGCCGGTTCTGATTCCATCGGCACCGGGGTCGCTCTAGGATGTGGGGACCTTCTCAACGCCGTCCTAACGCGGGCGTAAGCATTGCTCGACCGAACGCAGCCCGATCCGAACCAGAGCGCCGGGGATTTCGCATCCGACGGCGTTCAGGAGCCAATTGCCGAAGGCAAGCCGCAAGGCTTCCGGCCGCTGAACTGGCTGACGCGCGCCGGGCAGTTCTTCTTCGCGCTGTCCTTCTCGAGCCTGACCCGCCGCATCGTCTCGCTCAACCTCGCCGGCCTCGTCGCGCTGGTCGCGAGCATCCTTTACCTCTCGCAGTTCCGCGCCGGCCTGATCGACGCGCGGGCGCAGAGCCTTTTGGTGCAGGCCGAGATCATCGCCGGCGCGATCGCGGCCTCTGCCACCGTGCAGACCAACGCCATCACCATCGATCCCGACCGGCTGCTCGACCTCAAGCCGGGCGAGACTTATGGCGGCTCGGACGAATATTCACCGCTCGACTTTCCGATCAATCCGGAACGCGTGGCGCCGGTGCTGCGCACGCTGATCTCGCCGACGAAGACCCGCGCCCGCATCTACGATCCGAACGGCAGCCTGCTGGTCGACAGCCGCAATCTCGAGAACGTGCTGCGCTACAATTTGCCGCCGCCTGCAGAGAAGCCCGGCATCGTCGAGCGCGGCATGGTCGCGGTGCGCACTTGGCTGAACCGCGGTGACCTGCCGCTCTATCGCGAGCTCGGGCCCGAGAACGGCAATGGTTATGCGGAGGTTAGCGACTCCCTCCAGGGCCAGAAGCGCTCGATGGTGCGGGTCAATGCGCGCGGCGAGGTGATTGTCTCGGTGGCGGTCCCCGTGCTGCGCTCGCGCGCCATCCACGGTGCCCTGATGCTGTCGACGCAGGGCGACGACATCGACCAGATGGTCACTGCCGAGCGCCTCGCCATCCTCAAGGTCGGCGGCGTCGCGGCCGCCGTGATGATCATGCTGTCGCTTTTGCTGGCCAGCACGATCGCAGGTCCCGTGCGCCGGCTCGCCGACAGCGCCGAGCGCGTCCGCCGCCGCATCAAGGCCCGCATCGAGATCCCCGATTTCACCCGCCGGCGCGACGAGATCGGCCACCTCTCGGGCGCGCTGCGCGACATGACCAGCGCGCTCTACAGCCGTATCGAGGCGATTGAGATGTTCGCCGCCGATGTCGCCCACGAGCTGAAGAACCCGCTGACCTCGCTTCGCTCCGCGGTCGAGACGTTGCCGCTGGCGCGCAACGAGACCAGCCGTGCACGCCTGCTCGAGGTGATCGAGCACGACGTCAAACGGCTCGACCGTCTCATCTCCGACATCTCCGACGCCAGCCGCCTCGATGCCGAATTGCAGCGTCAGGACGCGATCCCGGTCGACCTGCGCCGCCTGCTGACGACGCTGGTGTCCGTTGCCAACGAGACCAAGCTCGGCCATGACGTCGCGGTCGAGACCCGCTTCGAGGGCCGCGGCCCGACCGATACCTTCGCCGTGAGCGGCCACGATTCTCGGCTCGGACAGGTCGTCTCCAACCTGCTCTCCAACGCGCAATCGTTTTCCGAGCGCGGCAGCAAGGTGCGCCTCAGCTGCCGCCGCGTGCGCGGCGAGATCGAGATCGTGGTCGATGACGACGGTCCCGGCATTCGCGACGACGCGCTGGAGCGCATCTTCGAGCGCTTCTACACCGACCGTCCGCATCAAGGCTTCGGCCAAAACTCCGGCCTCGGCCTGTCGATATCCAAGCAGATCGTCGATGCGCATGGCGGACGCATCTGGGCTGAGAACCGTGTTGGCCCGCCGGACCATGAGGGCGTGCCGACGGTGGCGGGCGCACGCTTCGTGGTGAGGCTGCCGGCGCTATGAGTGACGGCGGCCCCAGCGTGCACGCCTCCGCGGTCAGGGTCGGACAAAGAGCGGTGCTGATCCGCGGTCCCTCGGGCTCCGGCAAGTCGCGCCTTGCCTTCGATCTGATCATGGCAGGGCGATCAGGCGTGGTTGAAAGAGCCGTTCTGGTCGGCGACGACCGTGTCCATCTGGCGACACTCGGCAATGAAATTGAGGTCCGGCCCGCCCCTCGCCTGGCTGGCCTGATCGAGATCCGGGGCTTGGGAATCCGCCGGTGCGAGTTCGTGGAGCATGCGACCGTCGGTCTCCTGGTCGATCTGGACGCAACGGACGCGGAACGGCTGCCTGCGGCAGAAGCGCTAAAAACCAGCATTTTAGGTGTCGAGTTACCGCGTATTCCGATCAGCCGCGACTATTCGCCCCTCCCGCTGGTTGTCGCGGCCTTGACCACTACCAAGAGTTAACCTTCTGCTAAGCCCTCAGGCGATTGTTTGAAGGGAAATGGTAACCATATGAACCCCACTATCGCGACCGAATAGACCGGCGCAGCTCCCCTTATCCTTCCGTCTAGATTCAGGGAGATACGCAACATCCCCCCTTGCGCGGGGGCTCTGGATGGTCAAAGTGGCGCGTTCGTGCGGTGCACCAAAAGCGCCCGCGAGGAGTTTTCCGATGATTGGTCTAGTACTTGTGACCCACGGGCGCCTTGCCGACGAATTCAAGGCAGCGCTTGAGCATGTCATGGGCCCACAAAAGCAAATCGAAGCGATCACGATCGGCGCCGAGGATGATTCCGATCTCTGCCGTAGCGACATCATCGAGGCGGTTAACCGCGTCGATTCCGGCGACGGCGTTGCGATCCTCACCGACATGTTCGGCGGCACGCCGTCGAACCTCGCAATATCCTGCATGAGCCGGCCCAAGGTCGAAGTGCTCGCAGGCATCAATCTGCCCATGCTGGTGAAGCTTGCCAAGGTGCGCGAGGAGCGTCCGCTGCCCGACGCGATCGCGATGGCGCAGGAAGCCGGCCGCAAATACGTCACCATTGCCAGCCGCGTGCTCGCCGGCAAATGAGCGACGACGCGCCACAAGCGGGGACAGGCGTGCCCGCGGGCGCGATCTCCAAGGAGCTTCTGATCATCAACAAGCGCGGCCTGCATGCGCGCGCCTCGGCGAAATTCGTCCAGGCGGTCGAGCGCTTCAACGCGCAAGTGTGGGTGACGCGCGGCGGCGAGACCGTCGGCGGCACCTCGATCATGGGCCTGATGATGCTCGCGGCCGGTCCCGGCACCACGATCACGGTCGCGGCCGCCGGCGAAGAAGCGGAAGCCGCGCTCGCGGCGATCACCGAACTCGTTGAAAGCAAGTTCAACGAGGAAGGGGTTTAGGTTCTCTCTCGCAAGATGGTGGGCACGGCGCTTCACGCCTTTGCCCACCCTACCGCACCCTTCTACTTCGCTGGCCCTGCGATGTAGACGTTCCAGGTCATCGCCGGACCGGCCTTGCCGTGGGTGAATCGGCGCGTGGTCATCACGATGCGCTCGGCATTCGGCGCGATCTCCGACACCCATTTCTCGAAGGCGGGCAGGCGGCCGTCGGTCGGATCGAACACGCCGATGAAGCCATATCTCTTGACGTCCTCGAGCGAGGTCAGCCCGGAATTCCAGGGCTCGAGCGGCAAGAACGCGGCGGGATGATCCGGGCTGTAGAACACCATCGGCTGGATCGATTCCATGGTGCCGGCGACGATGGCCCAGCGCGAGGCAAAGCGGGTGTGCCAGGCCTGCGTCAGCTCGCGCGCCAGCTCCGAGCGCGCGCCGTAGGTCGCGGTGTTGCCGGTATTGGCCGCCATCTCGCGCGCGGCGATCCAGGGCGAGGCGGCGAGCGTCGCGGCGCTGATCACGAGCCAGATCGCGGCGATGTTGAACAGCACGGCGCTCTGCACCCGCAATGCGGGGATTGCGACCAGCGCCAGGGGCACCAGGAAGAACAGCGAGATGCCCCAATCGGTCTTCATGTAGATGCTGAACAGCAGCGCGCCGAGCGGGGGACCGACCGCGACGATGACCTGGATGATCCAGACGTTCAGCGCCTGCGAGAGGTTGACGCCCGGATTGCCTCCGCGCGCCCAGGCCCGCGTGACGATGCGCAGCGGCGCGCGCAGCAGCAGGGTGAACCAATGCGGCACCAGCGCCATCGCCAGCGCGGCGAGCGCCACCGGCAGCGCCAGCAGCGCGACATTGTGCAGGACATAGCCGGCGACGAGCCGATGCATCAGGTCCGCGTCCTGCAGGCTGTAGGTGTCGCCGGCATAGGTCAGCGGGACGAAATGCGCGTTCGCCAGCCAGACGATGTGCGGGATCATCGCCGCCGCCATCGTCGCGATCGCGACCCATGGCGCCGGCGACGACAGGAAACGCAATCGCTCCGGATGAATCAGCGCGGCAAGGCCGACGGCGCCGATCATGGTCAGCACCCAATATTTGGTCATCAGCGCCAGCGCGCCGGCGAGCCCGAGCAAGATGCCGGATTGCCAGCTCCGCTTCGCGAACGCGTTGAGATAAGCGAGCACGAGCAGCGGCAAGGTGACGAGCTGGAGCAGATCCGGGTTGTACTTGAAGCCCTTGAAATTGAAGATCGGGTAGAGCGCGATCATCACGACGACGAGGAACGCGCGCCGCGCATCGACCACGCGCAAGGCGACCAGCCAGCAGATCACCATGCCCAGACTCACCGTCGCCATGGCCAGCGCATAGGTCGCCCAATCCGTCGCCGGGAACATCTTGAACCAGACGCCGGCGATCCAGCCCGACAGCGGCGGATGCTTGCCATAGCCCCAGAGGAATTTCTGGCCCCAGCCATAGGCCTCTGCGACGTCCATATGAACGTCCTGCGCTGCCTTGAGATTGATCAGGATGAAGGTCCAGAGCACGCCATGCAGGATGGCGAGCTGGATCACCAGCCACAGGCGCGCTTCCGGCCGGGTCGCGCAGGCAACCAGCCAGGCCCGGAAGCGGGCATAGCTCAACCGGGTCTTCGCGCGCGTTCTGGCAGAGGGGATCGAAGTCGTCGACATGGCAGGTTGCCTAGCGCGTTTTGGCCCGTCATGGAATCAGCTTGGCGTGAACAAAGCCCCTGAAAATACAGCAATATGGTTGCCGCACGGGGATGTGAGTGGTATCCCGCGCCCATGACGACCGTCCCCATTTCCAACATCCGCAATTTCTCCATCGTCGCCCATATCGACCATGGCAAATCGACGCTGGCCGACCGCCTGATCCAGATGACCGGCGGCCTGTCCGACCGCGAGATGGCGGGCAAGGAGCAGGTGCTCGATTCCATGGACATCGAGCGCGAGCGCGGCATCACCATCAAAGCGCAGACGGTGCGCCTCGCCTACCGCGCCAAGGACGGCAAGGACTACGTCTTCAACCTCATGGACACGCCCGGCCATGTCGACTTCGCCTACGAAGTCTCGCGGTCTCTGGCGGCGTGCGAGGGTTCCCTCTTGGTGGTCGACGCCAGCCAGGGCGTCGAAGCGCAGACGCTCGCCAACGTCTATCAGGCGCTCGACAACAATCACGAGATCGTCCCGGTCCTGAACAAGGTCGACCTTCCCGCGGCCGAGCCGGAGAAGATCAAGCAGCAGATCGAGGACGTCATCGGCATCGACGCCTCAGACGCGGTGATGATCTCGGCCAAGACCGGCCTCGGTGTGCCCGACGTGCTGGAAGCCATCGTCACCCGCCTGCCGCCGCCGAAGGGCGACCGCGACGCGACGCTGAAGGCGCTGCTGGTCGACAGCTGGTACGACGTCTATCTCGGCGTCGTCGTGCTCATTCGCGTCGTCGACGGCGTCATGAAGAAGGGCAGCCGCGTGCGCATGATGGGCACGGGCGCAGCCTATGACGTCGAGCGCGTCGGCTTCTTCACGCCGAAGATGCAGCAGGTCGACGAGCTCGGCCCCGGCGAGATCGGCTTCATCACCGCCGCGATCAAGGAAGTCGCCGACACCCGCGTCGGCGACACCATCACCGACGACAGGAAGCCGGTCGCGGACATGCTGCCGGGCTTCAAGCCGGCGATCCCTGTGGTGTTCTGCGGCCTGTTCCCGGTCGATGCCGACGACTTCGAGACGCTGCGCGCCGCGATGGGCAAGCTGCGTCTCAACGACGCCAGCTTCTCCTTCGAGATGGAAACCTCGGCCGCGCTCGGCTTCGGCTTCCGCTGCGGCTTCCTCGGCCTGCTCCACCTCGAGATCATCCAGGAGCGGCTGTCGCGCGAATTCGATCTCAATTTGATCGCGACCGCGCCGAGCGTCATCTACAAGATGAATCTCACCGACGGCACCGAGCTCGAGATCCACAACCCCGTCGACATGCCCGACGTGGTCAAGATCGCCGAGATCGACGAGCCCTGGATCGAGGCGACGATCCTCACGCCCGACGAATATCTCGGCAGCGTGCTCAAGCTGTGCCAGGACCGCCGCGGCGCGCAGAAGGAGCTCACCTATGTGGGCTCCCGCGCGATGGTGAAATACGATTTGCCGCTGAACGAAGTGGTGTTCGACTTCTACGACCGCCTGAAATCGGTGTCGAAAGGCTACGCTTCGTTCGACTATCATCTCACCGACTACAAGCCGGCCGACCTCGTCAAGATGCAGATCCTGGTCAATGCCGAGCCGGTCGACGCGCTCTCGATGCTGGTCCATCGCACCCGCGCGGAAGGGCGCGGCCGTGCCATGGTCGAGAAGATGAAGGAGCTGATCCCGCCGCACATGTTCCAGATCCCGATCCAGGCGGCGATCGGCGGCAAGGTGATCGCCCGCGAGACGGTGCGCGCCCTGCGCAAGGACGTAACCGCAAAATGCTACGGCGGCGACATCACGCGTAAACGAAAACTTCTGGAGAAGCAGAAGGAAGGCAAGAAGAAGATGCGGCAGTTCGGCAAGGTCGACATCCCGCAGGAAGCTTTCATCGCCGCGCTGAAGGTGGATAGCTGAGCGGATCAGAACCGCTACCGAATATCTCGTCCCTCCTGCGCGGCCGAAGCCGCCGCTTCGGCGAGGCGAACGCCCAGGCATTCGCATTCCTGCTGCCGCCACGAAAACCGGTATGACGACCAACGTCTCGAAACAACCCCATGCACAGTAGCCATGGTCTTGTTTGCATTCGATATTTTTGATTTACCGAAATTGGCTTGACCGCCGGGCAAAACAGTGGCATGATGTCACCATCGCAGCCCTCGGGAATCTCTGAGAACCGTACGAATTGCACGACCTGAGCGCGTGCCTCGTCCTTCGAGACGACCGCGCACTCGATCCTCGTCTTGAGGTGCGTGGAAGTCAGATCCGACTGGTCTTCCCCCGAATGGCCATCGACCGTTTCAGGACCTGCTCGGCATCGGCATAGCGGCCTTGATACTTGTAGAGACCGGCGAGGTTTTCCAGAACGCCGGCGAGATCCGGATGGTTGGGGCCGAGGGTTTTCTCGAAAGTGGCCGCCGACCGCTTGAACAGCCGCTCGGCCTCCGCGTTACGGCCCTGACGCCCGTAGAGCGCAGCCAGATTGTTCTGTGCCTGCGCGATGTCGGGATGATCCGGGCCGAACGCCTTCTCGGTCACCGCCATCGACCGCCTCAGCAGGCGCTCGGCATCGGCATAGCGATGGCGATTGATATAGGCGTCGGCCAAATTGTTCATCAACACCGTGGCTTCGGGATCGTCGGGACCGAGCGCCTTCTGCAGCACGGCAAGGCCTCGCTTGAATAGCGGTATGGCCTGATCGTACCGGCCCTGATGGCTGTAGACCGCGCCGAGGTTGCTCAACGCCATCACGATCGACGCATCATTGGGGCCGACCGTCTTCTCGCTGATGGCGATCGAGCGCTTGAGGAGCGGCTCCGCTTCTGCGTGACGCTCTTCCGCGCGATAGAGATCGCCCAGATTGTTCAGCACCATGGCGACTTCCGGATGGTTCGAACCGAGCGTCCGCTCCCGGATCGCCAGCGCGCGCTTGTAGAGCGGCTCGGCCACCGCGTATTGGCCGAGATTGTAGTGGATCGTGCCGAGGTCGTTCAGCGGCATCGCGAGGGCCGCATCATCAGGGCCGAACTCCTTCTCGCGCAGCACCAGCGATTTCTGAGCCAATGGCAGCGCTTCGGTATATTTGCCGGCCCGATAAAGCTGCTTCATCTGCAGCATGAGGGCATCTGCCTCGTCATGTGCGGCATGGGACGGCGCGCCGAGCGAAAAGCTCAAGGCGAGCGCGGTGACCGCGACGCAAATCGATGCTTTCAGGGCCTTCATCACGCGTTCCTTCGTCGCGGTCTCACCGACATACGCGACGTTGGTGCATCTCGAAGACGGTCTGGTTCAAAGCACTCCCCCGCGCCGCCCCCCGGCAGAGGCACGATAAAGATCGAGGACTTGCCCGCCGCCAAGTCTCTGATCCAGGCGTGCTGCCGACGACGGCTCGCTCGGTATCTGGCCCGTGATCTACGTCGGATGGCTTAGGAGCACGTGCTATAGTCTGACCATCGCACGGCAGTTTCGAGCGAGGTCAGATGAGACGGCGCGCATTCATCGGGCTGGTGGCGGGCGCAATCGGCTGGCCGCTCATCGCACGCACCCAGCAGTCCTCCGCAACGCCGCGCGTCGTCCAGTTGGGACCGGTCGAAATCCCCGCGCAGATCGCTGGAACCAAGAGGCTGCTTGCTGAGCTTGGTTATGTTGAGGGGCGGATTCGACTCGAGTTTCGTCACGCGGCCGGAGATGCCGACGCGCTACCGGCGCTCGCGCAGGAGATCGTGCGGGATGGACGGGTTGACGTGATCATCGCCATCAGCACACCCGCCGCCCTCGCGGCCTACAAGGCAACGCGGACCATTCCGATCGTCACCCTTGCTGCCGTCGACCCTGTCGCGTCCGGATTGGCCGACAGCCTCGCCCGCCCAGGCCGCAACGTGACCGGCATCGCGGTTTTCTCGGAGGAAACCACTGTAAAGCGGGTCGAGCTCATGCGGGAGATCCTGCCCCAGGCCGTCCGCCTCGGGACTGTCACGACAAAGGTGTCGAGCGGTGCACAGAGTCTCACGCCGGTCCTGGAGGCCGGCCGCAAGCTCGGCTTCGAGGTCGAAGCAATCAACATCGATGATCCCGCCAGCATCGGGACAATCCTGAGCCCGGACAACCTCGCCCGATTTGACGGTCTTGTTTTCGTTCCTGACGTCGTGCTCAGCGCCCACCTGGGCGAAGTCGTCAGGCTGGTGAATCTGAGCAAGAAGCCTGCGATCTTTGCTTCACCGGACTGGGTCGCGAACGGCGCTTTCATGTCGTTCGGCCCTGACTTTGCAGACGCAGGGCGCCGCTTGATTGCGCAGGTTGATCGCGTTCTACGGGGCGCAAAGCCGGGCGATCTGCCTTTCGAACGACCCACCAAGTTCGACCTCAGGATCAATCTCCGCATCGCCAAGGCCCTGGGCCTCGACCTGCCTGCAACCGTCGTCGCCCGCGCCGACGAAGTGATTGAATAGCGTGCAGGATTTGCCCGCGATCGACCGCCATTGCCCTCGTCCGGTAAGCCATCATCCCTGATGCGCACCATCAACAAAACAAAAAGCGCGAAGAAACGCATGAAAGGGATCGGGCGTGAGTCAGCACGCCCGATCCCTGATCGATCAGGGCTTCTGCTTCGTCTCGACGTAGCGCGCGAAATTGTCGAGGATCGCCTGCCAGCCGGCTTGCTGCTGCTCCACCGAGTGCGTCGTTTCGCCATCGAAGGCGACGCGGACGACGACGCCATTCGCGCTGGGCACGAACTCGACCTCGGCTTTTCGATCGCCGAACGCGTATTCGATCCGCTTGTGTTCGATGATCTTGGTGTAGGTGCCGGCGAAGTCGAAGCCCATGCTGCCGTCCTTGGCTTCCATCCGCGACGAGAAGGCGCCGCCTTCCCGCAGGTCGACCGTCGCCTTGGTCGTATGCCAGTCGTCGGACGCCGCATTCCACGTCACGATGTCGGCAGGCGTCGTATAGGCCTGCCAGACCCGATCGATGGGGGCTGCGACGCTGGTTTCGACGGTGATCCTCATGGGCATTGCTCCAGTTCAATTCTTGCGGTCGAGGCGACGAGATTGCTTCCCGTGTGCCGGGCCATCCGCGGCGGTTCCGGGATTGTAAGCCAAGGACGATCGAACTCCGTCCGCGCCGACATGGTCGTCATGAATATCTGTGAATCAAGCCGCCGTCAGGTCGTCATTGCCCGAGTTGTTGAATCACGGCGGACCACAATGCGAGCGGCTCCCTCAGGCTTCCCGGCTCAAACGGCTTTTGGCGCACGGCGGTGTGCACCATGACGAGCTTGGAGGCCGGATCGACCAGGATGACCTGACCGCGAATGCCGAGCAGGGCAAATCTGCGCTGCTCGCCCGGAAGGATCCACACCTGATAGCCGTAACCGAAATAGGGTGTGGCGACGCGCGGAGCAAGATGACCATCGGCCGGCCTGACGGTGGTGGCATCCAACAGCCATTGCCGGGGGATTAACTGACGGCCTTCCCAGACGCCGTCGTTTGCGAGCAAGCGGGCCAGGCGCGCATAGTCGCGCAAGGTTGCGTTGAAGCAGCAAAAGGCAATCTCTTGCCCGCTGCCGTCAATCGCCCACGACGCATCCGCCTCGGTGCCGATCGCGCCCCAGATCCGGTCGTGGAGATAGTCGGCAAGTGGAATGGCCGTGGCCGAGCGCAGCACCAGGCCGAGTATCTCGGTTTCGACGCTTGCATAGTGCCACCTGGTCCCCGGCGGTGCGGTTCTGTTGTTGAATTGCGCGACGATGGCCGCGGGGTCTTTCGGCTCACCACCGAACAGCGCCCGCCCGAGCCGGGCGATATCGTCCTTCCCGTCATAGACTTCCGAGAATTCAACGCCCGAGGACATGTTCAGCAAGGCGCGGATGGATGTGCTTCCATACTCCCTTCCTGCAAGGCCGGGGACGTAGGTCGAGACGGCATCGTCGATCGACTTGATCTGCCCTTCCGAGACCGCGATCCCGACCAGCATGGCCACCAGCGTCTTCGCCATGGATTGCGAGAGAAAGCGGTCGCGGTCGGTCCGCGCATATTGATAGTGCTCGTACAGGATGGTGTCGTCCCTGGCGATCAGGAGCCCCGTCACCGGGTTGCGCTTGAGATAGTCCGCGATGCTCAGCCGTTCGTTGTTGAAGCTGTAGGCGATCGATGGCTCTGGTGCGCGCTTGAACTGCCAGGGCGCCGCCGCGCGGCGAACCGTGCGCGAGGGGTAGATGTCGCCGAAATGGCTGTAGACCCCGACGAGCTTGTCGAGCTGGGTGGCCGTGCCCCGCGTGCCGACCGGATAGCCCTCAGCCGCGCCGTAGAGTTCGGCATCGGGGCCACTCTCCGAAAAGACCGGGCCCGGCTCGCGCGATGAGCTTTGGCCGTCCTGTGCGTAGGCCAGGGATGCCGAGACCGCGGCGGCGAAAATGACGGGAAGCAAAAGGCTGCGGCGATTGAGCGGCCTGCAGAGCGCGTCCCACTTCATTGACTTTGCCTCCTCACACATTGCTGTGTGTGCGCGCATGAGAACAACCTCGCAGGGCGGGGACCGAAGGCATGCTATCACCGCGGGCAGGCAATGTCAGCGTCCCGTTGCAGTCCGCCTTGCCCTCTCGCAGAAGTTAGGCCACCATCTCTGCTGCGCAGCATCAACAAAACCAAAAGCGCGAGGAAACGCATGAGCAAGCCGTCAGGCTTCGACTATGGCTGGGTTGTTGTCGCCGCGGGCGCGCTGATGACCTGTGTCGGGTTCGGCACGATGCTGTCCCTTGCGGTGTTCCTGCAGCCGATCTCGGAAGCGATGGGCTGGTCGCGCGCCGGCGTGTCCGCCGCGGCGACGCTGGATTTCCTCTGCATGGGCGTGGCCGCGTTCCTCTGGGGCGCACTGTCGGACCGTTTCGGCACGCGCATCGTGGTGCTCGCGGGAAGCTTGCTGCTGGGGCTTGGTCTGGTCACCGCCAGCCAGGCCGCAACCCTGTGGCAATTCCAGCTTTGCTTCGGCGTGCTGATCGGCATCGCCGCCGGCAGCTTCTACGCCCCGATGATGGCGCTCGCGAGCGCCTGGATCGAGAAGAACCGCAGCCTTGCGGTGGCGCTGGTCTCGGCCGGGATGGGCGTCTCGCCGGTGACGGTCGCACCGACCGCCAGCTGGCTGATTACGGCCTATGACTGGCGCACCGCGATGCTGGTGATCGGCATCGTGTCATGGGCGCTGCTGATCCCCGCCTGTTTCCTGGTGCGTCCGGCGCCGGCAACTGCCGGCCCGTCCACCGCGAACGCCTCGCTCGAGGTCGAGCTGACCGCGGCGCAGGCACTGCGCACGCCGCAATTCATCGCGCTCGCAGCGGCGCATTTCGCCTGTTGCGCCGCGCATTCCGGCCCGATCTTCCACATGGTGTCCTATGCGATGGTCTGCGGCATCGCCCCGCTCACGGCGGTGACGGTTTATAGTGTCGCCGGCGTCTCGGGCCTCGGCGGCCGCCTGCTGCTGGGCGCGCTGGCCGATCGCATCGGTGCAAAGCGCGTGCTGGTCGGCGGCCTCCTCGTACAGGCGATGTGCATCGCGACCTATCTCGCGGTCGCGCAGCTCGGCGAGTTCTACGCGCTCTCGGTGGTGTTCGGTCTCGCCTATGGCGGAGTGATGCCGCTCTATGCGGTGCTGGTCCGCGAATTCTTCGGCGCGCGCATCATGGGTACCGTGTTCGGTGCGGTCTCAGCCTTTGCCAGCCTCGGCATGGCGCTCGGGCCGTGGGCCGGCGGGCTCGTGTTCGACAGCTTCCAGCAATACACATGGCTGCATGTCGGCTCCTTTGCGATCGGGCTTGCGGCGGTCGCGGTAGCGCTGAGCTTTCCGACGAAGCGCAGGCAACCGCTCGATCTTGGTCGCGCTGTGGCGTGACGGGGCAACCTTCGCAGCGGATCGCAATGCGACGCGAAGCCCCGATCGTCGAGACGCGATCGATGCTAGAATTGGCCGGGTTGCGACCGATGGATCCTTTCGGGGTGCGATGAAATCGAATTGAGGCAACATCGCGCTCTTGGTTTTCGTTTTCGCACGATCTTTTTAGAAGACTGCTTCGCGCTTCTCCGGAACATGCCTTAGCTTGTTTTCCTGCTCGTCATCAAAACGTCGGCACAAGGCCGGCACGCTTGGACGCCTGGGCAAGGCCTGCGTCCGATTGCAGCAAGCGGAAAGTGACCGGAATCATGCATGGTGGGCAGACAAGAGGGGCCTTCAATCCGTCCAGGCCGGCGATGCAACCCGGGACCAGACAAGTCCCAATGCGCACGCCGCTCGTGCTTCTGCTGATATCCCTGAGCGTCATCGCCTCGGTATGGATCTGGCTGGGGACGCCTGTCCATCTGGTGCGCGCGCCGATCGATCCCAACGACAAGCTGCAATGCATTTCGTACGCCCCGTTCCGCAGCCATCAGACGTCGCTTTTGTCGACGACGCAGGTGACGCGAGAACAGATCGCGGAAGACCTCGCCCAGCTCGCGAAAGTGTCCGATTGCATCCGGACCTATGCGACCGATCTCGGCCTCGACCAGATCCCCGGCCTTGCGGCCGAGGCGGGGCTGAAGGTCATCCAGGGTATCTTTCTCGACAAGGACCAGGCGAAGAACCGGCTGCAGATAGCGACCGCGATCCGCCTCTCCCGGGAATATCCCAACACCATCATCGCGCTCGTGGTCGGCAACGAGACGCTGCTGCGGAAGGACATCACAGTCACCGACCTGATCGCCACGCTTCGCGCGGTCAAGACACAGGCCTCTGTCCCCGTCACCTATGCCGATGTCTGGGAGTTCTGGCTCAGCAATAGCGAACTTCGTGACACCGTCGATTTCGTCACGATCCACATCCTGCCCTATTGGGAGAACGAGCCGGTCCGCGCGGAGCTTGCCGCCGCTCACGTCGGTGAGATTCGCCGCCGGGTGGCAGCGGCCTTTCCGGGCAAGGAAATCCTGATCGGGGAAATCGGCTGGCCGAGCGAGGGACGGATGCGCGAGGTGGCGCTTCCCTCCCGCGTCAACCAAGCTCGGGTTGTCTCGGAGATCCTCGACCTTGCGCGGCGCGAGAAGTTTCGCGTCAATGTGTTCGAGGCCTATGATGAGTCGTGGAAGCGTGAAATCGAGGGCACCGTCGGTGGATCCTGGGGCCTGTTCGACTCGGTTCAGCGCACTCTTAAATATCCGGCCGGCATTCCGATCAGCAATTTCCCGTCGTGGAGATTGCAGATGGGCTGCGGACTGGCGCTGGCCATGCTGGTGTTCGGCGCGGCGTGGTTCACCTGGCGGCGCAGGCCCGACGATGCCGGACTGGCCGCGTGGATGGCCGTCGGACTATCCGCAACCACGGCCGGGCTCCTGCTTGGCGTGACAGCCCAAAGACTGGTCGAGGAAAGTTACGGCGTGGGCCTTTGGCTGTTGTGGGGCTCACTCCTGGCGGCGGCAACGGCTTCGCCGGTGTTCGGCGCGATCGCCCTGATGTCGGGGCGTCCCTCTCCCGGTTTCCTGGAATTGCTGGGGCCTGAGGGTTACCGGACAGACTCTCCGCTGACGACCGTGTACGGGCTGGTCTGGATCGTAATCGTCGTGATCGGCACCGCGACCGCGCTCGGCCTCGTGTTCGACCCGCGATTCATCGATTTTCCTTTTGCGCCTCTCACCATGGCGGCCATTCCCTTTGCAGCAACGACGCTGCTCAATCCCAACGGCAAGAACATCCACCCCCTGGCGGAATCGATATTTGCCGGAGTTTTCTCCATGGCCGCCATTTACGTGGCAATCAACGAAGGCCCGGCTAACTGGCAATCGCTGTGGACCTGTGCCGCCTATCTCCTGCTCGCGTTCACATTGTGGCGTGTGCGGGTCTGAGACTGCGCCGAGCGGCATTTCGTGTTGCTCTCGATCGGAGGATGGACCACCATCGCGTCTCTCACTGCTCACGATAGAATGAGCGAGGGACCGCAGATGATCGAGCCTTCCGGATCTGATCTCGCCGAACGCGCACGCGCCATCGCGCCGCTGATCGCGCGCGAGGCCGACGAGATCGAGCGGACGCGGCGGCTGACGCCTGATGTCGTCGATGCGCTGATCGTGAACGGGCTCTATCGCGCCCTCCTCCCGCAGAGGCTCGGCGGCGCTGAAGCCCCCATTGAAGTCTTCATGCACATGCTGGAGGAGATCGCGAAGGCGGATGCGTCCACGGCATGGTGCCTCGGCCAGTGCAGCGTCTGCGCGATGATCGCGGCTTCGCTCGATCCCGACACGGCCCGGGAGATCTTCAACACGCCGCCCGGCATTCTTTCTTGGGGCGCGATCGCGCATGAGGCGCACGCGGTCGCAGGCGGTTATCGCGTCACGGCGCGCTGGGATTTTGCCTCGGGATCGCGGCAGGCGAGCTGGCTCGGGGCGCATGTGCGGATCATCGGGGCGGACGGCGCGCCACGGAAGAATGCCGACGGGTCGCCGGAGGTGCGCACCATCCTGTTTCCAGTCGCGAGCGCGACATTGCACGACGTCTGGCAGGCGATCGGGCTCGCCGGCACCGGCACGGATAGTTACGAGGTGCACAATCTCTTCGTCCCCGAGCGCTTCACGGCATTTCGTGACGTGACATCGGCACTGCGCGAGACGGGGCCGCTCTACAGGATCGGCACCGGCGCGACCTTCTCCCTCGGCTTTGCCGCAGTGTCTCTGGGCGTGGCGCGTGCCACGCTGGACGCCGCGATCGCGCTGGCGCGTGGAAAACACCAATCGCTGGCAACCAGCGCGATGCGCGACAACGCGGCGGTGCAGGGACTGATCGGCCGCACCGAGGGCGACCTTCGCGCCGCCCGCGCCTACCTCTATGCGACCGCGCATGCGATGTGGCGCGATCTCTGCGCTACCGGCGAATTCAGCGCGGCACATCGCAGCGCGGTGCGCCTGGCTACGACCTGGACCATCCATCAATCGGTGCGGGTGGTCGACACGGCCTATCATATGGCGGGCGCGACCGCGGTGTTTCGCAGCAACCCGTTCGAGCGGCGGTTTCGCGACATGCACGCCATCGCCCAGCAGATCCAAGCGCGGGACTCACATTATGAGGATGTGGGGAAGAGCATTTTGGCGGGAGGCCGCTAGGCGACCGCCAGCGACGGTGCGCTCCCTCCCCCGCTTGCGGGGCGCGACGAGCTTCGCTCGCGCTGGGAGGGTCGGGGAGAGGGTGCCTCCGCATTGGGGTAATCCCCAGAGGAAACTCACCCGCGCCTTCGGCGCGACCTCTCCCGTAAGCGGGAGAGGTTAACGGAGAGAGCGGCGCGTCCCTTCGATTCGCAGGAGGTGAACGCTTACGCCACCAGCGCGGTGACCTCGCCATCGATGCCGCGCTGCGCCGCCAGCAGGGCAACGATCTCCGCATTCGGCCGGGCCTTGCTGAAGAGAAAGCCCTGGCCCTCGTCGCAGCCTTCGGTGCGGAGGCAGCTGAGTTCGGCTTCGGTCTCGACGCCTTCGGCCGTGATGGTGACGCCGAGGCCCTTGCCGAGGCTGACGATGGAGCGGATGATCGCCTGCGCCTCGCGGTTGGCGCCGAGATCGCGCACGAAGGACTGGTCGATCTTGATCTTGTCGAACGGGAAACTGCGCAGATAGCTGAGGCTGGAATAGCCGGTGCCGAAATCGTCCATGGAGATGCGCACGCCCAGCGCGCGCAGCGCATGCAGCGTCGCCAGCACCTGCGCGCTCTTCTCGAGCAGCAGCGTCTCGGTGATCTCCAGCTCGAGCCGCCGCGGCGACAGGCCGGAATGCTTCAGCGCGTCCGTGACCATCGAGAGCAGATTGCCGCTGCGGAACTGAAGCGGCGAGAGATTGACGGCGACGCGGACGCCGTCCGGCCAGGACGCGGCGTCGAGGCACGCCCGGCGCAGCATCAAGCCGCCGAGCGGGTTGATCAGGCCGGTGTCCTCGGCGACCGGGATGAACTCGGCCGGCGAGACCATGCCGCGCTCGGCATGCGGCCAGCGCACCAGCGCCTCGAAGCCGGTGATGCGGCCGCTCTGGAGGTCGATCAGCGGCTGGTAATAGGGACGCAGCACGTCGTTCTGAATCGCGTCGCGCAGCTCGACCTCGATCTTGCGGCGGCTCTGCGCTTTCGCATCCAGCGCGGCCTCGAAGAAGGCGAAGCTGCCGCGCGCGTCCGCTTTCGCGCGCGACAGCGCCATGCCGGCGCTCTTGAGCAGCTTCTCGGACTCGTCGCCGTCGCCCGGCGCCATGGCGATGCCGATCGAGGCGCCGATCACCACGGAATGGCCGTCGAGCAGATAGGGATCGGCGATGGCTTCGAGCAACCGCTTGGCCAGCATCACCGCGTCCTCCGGGCGCGTCAGCCCGCTCTGCAGCACCGCGAACTCGTCGGAATTGAGCCGCGCCAGCGCGTCTTCCTCGCGCAAGGTGGAGCGTAGCCGCTTGGCGACGCCGCGCAGCAGCTTGTCGCCGACGGTGTGTCCGAGCGTGTCGTTGACCGACTTGAAATTGTCGAGCCCGAGGATCAGCAGCGCGACCTTGTCGGTGCTGCGCCGCGTATGCAGCAGCATCTCGTCCATCTGCTGGCGCAGCAGATTGCGGTTGGGCAGGCCGGTCAGGGCATCGTGCTGGGCCATGAAGGCCAGCCGCGCCTCGGCGCGCTTGCGCTCGGTGATGTCCATCAGCGCGAGCAGCACCGCGGGCCGCTCGGCATAGGTCAATTCGCGCGAATAGATCGCAAGGTCGATCAATACGCCGTCGGCCTTGACGTGCTTCCAGGTGCGTCCCGCCTGCTCCTCGCCGGCGGAGCCGGCGGCCCAGGGCGGCTCGCTGTCGAAGGCCTGGAGGCTGCGGATCGTCAGCTTCTCGAACTCGGCGCGGCTATAGCCGTAATGCGCGATCGCGGCGTCGTTGACGCCGAGGATACGCTGGTCGTCCAGCGCGCAGACGATCATGGGAACGGGATTGCCGTCGAACAGCAGGCGGAACGAGGCCTCGCGCTGCTTCAGCTCGGTGATGTCGACACGCAGGCCGACGACGCCGCCATCGTCGGTCAGCCGCTCGTCGATCAAGATGACCCGGCCGTCGGCCAGCTTCTGCTCGTGGCGGGCGCCGGGCTGGTAGAGCTTTTGCAGCCGCTCGGCGATCCATTCGTCCTCGTTGCCGATGGCTTCGGGATAATCCCCGCGGGCGACGCCGATGCGGAGCGTGTCTTCGAGGCGTGCGCCCTCCTCGAACAGATCGGCGGTCTTGCTGTAGATCTCTGCGTATTTCTTGTTCCAGAGCACATAGCGGCCGTCGGCATCGAGAAACACGATGCCCTGCGGCAGGATGTCGATGGCCTGGCGCAGGCGCTCATGAGATTTGCGTGCTTCGGCGATCGCAGCCTCCGCCTCCGCGCGGCTGCGCAGAAGTTCATCGCGGTCGGCAGGCGGATGCGGCGCGCGTGCGAGCCGCGGCTTGCGCGGCTGTCGGCCGGCGCGGGCAAGCACGTTACGCTTTCGCTTTCCTGTCTTTCGAGACCCCAAACTCAAATTCACTCGTCCCAGTCGCGCCCGGCGGCCGCAAGCTTTGGGGCAAGTGTCTGAAAAAACAGTAATCCTGCCCGGCCGCGGCCCGCGCGTAGTGGTCCCTTGCTGCCCGTTTGCGAGGCGCGGGTACGTCGACGAAGGCCGCCAGCTTCATTCCGACGCTGCGGTGGAACCTCATCTGGCGCAAAATTGCGCGCGGGCTTGATTCCTTTCCGCGCATCGCGCGCGATTGCATGCGGACCGCGATTATTCCTCACGTTGCGCACGAATTTTGGTCAATGCGGCACAGGGTTATCGCGGCGTTAAAAATCGGCCGGCAGGATGCGACTTCCGAATGGTCTAATTGGAAATGCGGATCGTGGTGTTGCGCGCACCCTCGCGCTGGACCAGCGCGAACAGGGTAGCCGCATGCGCGGGATGCAGCCTGACACAGCCATGCGAAGCCGGCCCGCCCAGGCGGGAGAGGTCCGTGGTGCCGTGGATGGCAAAGCCGCGGTGGAAGAAGATCGCGTACGGCATCGGCGAATTGTAGTATTTGCGCGAGAAATGGCGCCGCAGCATCGCCTGCGGATGGAAGATGCCGCTCGGCGTGCCGTAGCCGCGGCGGCCGGTCGACACCGGCCAGTTGTAGCGCGGCGCGCCGTCGACGCGCACCGACATGCGCTGCGAGGATTTGTCGATGTCGACCCGGAGGTCAGCCCGCGCCGGCGTCATGCAAAATCCCGCCAGCGCACAGGCAGCCAGGGCAACGCGCCGCGCCGGCCGCGTCAGAAAAAATGTCATTCTAAAAAACCTCTGCCTCCACGACAGGAGGTCGCCGGCACCTTGCAACTGTAAAGCCGCGGTGAGGCAGCACCCGCATGGCAAGGCTAATTCTTAACCCTGACGCGGTGTTGGGCTATAAGATTCGGCATGAGTCCCCGCCGCTTCGCCCCTCTCCTGCTTTTTATGACACTCCTGGCCTCCGGCAGCGCGCTGGCCCAGGACAAGGGCAGCGTCACCCCGAAGGCTCTGCCCCCGCTCGCCAATCCCAACGATCCCAGTCTCGGCGCCAAGGAATTGTTTGCGCGAAAACTGCTGCCCTCGAAGGGGCCGGCACATGTGGTCGGCTCCTACACCAGGGGATGCCTCGGCGGCGCCGCGCAGATGCCCGTGAACGGCGACAATTGGCAGGTGATGCGGCTGTCGCGCAATCGCAGCTACGGCCATCCCGACATGATCGCGCTGATCAAGCGGCTCGCGGCCAAGGCGCACAGGGACGCCGGCTGGCCCGGCATCCTGGTCGGCGACATCGCCCAGCCGCGCGGCGGGCCGGCGCTGTCGGGCCATGCCAGCCATCAGATCGGCCTCGATGCCGACATCTGGCTGACGCCGATGCCGGACCGCCGGCTCTCGCGCGAGGAGCGCGAGGAGATGAGCGCGGTGATGATGGTGCGGCCCGACCGGCTCGACGTCGATCCGAGGGTGTTCACATCAGGCCATGTGCTGGTGCTGCGCGATGCGGCGCGTGAACCCGCCGTGCAGCGCATCTTCGTCAACGCGGCGATCAAGAAGGCGCTGTGCCGCGAGGCCAAGGGCGACCGCGCCTGGCTGTCGAAGATCCGCCCGTGGTGGGGCCACGACTATCACTTCCACATCCGCATGCATTGCCCGGCGGGCGCCGGGGACTGCGAGGGCCAGCCGTCGCAATCCGAGGACGAAGGCTGCAAGCCCTCCGATCTCGCCTATTGGTTCTCGGACGCCGTGCTGCACCCGAAGCCCTCGCCGGAGCCGCCGAAGCCGAAGCCGCCGATGACGCTGGCGCAGATGCCGGCGGCCTGCAAGGCGGTGCTGCATGCGACGGATGTGAAGCCGTGAGCATCCCAAGGCACGAAGCGAGCCCGGGATGACGAACTCGTTGGTTGGCTCGCGCCACTGACATGCGCTAGGATCGTGCCGCCGCCGTGCCGTAAGCCCGCGGCATTCCGGGACGCGCATCCCGCTCCGACCAATCCCCCCATCCGTACGCGCGG
Organism: Bradyrhizobium sp. CCGE-LA001; assembly: GCF_000296215.2. Taxonomy (NCBI): domain Bacteria; kingdom Pseudomonadati; phylum Pseudomonadota; class Alphaproteobacteria; order Hyphomicrobiales; family Nitrobacteraceae; genus Bradyrhizobium; species Bradyrhizobium sp. CCGE-LA001. The sequence continues at coordinate 747,451 of NZ_CP013949.1, read as the reverse complement.
CAACATCGGCTTACGCCGGCTACCGTGAGAGATCCATGCGCATCAGTGCACGCAACCAGATCAAGGGCAATGTCGTCGATGTCACCAAGGGTGCCACGACCTCCCACATCCGCGTCGATATCGGCAACGGCACGATCGTGACGTCCTCGATCACCAACGAGGCTGTCGACGATCTCGGCATCAAGATCGGCGGCAACGTCATCGTCGTAATCAAGGCCTCCGACGTCATGATTGCCGTGGATTGAGCATGAAAACCTCCTTCCTCGTGGCGCTGCTGCTGATCGGGGCAACTCCCGTTCTCGCCGCAGAAGAGCCCAGCGGCTGCGACAAGTTCAAATGGCCGATCGAGCGCGAGCGCGCAGCGCTCACGGCGTCGGATCGTGCCAAGCTGGCATCGGGAAGCGAACAGACGACGCTACCGTCATCCGCCATCACGCTCGGGCTGGTCGTCCCAGGTGAAGCCAGGCTGCCGACGCCGCCGGAGCGGGCGCCCAAGGATGGCACCTTCGCCGGCTTCACCAGCATCAAGGCGCCGAAGGCCGGGCTTTACACGATCAGCCTGTCCGCAGGGGCCTGGGTCGACGTGGTGCAGGACGGGCATTTCCTGAAACCGGTGGCCTTCAGCGGCGCGACCGATTGCGCCAGCATCCGCAAGACCATCAAATACGAGCTGTCGGGACAGCCCTTCGTGCTGCAGGTCAGCGGCGCCAAGGACAACTCGCTCTCGATTGCGATCCTGCCGGCGCAATAGGCCAAACAGCCGCCTTTGACCTGGCGGCCCAGCCTGCTATCTTCGCAGGTGCGATATCCCCGCCGGCCGTAAGCCGTTGCCGGGACACGCGGACAGCGCTTCCGCCCGTCGCACCTGACATGAACCCAACGCCAGATTTGCGCGTGCATTTGCACGCGTGGGCTCGCACGGAGCGCTATCCCATGATTCGTATTGCCGGACTTTTCGCCGCCTTCCTCATCCTCGCCGGCGCGAGCTTTTCGCCTGCCAGCGCGCAAGACAAGACCATCACCGTGTTCGCCGCCGCCTCGATGAAGAACGCGCTCGACGAGATCAATGCCGCTTACACCGCCAGGACCGGCGTCAAGATCGTCGCGAGCTACGCCGCGAGCTCGGCGCTGGCCAAGCAGATCGAGCAAGGCGCACCGGCCGACGTGTTCGTCTCCGCCGACACCGACTGGATGGACTACGCAGTCTCCAAGAAAACCATCAACGAGCCTTCCAGAGTCAATTTGCTCGGCAACAGCATCGTGCTGATCGCGCCGAAGGATTCCAAGATCGACAACGTCAGCATCGCGCAAGGCTTCGACCTCGCCAAGCTCGCCGGCGACGGCAGGATCGCGACCGGCGACGTCAAGTCGGTACCGGTCGGAAAATACGCCAAGGCTGCGCTGGAGAAGCTGGGCGCGTGGCAGGCGGCCGAGCCGAAATTCGCCATGGCCGAGAGCGTGCGCGCCGCGCTGACGCTGGTCGCCCGCGGCGAGGCCGCGCTCGGCATCGTCTATGCGACCGACGCCAAGGTCGAGCCTGGCGTGAAGATCGTCGGCAGCTTCCCGGCGGACTCGCATCCCGCGATCATCTATCCGGTCGCGGCGACCACCACCGCGAAGAGCGAGACCAGCGATTATCTCGCCTTCCTGCGCTCGTCGGCGGCCAAGACCATCCTGGAAAAGTACGGCTTCAAATTCCTGGTGAGCCCCAGCACCTGATCTTCGTCGCTTGATGCTCGACATCTCTCCCGCTGAATGGACGGCGATCCTGCTCTCGCTCAGGGTCGCCGTCATTGCGACCCTGGTGGCAACGCCGTTCGGCATCGCGCTGGCATGGCTGCTCGCCCGCCATGACTTTTGGGGCAAGTCGTTTCTCGACGCCGTGGTGCATCTGCCGCTGGTGCTGCCGCCGGTCGTCACCGGCTATCTGCTGCTTCTGACCTTCGGCCGCAAAGGCCTCGTTGGCGGCTTCCTCGCCGACCATCTCGGCATCGTCTTCTCGTTCCGCTGGACCGGCGCGGCACTCGCCTGCGGCGTGATGGCGTTTCCGCTTCTCGTCCGGCCGATGCGGCTGTCGATCGAGGCGATCGACCGCCGGCTCGAGCAGGCCGCCGAGACGCTCGGCGCGGCGCCATGGAAAGTGTTCTTCACGGTGACGCTGCCGCTGGCCCTGCCCGGCGTGCTCGCCGGCATGGTGCTCGGCTTTGCCAAAGCGATCGGCGAGTTCGGCGCCACCATCACCTTCGTCTCCAACATTCCCGGCGAGACCCAGACCATCTCGTCCGCGATCTATTCGCTGATCCAGACACCTGACGGCGATGCCGCCGCCGGCCGGCTCGTCATCGTCTCGGTCGTGCTCGCGATCGGCGCGCTGATCGCGGCCGAATGGTTCGCCCGCCGCGCCACCGCGCGGCTGCACGGGAATTGACCATGCTGCGCGTCGATGTCGAAAAGAAGCTCGGCGAATTCTCGCTCTCCGCGTCCTTCACCAGCGAGGGCCGCGTCATCGGCCTGTTCGGCGCATCGGGCGCCGGCAAGACCTCGCTGGTCAACATGATCGCAGGGCTGCTGCGGCCCGACCGCGGCACCATCGTGATCGACGGCGAGACCGTCGACGACACCGCCGCCGGCCTCCACGTGCCGACTTATCGCCGCCGCATCGGCTATGTGTTCCAGGATGCGCGGCTGTTTCCGCACCTCAGCGTCGCGCAGAACCTCGATTACGGACGGCGGATGAACGGCCTTGCGCCGGATCGCGCCCAGCACAAGCGCATCATCGATCTGCTCGACATCGGTGCTCTGCAGGATCGCCGCCCCGGAAAACTCTCCGGCGGTGAGCGCCAGCGCGTCGCGCTCGGCCGCGCGCTGCTGGCGCGGCCGCGCCTCCTCTTGCTCGACGAGCCGCTCGGCGCGCTCGACGAGGGCCGCAAGCTCGAGATCCTGCCGTATCTGACGCGGCTGCGGGATGAAGCCAATGTGCCGATGGTCTATGTCAGCCACGACGTCGCCGAGCTGCGCCAGCTCGCAACGCAGATCGTGATGCTGAAGCAGGGCCGGGTGACGAGTCTTGGCGGGGTGAAGGTGCTGGCGTAACGGGGGAGTTTCGTAGCCCGGATGGAGCGAAGCGTAATCCGGGACGGTGCCACGGGAGAAGCATCCCGGATTACGCCTCGCTTCATCCGGGCTACGCGTCCGGCTGCAAGGCGCGCCTAAACCCCCGCCACAGAGGCCCAGACATCGGCGAGCTTCTTCCGCAGTATTTGTGCGCGCGTCACTGCCGGCGGGGTCTCGTCCTCTTCCGGCAGGCGCAGGCCGACGACGTTGACGCGGCCGCCGGAGATGCTGCGTGCGACCAGCACGATCTCGTCCAACGGCAGCTCGGCACCCTCCTTCGGCGCGTGGTCGAGATGGACGTCGAAATAATCGGCGAGGGTTAGCTTGCCGTCGTCCTCGCCGACCTTCACGCCGTAGATCCCGGCGAGCTCGGCGAGCGTGTGCTCGCCGGAGACCATGAAGTCGCCGAGCAGATGCGGATCGGGCGCCGAGCTCGGCTGCATGTCGACGAAGAAGCGGTCGAGCGCCTCGGCCTTTTCCGGCGGCGCCAAGAGGTAGATGTAGTCGCCGGGCGCGATCGGCTCGGCCTCCATCGGCGTCAGGATGTTCTCGTTGCGGATCACCAGCGTCGGCTTGGACCACGACGGGATCAGGCCACGGCGGAAATACAGGCTCTTCGGCCGCACCGGATAGCCGACCAGCTGCTGCTCGAGCTGGCCGGGCAGATCGAGCTCGACACGACGCGGGCCGCGCTCGGCGCGCGGCAGCGCCACGTGCAGCTTGCGCGCAGCAGGCGCCAGCGTCCAACCCTGCAGCAGCAGCGAGATGATGACGACGACGAAGGCGACGTCGAAATAGAGATAGGCCTTGGGCAGGCCGACCAGCATCGGGATCGACGCCAGGAAGATCGCGACCGCGCCGCGCAGGCCGGTCCAGGCGATGAAGATCTTTTCGCGCCAATTGAAGCGGAACGGGCCAAGGCACGCGAACACCGCGATCGGTCGGGCGACCAGCATCAGGACCAGCGCGACGGCGATCGCCGGCAAAAGACTGGCACCGAGCCGGTTCGGCGAGACCAGCAGGCCGAGCAGCACGAACATCACGATCTGTGCCAGCCAGGTCGCGGCGTCCAGGAAGGCCACCACGGAATTGTGCGCGCGCGTCGGCCGGTTGCCGATGATGATGCCGGCGAGATAGACGGCGAGGAAGCCGGAGGCGTGCATGATCTGCGAGCCGCCGAAGATGACGAGCGCAGCGGTCGTCACGAATGGCGCATGCAGGCCCTGCGGCAGCGCCACCTGGTTCAGCGCGATGACGACGAGGCGTCCGCCGATGACGCCGACGACGGCACCCAGCACCGCCTCCTGGATGAACTCCACCAGCACATGGCCGGGCGAGCTCGTTCCGAGCGAGATGTATTCGACCAGCATCAAGGTGAGGAAAATCGCGAAGGGGTCGTTGGTGCCGGATTCCGCCTCCAGCGTCGCGCCGACACGCGGGCGCAGGCGCAGGCCCTGGGTGTGCACCAGCAGGAACACCGCGGCGGCGTCGGTCGAGGCCACGACGGCGCCGACCAGCAGCGATTCCGACCAGTTGAGGTCGAGGGCGTATTTCGCGAACGGGGCCGTGATCAGCGCCGTCAGCAGCACGCCGATCGTCGCCAGCACTACGGAGGGTGCGAGCACGGTGCGGATGCTGGCAAAGCGTGTCCTGAGGCCGCCGTCGAACAGGATCAAGGCGAGTGCGACCGATCCGACCAGATAGGTGGTGCGGACGTCGTCGAACTGGAGCTGACCGGGGCCGGAATCGCCGGCGAGCATGCCGATGGCAAGAAAGACGAGCAGCAACGGCGCGCCGAAGCGCAGCGCCAGCAGGCTGGAGAGAATGCCGGCCATGACGAGGACGGCGCCGAGCAATATGGCGAGACTGACGGAGTCGAGAGAGGCCATCCACCTTCCGGGTACAAATCGCTGGAATATCCATCCTTATCGTCGGCATTCTCCTGCGCCAACCCATTTTCTCCCGCTCGCGGCAATGTGCCCGCATTTTGCGGCCTTAACGCGCTTCACTTCACGGTGTATCGATGGCTCGGCCGCACCCTTTGTGGGATTCTGCGGCCCCCTCGAATCAATTGCGCCCGCCTGCTTCCCGACGAGACCGATGGACATGGACCTCAAAGACCTCATGGAGTTCGTGCAGACCACTGCACGCAGCGTCGGGGCGGAAATCTCGTCACCCTGGTTCTACCTGCAATTCGGCCTCATCCTGGCCGCGGCCGGCATCGCCTATGCCGCTGAGGCCGGCATTCGCAGCCGGGTCGACATGACGTCCCTGGCGATGCGCTGGCCGCTGCCGCTCCGGCACTTCGCACGGGTGATGGTCGCGAGCGCCTCGACGGCGGTGTTCACGCTGCTCGTGATCGTCTCGCGCGTGGTGATGTACCACGCGACCTGGCCGAGCCGCAGCTATCTCCTGATGGTCGCTGCCAAGATGGGGCTGGCCTGGCTCGTGATCCGGCTGGTGACGTCGGTCCTGCGCAACGCGTTCATCGTCAAGCTGGTGTCGATCACGGCCTGGTTCATCGCCGCGCTTTCCATCATCGGGCAGCTGGAAACGACGGTGGAGCTGCTCGATTCCTTCGCCATCGTGCTCGGCGGCCTCAGGCTGACCCCGCTGTTGGCGATCAAGGCCGGCGCGCTGCTGCTGATCGCGCTCTGGCTGACCAATATCGCGAGCAATTTCGCCGAGAGCCGGATCAACGCGACCACAGACCTGACGCCGTCGGTGCAGGTGCTGCTGGTGAAGATCATCCGCATCGGGCTTCTTGCCGTCGCAATCGTCATTGCGCTTGGCGCCGTGGGTATCGATCTGTCGGCGCTCGCGGTATTCTCCGGCGCGGTCGGCGTCGGCATCGGTATCGGCCTGCAGAAGATCGTCGCCAACTTCATCTCAGGGATCATCCTGCTCGCGGACAAATCGGTGAAGCCCGGCGACCTCGTCACCATCGGCGACAACACCGGGCGCATCAGCGCGATGAAGACGCGCTATATTTCCGTCGCAGCCGGCGACGGGCGCGAATTCCTGGTGCCGAACGAGGATCTGGTGACGCAGAAGGTCGTCAACTGGACCTATACCGACAAGAACACGCTGGTGAAGATCGCCTTCGGCACCAATTACGACGCCGACCCCCGGCTGGTCTGCAAGCTCGCCGCCGAGACCGCCGCCGCCCACCCCCGCGCCCAGAAGGGCAAGCCGCCGAACTGCATTCTGACCGAGTTTGCGGAGGCAGGGATGAAGTTCTCGTTGACCCTGTGGCTCGCCGACCCCGACGGCATGGACACCGTCAAAAGCGACGTGATGCTGGCGCTGTGGGACGCCTTCAAGCAGGAGGGCATCCGGGTTCCCTACCCGGTCCGCGAAATCCGCATCCGCGGCGGCGCCCTGCCGGTCGAAACCACCGTAGAAGTCCCGAATTAGGCCGGCTTTCGGGCGCAAAGAGTACGCTCGGCTTGCATGAAGGCCCGCAATCATTAGATTAGGGCCTGAAATCAAGCCTTTCCGCCGATATCCAGATCAGACCGAGCCCGGAAGACAGTTCTCGCATGAGCTACGTCGAAGCCACCGATACCTCCCTGCGCAAGACCGGACAGATCAAGCTGCATGGGCCAGCCGCGTTTGCCGGCATGCGCAAGGCCGGCGCGCTGGTGGCGAAGTGCCTCGACGAGCTCACCGACATCGTCGCTCCGGGCGTGCCGACCTCGACGATCGACGAATTCGTCCGCGACTTCGCCTTCAGCAACGGCGCCTATCCGGCGACGCTGATGTATCGCGGCTACCGCTACTCGACCTGCACCTCGCTCAACCACGTCGTCTGCCACGGCATGCCCGGCGACCGTCCGCTGAAGGAAGGCGACATCGTCAACATCGACGTCACCTTCATCGTCGACGGCTGGTATGGCGATTCCAGCCGGATGTATGCGGTCGGCCCGATCGCGCGCAAGGCCGAGCGGCTGATCGAAGTCACCTATGAAGCGATGATGCGCGGCATCGCCGCCGTGAAGCCCGGCGCCACCACCGGCGACATCGGCCACGCCATTCAGAGCTTCGTCGAGCCGCAGGGCATGAGCGTCGTGCGCGATTTCTGCGGCCATGGCCTCGGGCGCATGTTCCACGACGAGCCGAACATCATCCATATCGGTCGTCCCGGCGAGGGCGTGCAGCTCAAGCCCGGCATGTTCTTCACCATCGAGCCGATGATCAATCTCGGCAAGCCGCATGTGAAGATCCTCTCCGACGGCTGGACCGCGGTGACCCGCGACCGCTCGCTGTCGGCGCAGTTCGAGCATTCGGTCGGCGTCACCGCGACCGGTGTCGAGATTTTCACGCTGTCGAAGCGGCACGGCGAGAAGCCGATCGGGTGAGCTTGGTGCGAGCCGATCCGGCATAGCTTAGTTTGCCAGCGCAATTGACGGTTGCAAAAACGCGGCTCCCCGGCGATGCTTGGGCGCAATGCCCGTCAAGCCGGACCCCGACACGAGCAAGCCTGAGGACGCGCCGCATTATCACGGCCATCGCGAGCGGCTGCGCGAGCGCTTCTACAGTGCGGGCGCGGATGCGCTGAGCGATTACGAGCTGTTGGAGATGGCGCTGTTTCCGGCGCTGCCCCGGCGCGACACCAAGCCGCTGGCGAAGACGCTGATCAAGACCTTCGGCTCGTTCGCGGAGGTCGTGCACGCGCCGGTGGCGCGGCTGCGCGAGGTCGACGGGGTCGGCGAGGCCGCAATCAACCAGCTCAAGCTGATCGCCGCCGCGGCGCACCGCGTCGCCAAGGGCGAGGTCAACAGCCGCAACGCGCTGTCGTCCTGGAACGAGGTGATCGCCTATTGCCGCACCAGCATGGCCTTCGCCGACAAGGAACAGTTTCGCCTGCTCTTCCTCGACAAGCGCAACCAGCTCATCGCCGACGAGGTGCAGCAGACCGGCACCGTCGACCACACCCCGGTCTATCCACGCGAGGTGATCAAGCGCGCGCTCGAGCTATCGGCGACCGCGCTGATCCTGGTGCACAACCATCCCTCCGGCGATCCCTCGCCCTCGCAGGCCGACATCCAGATGACGAAAGCGATCATCGACATCGCCAAGCCGCTGGGGATTGCCGTGCACGACCACATCATCGTGGGCAAGAGCGGGCACGCCAGCCTGCGCGGGATGCGGTTGATCTAGAGCCTCAAATCAGATGACAAGGAAACGATGAGCGACTGGCTGCACAATCTGCCGGTGCCGTTGATGGCGCTGGTGATCTTCGGCTTCACCTATCTTGTGGCCGCGGCGATCTTCGCAGGCATCGCGCTTGTCGCGACGGGAGAGCGCGCAAAATCGCTCAAAGCGATCTCGCCGGGCATGCTGCCCGTGCTCGGCATCATCTTCGGCCTGTTCGTCGCCTTCACCGCAGCGCAGGTCTGGGGCGATAGCGATCGCGCAAGCGCCGCGGTAAGTCGCGAGGCCAGCGCGCTACGCAGCGCCGTGCTGCTGGCCGGCGGCCTGCCGGCAGAGCAGGAGACGAAGCTGCGCGGCCTGGTGCGCGACTATGTCGGGCAGGCCGTCGCGGTGGAATGGCCGATGATGGCGCATCAGGAGGCATCGCTGAAGGTGACGCCGCCGGCGCTCGCCGATGCCCTGCAGCTCGTCATCACGATGACGCCGCAAGGCACGGGGCAGGCGAATGTGCAGCGCGAGCTCATCGCCGCGCTGGAGCAGGCGCTGGATGCGCGGCGGCAGCGGATCATCGTCAGCCTCGCCGCGGTCAATCCAGTCAAATGGTGGTGCCTGTACCTCCAGGCCGCCTGCGCATTGCTGGTGATCGGCCTCGTTCATTGCGACAACCGGCTGGGATCGGCGATCGCGATGGGCCTGTTCGCAACGGGGGTGGCCACCTCGGTCCTGCTGATCGCCGCGCACGACCGGCCGTTCGCCGGCCAGATCTCGATTCAGCCAGAGCCGCTGCTCCAGATCATGCCGGAGGCGGCGGCAAAGACCTAGAGCGGGCACGCCAGCCTGCGCGGGATGCGGTCGATCTCAGCTAGATCAGAACATCTGGTTCTTGGCGGCTTTCAAGTGGTCTTCCGCGGCTGAGATGCCGGCGAATGCCTTGAGCGTCAGGGCAGTCGGTTGCGGCTTCCATGCAGCGACCAGCCTTTCTGCATTCTCGAGCTCCGGCTTGGACAACATTCCGGCCATCTCGTTCACGTTCTTGGCCGGTGCCACCTTCGAGAGCTTGAAATAGGCATAGGACAGGGACAGATCCCTCGGCGTGCCCTTCCCGGCGGAATACGCACGGGACAGGCTGAAGAGCGCGGCGGGAAGCCCCTGATCGCCTGCCAGCTTCCACCATTTCAGCGCTTCTTCTGAGTTGCCTTGCCGGTCGTACATGAGCGCGACATCGTGCTGGGCTCTCGCATAGCCGGCCTTGGCCGAAACGAGCTTGTATTTCAACGCTTGATCCGAGTCGGTTGCGACGACGCCTTCGCCTTGCCCGTCGTAATAACAACCGAGCTTGTAGGCCCCCAGCGGGTGGTTGGCCGCGGCCGATTTCTGAAACCACTCGAAGGCCTGGCTGCGATCCTGCGGCGTGCCGATGCCGTTATTGTGCATCATGCCGACGTGGTATTGCGCCTCGGCATCCCCGCGATCGGCCAGCGTCACCATCGCATTGAAGGTGCGCGCATCATTTGCGTCGGCGGGCATCGAGAGGCCGAGAATGCAGGCGAAGGCAACGGCAACGAATCTCATATCCAAGCCCGATCCGGTCTGACCATTATGCCTTGGTCACCGGAACGGAAGAAAAGTTCAAATCTGGCAGCAATTCAGAAACCGGCGAACTTGGCCGCAGCCGCCGCGAAGCCCGCAGCGTTGATTGCGCAAACGAACTGACACACGCAACCTCGACGAGCGAGCGCCGTCAGCTCACGGCTCGATCCAGCGCTGCACGGCTTCGGCGGTGTCGGCCGGCGTGGTGTTGAAGCAGATCGCAGCATCGGGCGCGAGGCGATGGACGAGGTTGAGCACCCTCTCGAACAACAGCAATCGCTCCTTCTGCTCGCGCAGGCCGGCGCCGATCACGATGCAGTCGAAGCGCTCGTCGCGCAGCGCCGCCGTGACGGCGGCCTCGGCGGTCGCGTCGAGATCGATCAGGCAGCTCGTGACCTCGAAACCGAGACCGCGCAAACGCAGCAGCTGGGCCTCGATGTAGCTACGGACGTTTTCGGGCGTGAGCTGCGGGAATGCGCTGTAATCCGCATTACCGGGCTCGATGCCGATCGCGAGAACGCGCTTGGCCATGCCGGATCTCCCAACGGAATCGCCTGTTCCGTCAACGGAATGCCCTGCCGACGAGTTCCGCGTGGCGTCCGTCGTTCGGCAGCGGCGGGCTGCCTATTGCCGCAGCATGATCAGGGGATCGGCGGTGTCGGGGACGCGCCGCCATTGCGCGTTGTCGTCGGCCTCGAACTGCCAGGCATCGCCCGATTTCGACATCAGGATGATCTGGCCGCGCTCGAGCCGCCATTGCGTCGGGTTGAACTGCGCGATCGACGCGTCGCATCTCGGCTTGAGGAAGACCTGGAAATTGTCCGGCCCCGCCTCGGTGTTGGTCAGCGTCAGCCCGCACACCGGCTGGCCGTTGCCGCGCACCATCGACCAATCGCCGATCATCTGGTCCATCGACTTGGCCATGGCGCGCGCGGCGGCGAGGTCCTGCAGGATGTAGACGCCCTCGCCCTGGCGCAGGCCCTCGAAGATGCCGGCCTCGACCTCGGTGAAGTCGATCACGGCTTCACCCGCTGCGTCCTGCAAGCGGACGATGTCGAGCCCCCTGACGCTCCAGGCGACGATGTCCTTGGTGAAGGGCAGCGCGGCCTTGCAGGCCGGCTCGAGCTCGAGCTTGAAGCCCTGGCCTGCGGCGTCGCCCTTGAGGGTGACGACGCAGGTCTTGCTGCGCTCGGTGGTCGAGAGCTCCCACTGTCCGGGCATCTGCTTCTTCAGGGCCGCCGCATCCTGCGCATGCGCGATGCCGATCGCGGCCAGGCAGGCCGCGACGGCGGATGCAACGACCCGAAGAGCTCTCATCAGCGCCCCTTGAATGGTGTTTCCGCAACCGGGGTCAGCGGCGCCTTGCCGCCGAACCAGGCCTTGAGGTTGTCGACCACGAGCTGGTCCATGGCGTTGCGCGTCACCACCGAGGCGGAGCCGATATGCGGCAGCAGCACGACGTTCTGCATGGTCTTGAGCTCGTCCGGCACGTTCGGCTCGGCCGCGAAGACGTCGAGGCCGGCGGCGAGGATGGTGCCTGATTTCAGCGCCTGAACCAGCGCCGGCTCGTCCACCACCGAGCCGCGCGCGACGTTGATCAACACGCCGCGCGGACCGAGCGCCTTGAGCACCTCGGCATTGATCATCTTGTTCGTGCTGGCACCGCCGGGCACGATCACCATCAACGTGTCCACCGCCTTGGCCATCTCGATCAAGTCAGGATAGTGCTTGTAGGAGACGTCCTTGGACGGATTGCGCGAGTGATAGACCACCGGCACCAGCGAGGCATCGAGCCGGCGCGCGATGGCCTGGCCGATCCGGCCCATGCCGACGATGCCGACCTTGCGGTCGCGCAGCGAGCCGACGCTGAGCGGGTAGTTCTGGGTCTGCCACAGCCCGGAGCGGACATAGCGGTCGGCCTTGATGAATTCGCGCAAGGTCGAGATCAACAGGCCCATCGCGACGTCGGCGACCTCCTCGGTCAGCACATCAGGCGTGTTGGTGACGATGATCTTGTGCTCGGCCGCGTATTTCACGTCGACGTGGTCGTAGCCGACGCCGAAGCTCGCCACCATCTCGATCTTGGGCAGTTGCGACAGCGAATCCTTGTCGGCCCGCACGGTGTGATAGGTCACGGCGACGCCGCGGATCTTCTCGCGGATCGCCGGGGTCAGCCGCTCGAGGTCACCACGCGTCTCGGCCTTGTGCACGACGAAATGGTCGGAAAATCCGTTGTCGAGGATCGGCCGCACCGGTCCATAAATCAAAAGATCGATCTTTTCGGACGAAATCGGACCGGTAGACATCAGCTTTCCTTTCCAAGCGCGCTCTCGTGCCAGCGCCGTAAAACGAGGTGGGAAACTAGCGCCAGCACCCCATAGATGACAATCCCGGCCAGCGACAACAAAAGCAGCGCCGCGAACATGCGGGGTATGTTCAATCGATAGCCTGACTCGGCGATCCTGTAGGCGAGGCCGGAGCCGGCACCCGCTGTTCCCGCCGCGATCTCGGCCACTACCGCGCCGATCAGCGACAGGCCGCCGGCGATCCGCAAGCCACCGAGGATATAGGGCAGCGCCGCAGGCAGCTTGAGAAAGCGCAGGGTCTGCGGCTTTGATGCGCCATAGAGCTGGAACAGGCCGGCGAGATTGCGGTCGACCGAATTGAGCCCGAGCGTGGTGTTGGACAGCACCGGGAAGAACGCAACGATGAAGGCGCAGACCACGACCGCGGTCTGCTGCTCCAGATAGATCAGCAGCAGCGGCGCGATCGCGATGACCGGCGTCACCTGGAGCACGATGGCATAGGGGAACAGCGAATATTCCACCCATTTCGACTGGTTGAACAGCAGCGCCAGCGCAATGCCGCCGATGCTGGCGGCGATGAAGCCTTCGAGCGTGGTCAGGAGCGTGGTCGCGAGCGATTGTGACAGCACCGCCCAGTCCTTGATCAATGTCAGGACGATGACCGAGGGCGCCGGCAGCACGTAGGGCGGAATCTCCTTGATCCGGACGACCGCTTCCCAGGCCAGGAGGCCGGCCGCGAACACGATGACGGGCAGCACGATGCGCATCGCGCGTTGCGCAGCTCGCGGTTTTGCAGTGACGGCAGCTTGAGCGCTCATAGCGTCGACTGTCCCGAATATGACGGCGCCAGCGCGGTCGACACGCGTCGGCAATAATCGGAATAGGCGGTCGAGGTGCGAAACTCCTCGCCGCGCGGCTCGACCGTCTCGATGCGGAGGTCGGCCTGGATGCGGCCGGGCCGCCCCGTCATCACCACGACGCGCTGCGACAGGTAGACGGATTCGAACACCGAATGGGTGACGAAGATGACGGTCTTGCCGAGGCTGCGCCACAGCGCGAGCAGATCGTTGTTGAGGCGGAAGCGCGTGATCTCGTCGAGCGCGGCGAACGGCTCGTCCATCAAGAGAATATCAGGATCGGTGACGAGCGCGCGTGCCAGCGACACCCGCATCTTCATGCCGCCCGACAGCTCGCGCGGATAGGCCTCGGCGAAATCGGCGAGCCCGACGCTGGCGAGCGCCGCATCGGCGCGTTCGCACGCTTCCGCCTTCGGAACGTGGCCGAGCCGCAGGGGCAGCCGCACATTCTCGCGCACGCTGGTCCAGGGCATCAGGGTCGGCTCCTGGAATACGAAGCCGATGCCGTGGCCCGGCTGCACCTCGCCCTCGTGATGCGCCACCCGCACGGTGCCGGACGACGGGGCCGCGAGGCTTGCGATGATCCGCAGCGCCGTCGACTTGCCGCAGCCGGACGGGCCCAGCAGCGAGATGAACTCGCCCTTGCGCACGGCAAGGTCGAGCGGGCCGAGCGCCATCACGCCGTTGTCATAGGCTTTCGTCACGCCGCGCAGGCTGACGGCGAGCGCCGTCAGGCTCGCTTCGACGGCGGACGAGGTTGGGGCAGCGGACATCGACCGCGCGTTACGGCTTGTTCGGGCGCAGCTCGACGCCGACGCCCTTGTTGACGAAGCGCAGCGTGTAGGATTTGCGGAAGTCGAGATCGGCCTTGACGACGCCGGCCTTGACCATCTTGTTGAAGAAGGAGCCGTAGCGCTCGTCGCTCATGGCGCCGATGCCGTTCTTCAAGCTATCTCCGGAATCGACGATGCCGTGCTCCTTCATCTTCGCGACGGAATAGGCGAGCAGATCGTCGGTCATCTCCGGATTGAGCTTCTTGATCAGGGCATTGCCGGCGGAATTGTCGCGGTAGATGTAATTGTACCAGCCGATCATGGAGGCATCGACGAAGCGCTGGACGAGATCGGGCTTCTTCTCGACGATGTCGCGGCGGGTCTCGATCAGGGTCGAATAAGTGTTGAAGCCGTAATCGGCTAGCAGCAGCACGTTGGGCTTGAAGCCGGCCGCCTTCTCGACCGCGAAGGGCTCTGACGTCACGTAGCCCTGCATGGCGCTCTTGGGATTGGCGATGAAGGGCTGCGGATTGAAATTATAGGGGCGGACGTTCTTCTCGCTGAAGCCATATTCGGATTTCAGCCATTGGAAGTAGCTGGTCATGCCTTCCTTGGAGACGAACAGCGTCAGCGGCTTCAATTCCTCGATCTTGGTGACCTTGGCGTCGGGCTGCGTCAGCATCACCTGCGGATCCTTCTGGAAGATCGCGGCGATGGTGATGACGGGCACGTTGTTAGCGACCGCATCGAACGACATCAGTGTGTTCGCGGCCATGAAGAAATCGATCTTGCCCGCGATCAGCAGCATCCGGTTGTTCTCGTTGGGACCGCCGGGGATGATGGTGACGTCGAGGCCGTATTTCTTGTAGGTGCCGTCGGCGACCGCCTGGAAGAAGCCGCCATGCTCGGCCTCGGCAACCCAATTAGTGCCGAAGGTGACCTTGTCCAGCGTCTCGGCCTGCGCCGGCAGGATCGAGACGAAAGCGGCGATCAGGCCTGCCGTTAACGCTCGCCGCAGATGAGAGGGGCTCATGAGTGCACTCCGTCGATCACTTCTAGCCGATACCAAGCCAACGCGATAAAACCGCATGACATTGGGGACGCGAGCCGGTCGGGCCCGCGTCCCCTCATAACCCCAAATTACGTGACAAATTCGGGCAAAGAAACCTTGATGACGCCGCCCCGCGACTGGAACGAAATTCGCTGGGCCGATGCCGCCGCCGCGGACCTGTCGCGCTGGATCGCCGTGCTGCCGCTTGCCGCGACCGAGCAGCACGGCCCGCATCTGCCTGTGACGACCGACGTGCTAATTGCGGAGGCTTACCTGGCGCGCGTGCGCGAGCTGCTGCCCGAGAGCATTCCCGCCAGCTTCCTGCCCGTCGAACGGATCGGGATTTCCACCGAGCATATCGACTATCCGGGCACGCAGACGCTGCCGACCGAAACTGCGCTGAAGAAATGGACCGCCATCGGCGAGGACGTCGCGCGGCGCGGCGTCAGGAAGCTCGTCATCATCACCAGCCACGGCGGCAACAGCGCGGCGATGATGCTGATCGCGCAGGATCTGCGCGCGCACCAAAACCTGTTCGTGGTGACGACGTCGTGGTCGCGGCTATCGGGCGCGGATAAACTGTTCCCGGCCGAGGAAGTGCGCCACGGCATTCACGGCGGCGCGGTCGAGACCTCGATCATGCTGTCTCGCTATCCCGAGCAGGTGCGCGTGGATGCGATCGCGGACTTTCCCGCGAGCAGCATCGCGCTGGAGCGGCAATATCGCTGGCTGTCGACGCAGCGGCCCGCGCCGTTCGCCTGGCAGGCGCAAGATCTCAACCCCAGCGGCGCGGTCGGCAACGCGACATTGGCCGTTGCTGAGAAAGGCGAGCAGCTGATCGATCAGGGCGCGGCGGCGTTTTGCGAGCTATTGAACGAGGTCGATAACTTCGACGTGAACAGGCTCGCCAAGGGGCCCCTCGGTTAGCTGTCATCCCACTGGAATCATTCGAGAAAGATCGACGCTCCGGAACCGACTCCGCGGTGTTCGAACCGGACACGGAGAGCCTCCGTCCAACTGGGCACGCGGGCCACAACGGACCGCCTCAACCCGGATGGAGTTTCACATGTCGATCAAGTCCAAGATTGCCGCCGCAGCTCTCGCCACCCTTGCCGTCACCGGCAGCATCGTGTCCACCACCTCCTCGGCCGAAGCCAAGCAGCCCGGCTGGGTCTGGGGTGTGGGCGCCGGCATCGCCACTGCCGCCGTCGTCGGCTCCGCGATCGCCGCCACCAACGACCCCTATTACCACGGCTATCGCCGCTGCGGCTGGGTCGCCCAGTACAACGCCTTCGGCCAGTACGTCGGCCGCGTTCGCACCTGCTACTGATCTAGGTACCTGAGGCCGATCTAACGTGGCTCCTGCGTCCCGACACGGGCGCCTCATCCACCCCGTGTCGTGCCCCCGACCCCGCCCGGCTGTCCCCGCCTGGCGGGGTCATCTGTTTTGCGCCCAGCAAGTTGTTGCAGTCCCGTCACACAGAGGTGCGAACCATTCCAGGAGGTGGCGAGCGTCAGTTGCTATTGCGAATTATTCGCAATAGGGTTCGCCGG
The DNA here is from genome assembly GCF_000296215.2 of Bradyrhizobium sp. CCGE-LA001. Classification (NCBI taxonomy): domain Bacteria; kingdom Pseudomonadati; phylum Pseudomonadota; class Alphaproteobacteria; order Hyphomicrobiales; family Nitrobacteraceae; genus Bradyrhizobium; species Bradyrhizobium sp. CCGE-LA001. Next base: position 731,049 of record NZ_CP013949.1, on the reverse strand, counting down.
AGCCTTAAGGACTTGGGCGAAATCGCATCGGATCTGGATGATCCGAAGCAAGCGGGGGCCAACCAAGACCTGATGACAAGATCGCCGCGAATCGGCAGGGATGCCGGTTGCGGCGAATGGGACATAGTCGCGTTGTGGGGGCGTGCGTTTGACGTTGAGAGATCACCGACACTGGTGCTTGCGAACGGCCGCGGCGATCGCCACGGGCGTGCTGGCTCTTCCCGCTGCCGGCCACGCGGCCGATCTGCCGCTGAAGGCGCCGGTGCTGAGGTCCGTCTATGACTGGACCGGGTTCTATATTGGTGCGCATGCCGGCTACAGCCGCGGTTCGTCGCATTTCGCGCTGAACGACGGCACTGCACTCAGCGACAGCGGCGTCTTCAGTGGCATGATTGGGGGCGTCCAGGCCGGCTACAATTACCGGCTCAACTCCGGCTGGCTGGTCGGCGTCGAAGGCGATTTCACGTTTCCCAACTACATCACCTCGAACTCGATCGTCTCCTTCCTGGCGACGCCCGCCAACACCGTCACCCAGCAATGGGACTATACCGCGAGCGTCCGCGGCCGTGTCGGCTACACCAGCGGTCCGTGGCTGGTCTACGCCACCGGCGGCTTTGCATGGATGGGCGAGCGCTATTTCGACACGCCCGCCTCCGGCGCCGAAATCCCGAAAATCCTGAACACACGGCCCGGCTGGATCGCGGGCGCCGGCATCGAATACGGCTTCGCGCCGCATTGGAGCGCGCGACTCGAATATCTCTACAGCCGCTTCGACGGCGCCAATGTCGCCTTCTCCACCGGGGCACAATACGCGTCCTCGTCGCTCGACTTCCAGCAGGTCAGGCTCGGCCTCAACCGCAAGGTCGGTTGGCCGGGCATGCAGAGTTACGATCCGAAGAGCTCTCTGATCGACACGGAATCGGATCGCTGGGAGATCCACGGCCAGAGCACCTATCTGCCGCAGGGCTATCCATCGTTCCCCGCGCTCTATAGCGGACCGAACTCGCTCTCACCGTCCCGGCAGGCCAAGGCGACCTGGAGCAACAGCCTGTTCCTGAACGCACGGCTGTGGGACGGCGGCGAGGTCTATTACAATCCGGAGCTGCTCCAGGGATTTGGACTGAACGACACCGTCGGCGCTGCCGGCTTCCCGAACGGCGAAGCGCAGAAATCGAACTTCCCCTATCCGCACTACAACACCTCGCGCCTGTTCGTGCGCCAGACGTTCGGATTTGGCGGCGAGCAGGAAGAGCTTGCGAGCGGACAGCTTCAGCTCGGTCAGAAAGTCGACGTCTCGCGCCTCACGATTCAGGCCGGCAAGTTCGCGGTGGTCGACGTGTTCGACGGCAACGCCTACGCCAAGGACACCCGCAGGGACTTCATGAACTGGTCGATCTGGGCGCCCGGCGCCTTCGACTATTCCGCCGACAAGGTCGGCCTCACCTACGGCATCACCGCCGAGCTCAACCAGAAGCAATGGGCGCTGCGCGGCGGCTATTTCCTCATGGTCTCCGAATCCAACTCGAACCATTTCGACACCAAGGTCGGGGAGCGCGGCCAGTACGTGCTCGAGCTCGAGACGCGCTTCTCGCTGCTCGGCCAGCCCGGCAAGCTCCGGACCATGGGCTGGGTCGACAGCGCCAATATGGGCAGCTTCCGCGAGACGCTGGATAATCCCGCGCTCAATCTCGACATCACGCAGACCCGGCGCGGACGCGTGAAATATGGCTATGTCCTCAACCTCGAACAGGCGATCACGGACGATGTCGGGCTGTTCGGCCGCTGGAGCTGGAACGACGGCCGTTTCGAAACGCTGGCCTTCACCGACATCAACCGCAGCCTATCCGGCGGTCTTTCGATCAAAGGCACCAAATGGGGCCGGCCCGACGACGTGATCGGCATCGGTGGCGCGATCAACGCGATTTCCCGGGACTATCGCGACTTCCTCGCCGCCGGCGGCCTCGGCGTTCTCGTCGGCGACGGCGCGCTCAATTATCGCAAGGAGCGCATCCTCGAAACCTATTACGCCTACGCGCTGAACAAGAATCTTACCCTCACCGGCGACTACCAGCTGATCGTGAATCCCGCTTACAACGCCGACCGGGGACCGGTGTCGGTGTTCTCAGGGCGGCTGCACGGGGAATTCTGAATAGCACGCGTGCTGCAAGTCTGCTGGGCGACAGAGTGAGCGCGCCTCGTCCTTCGAGACGCCCGCTACGCGGGCTCCTCAGGATGAGGCTAAGCGGCAGCGGTGCTCGCTGGAATGCTGCCTCGCTCTCCGTCCTCATCCTAAGGGTCCGCCGTAGGCGGGCGTCTCGAAGGATGGGCTACGAGGTACGCCGCCTTCGGCAGGAAGCTCTACGCCGCGCGGATCGCGTCCAGGAATTTGCCGACCTCGACCTTGAGGCGGCTGCTCTCGCCGGACAGCGATCTCGCCGAGGTCAGGACATTGGCGGAGGCCGAACCGGTCTGGCTCGCGCCGCGCTGCACGTCGACGATGCTGGCGGAGACCTGCTGGGTGCCGCGGGCGGCCTGCTGCACGTTGCGGGAGATCTCGCGCGTCGCCGCGCCCTGCTCCTCGACCGCCGCGGCGATCGCGGAGGCAATCTCCGACATGCGGGAGATGGTGTCGCTGATCGACTTGATAGCGCCGACGGAATCCTCGGTCGCGGTCTGGATGCCCGCAATCTGCTGGCTGATCTCGCCGGTGGCCTTGGCGGTCTGTTCGGCGAGCGCCTTGACCTCGGAAGCGACGACGGCGAAGCCGCGACCGGCCTCGCCGGCGCGCGCCGCCTCGATGGTGGCATTGAGGGCCAGAAGATTGGTCTGGCCCGCGATCTGGCTGATGAGCTCGACGACGTCACCGATCCGGCCCGCCGCCTTGGCGAGCTCGCCGACATGGTCGTTGGTGCGGCTCGCCTGTTGCACCGCTTCGCCGGCGATGCGCGCGGAATCCTGGACCTGGCGGCTGATCTCGTCGACCGACGAAGCCATCTCCTCCGCGGCGGCCGCGACGGTCTGCACGTTGGTGGAGGCCTGCTCGGAGGCGGCAGCGACGGTCGCGGTGACCCTCTCGGATTGGTCGGCCGTGTTCGTCAGCGTTCCCGCCGAGACTTCCAGCTCCGACGATGCCGACGACACGGTATTGATCACGTCGCCGATCATGGCTTCGAACTCGCGCGCGATCTGGTCCATGCGCTGGCTGCGGCGGAGCTTCGCCTCGGCTTCGACCGCGGCGGCCTCGTCGGCCGCCGTCTTGGCGGCGAGCGAATCCTTGAAGTGACGAAGCGAGCCGGCGACCTGGCCGATCTCGTCGTTGCGGCCCGTCGCAGGGATCTCGACCTCGTGCTGTCCGGCGGCGAGCGTTCCGATCACGTCGGCGAGCTTCGCCAGCGGCGTCACCACGCGGCTGCGCAGCATCATGGTCACACCGGCGAGCGTGCCGAGCAATGCGAGCACCGCCACGCCTGCGAGGGCGAGCATCGCCAGCGCACCATCGCGCGCAGCCGAAGCGCGCTCGGCTGCTTCCGCCAGTGCGGCGTCGCGGACACCGTAGAACATCTGGATCGCGGGCACGATCACCTTCGCGAGCTCGTCTGCGGTGGCGCTGTACTTGCCGTCACTCCGGGCTGCGGAAATTTCCTTGTCCACGGCAACCGCTGCCGATCCGAAATAGGATTCATTTGCCGCCTTCAGCGCGGTCGCGATGCGGGAGGGGTTTCCGAGCTGCGCGATGCCGGCCTCGATGCGCTCGCGGTTGGCCTCGACGCGGCCCTGCATGCGATCCATCAGCGACAATTCGGCCGCAGTGAGCGGGCGGCGTGCGGACAGCGCCGGCGAGAGCGTGGCGGCCCGACTGCCGGCGGACACGCGCAGATCCTGCGCTGTCCGCGCGAGGCTGAGCAGCGCCGCAAGCGAGGAATCGGCATTGATCACCTTCGCTTCGAGCCGGTTCATGACCGGCTCGAGAGCGGCGAGGACCTCGGCAACACCGGGCAGGAAGCCCTTGGTTGCGGCGCTGTCGCGCGCAGCCAGAGCGACGCCCATCGCGCGATCGGCCGCCGTGGTGATGTCCTTCAGCCGCCGCGCGGCACGGTCGAGATTTTCGCTGATCGCTGCCCCGTCATCCAGCACCATGACGGCGCGCCTTGCGGCCTCGAAGCCCGCCTCGGCAGCTTTCGTCGCCTTCGCGGCGGCTTCGAGTTGAGCCTGGCTCGCGGCCGCTTCCTGGAAGATCGGTCCGATATAGGGGGCGCGCAGGCTGGCGACGTGCTGGCTGGCCATCAGCGTCGCACCAAAGGCGTCGACGGTCTTGATCGCATCGGAGCGGTTCGCGAAGATCCGCGTCTGGGGGATGAGCACCTCAGCGCCGAGGATGATTGCAAACACCGTCACCGTCAGCATCGACAGCGCGAAAAGCTTTCCGATCCGCATCCTGGTCCCCGAATACATCCTGCAAATGTCGGGAAACCTAGCCCGCCCCCACTAAGAGCCCGTTAAGCAAACGCCCGTAGTTCCGCGGGGACGCCATCTCGTCGCAGGTTTGATCGAACCGCGCCCGCCGCTCGCTTCCTACGGAGCGCGGAACGCGACACAATGACCGGCATTTTCTCACCGGGATACCTATATCGAGGCATGCCGCCGTGCGGCCACACTCGCTTACCCCTTGGAACAACAATGCTCTCGGTCGAACTCGTCATCGTCGTCGTCCTGATCGTCATCAACGGCTTGCTCTCCATGTCCGAGCTCGCCGTGGTGTCGTCGCGCCCGGCGCGGCTGTCGCTGCTCGCGGCGAAGGGCGTCCGCGGCGCCGAGCGAGCGCTGACGCTGGCGGCCGATCCCGGCAAGTTCCTCTCGACGGTGCAGATCGGCATCACGCTGGTCGGCGTGCTCTCCGGCGCATTCTCGGGCGCGACGCTCGGGCAGCGGCTGACGCAATGGCTGCTCGAGCTCGGCCTCTCCAAAGGCATCGCCGACATCGTGGGCGTCGGCCTCGTCGTCACGCTGATCACCTACGCGACGCTGATCGTCGGCGAGCTGGTGCCGAAACAGGTGGCACTGCGCGATCCCGAAAGCATCGCGGTCAGGGTCGCGCCCGCGATGCATTTGCTGGCGCGAATCTCGCTGCCGCTGGTGTTCCTGCTCGACGTCTCCGGCAGGCTGATCTTGACGCTGCTCGGTCGCGGCGGCAGCGCCGAGGAAAAGGTCTCGGAGGATGAGATCCATCACCTCGTCAAGGAGGCTGAGACGGCGGGCGTGCTCGAGCCCGGCGAGAAGGAGATGATCGCCGGCGTGATGCGGCTCGGCGATCGTCCCGTGGGCGCGGTCATGACGCCGCGCACCGAGGTCGACGAGATCGACCTGTGCGACGACGCAGAGACCATTCGCGACATCATCGCGAAGAGCCCGCATTCGCGCTTTCCCGTCTCGGACGGTGATCGCGACAAGCCGATCGGCGTGCTCCAGGCCAAGGACCTGCTGGTCGCCCATATGCACGAGCGCACGCCGGATCTGCGCGCCCTCGTGCGCGAGGCGCCTGGCATCCCGGCATCGGCAGACGCGCGCGACGTGCTGGCCATCCTGAAAGCCGCGCCGGTCCATGTCGGCCTGGTCTACGACGAATACGGCGCCTTCGAAGGCATGGTAACCGCGGCCGACATTCTCGAATCGATCGTCGGCGCCTTCCATTCCGAGGAAGGACCGCCCGAGCCGGCCTATGTCAGGCGCGACGACGACTCGCTCCTGATCTCCGGCTGGATGCCGGTCGACGAGTTCGGCGAGCTGCTCGGCATCGAATTGCCGCCGCACCGCTACAACACCGTGGCGGGCCTCGTGCTGCAGCAGTTCAGCGTGCTCCCCAATGTCGGCGACGCCTTCGATTTCGCCGGCTGGCACATGGAGGTGGTCGATCTCGACGGACGTCGGATCGACAAGATTTTGGCGAGCAGGTTGGGCGAGCAGGCGGCGGCGTGAGACGTGAGCCCCGTGAACTCTCCACATCGAGATTGTAGGGCGCGCTCAGGCCTAAACTCCTCGCCTCACCCGAACTTCACGCCGATCCGCTTTTCCTTGCGCCAGACCACGGTGCAGGCCCGATGCGTGCCGTCGGCTTGGACGAACAGGGTGAAACGGTCGGGAATGCCGACGGGGCTCGTGACGTCGAGGGCGGCGCCCGTGTCGGAGAGGTTGCGGACGGTGCAGTCGATCGCGCCGCCGCCGAACTCGATCGTTCCGGCCTTCAGCACGCGATGTCTGGCTTTTTCGCGCCGCTCGTCCATGGGCATAACATACACCCAAAGTTGAACCAAAGCTTAATCACCAACCCTGCTCGCGATGGATTTACGCAAGGGCCGGACCGATGGCGCAGCGCGTCTCGCTTACAGCGCGGGCTGGAACGTCTCGGCCCGCGCCATCCGCCAGGCGTCGCGGAACCGCGGATCCTCGGTGCCTTCGAGCAATTCGCCCGGGCGGAGTGCCGGATAGAGCTGCGCGAAGGAGCGCACGTCCGTGGTCGAGGTGCGCTGGGTGAAATGGATCGGGCGCAGCTGCTGCGGATGTTCGAGGCCGGCGGCGGCGATCAGCTCGGTCAGCGAATGCAGCGTCGCATGGTGATAATTGTGCACGCGGTCGATCTTGAGCGGCACGTAGAGCGCGCGCGCCCGCGTCGGGTCCTGCGTCGCAACGCCGGTCGGGCAGCGGTCGGTGTGGCAGCTCAGCGACTGGATGCAGCCCAGCGAGAACATGAAGCCGCGCGCCGAGTTGCAATAGTCGGCGCCGATCGCCATCGCGCGCGCCATGTCGAAGGCGGTCGCGATCTTGCCGGAGGCGCCGATCTTGATGCGGTCGCGCGCATTGATCCCGACCAGCGCATTGTGGACGAAATTGACGCCCTCGCGCATCGGCATGCCCAGATGGTCCATGAATTCCAGCGGCGCCGCACCAGTGCCGCCCTCATTGCCGTCGACGACGATGAAATCCGGATAGATGCCGGTCTCCATCATCGCCTTGCAGATCGCCAGGAATTCCCAGGGATGGCCGATGCACAGCTTGAATCCGGCCGGCTTGCCGCCGGACAGCCGGCGCATCTCGCCGATGAACTGCATCATCCCAACCGGCGTGGAAAAAGCGCGATGCGATGCCGGCGAGATGCAATCCTCGCCCATCGCGACGCCGCGGATCTTGGAAATCTCCTCGGAGACCTTCGCGGCCGGCAGCACGCCGCCATGGCCAGGCTTCGCGCCCTGGCTCACCTTGAGCTCGACCATCTTGATCTGCTCGTCGCCGGCAACGCGCGCAAACGCTTCCGGATCGAAGGTGCCGTCGAGATGACGGCAGCCGAAATAGCCGGAGCCGATCTCCCAGATGATGTCGCCGCCCATCTCGCGGTGATAGGGACTGACGCCGCCCTCGCCGGTGTCATGCGCGAAGCCGCCCTTCCTGGCGCCGGCATTGAGCGCCCGCACGGCGTTCGGGCTGAGCGCGCCGAAGCTCATCGCGGAGATGTTGAAGACCGAAGCCGAATAGGGCCTTGCGCAATCCGGCCCGCCGATCAGGACACGGAATTTCTCCTTGGCGTGCGCCTTCGGCGAGACCGAGTGATGCATCCACTCGTAGCCCTGGCGGTAGACATCCTCCTGGGTGCCGAACGGCCGCTTGTCGAGCTCCATCTTGGCGCGCTGATAGACCAACGAGCGGGTGTCGCGCGAGAACGGCATGCCGTCCTTCTCGCTCTCGAAAAAGTATTGCCGCATCTCCGGGCGGATCTCTTCGAGCAGGAAGCGGATATGCGCCGAGATCGGATAGTTGCGCAGCACCGCGTGGCTCTTCTGCAGGAGATCGCGCACCCCCAGCAGCGTCAGCGCGCCGAAGATCAGGATCGGCACCAGCATGATGTCGAAGATCTTGCGGTCCGCGAGACCGATGCCGATCAACAGCGCGGTGACGACCGCGCAGATCGTCAGCACGATGAAGCGGGGCGAGAAAGGAAGCAGCAGGGTTTCCATGATCCCCTCCTCCGCCAGCGGCAGGCGTTTCGGAGCTTGCTGCGTCTTGTTGTCCTCGGCCACGATTCCCATCCTCTCGCCAGCATGAGGCGGTACGATACGCCTGTGCCTGTCATACGGATATGACGCGGCCCTTGTTTCAGGCTAGCGAATTCGGCCGGGGCAAATCAATCAGCCGGATGGACGGGTTTTGCGGTGCAGCAGGGGGATGGAAGACGGGGCGGGGCGCTGAAGCAGCCCGTTTCCGGCTTCCAACGCCAACGGAGATGCCCCGGCACCGGCCTGACGCCGCAGCCGCTCGAGCATCAGCGACGGATCCCTGAGATGGCACAGCACGCGGTGGGCCGCCAGAGAAAGGCCATAACATCAGCCTTCAACTCGTCGGCCGCTTCAAGGCTTCCACGACAGGAGAACTTCTCATGACCAAGCGCGATGCTGTTTTCCCCGCCGGCCGACATGACCTCTATAAGTCGCACGCCTATTCCGCAGCGATCAGATCGGGTGATCTCCTGTTCGTCTCCGGCCAGGTCGGCAGCCGCCGCGATGGCTCGCCCGAGCCGGATTTCGAGGCTCAGGTCCGTCTGGCATTTGCGAATCTCGAGGCGACCTTGAAAGCAGGTGGATACGGGCTTGACGATATCGTCGACGTGACGACCTTTCACACCGATCCCGAAAATCAGTTCGCGACGATCATGACCGTCAAGAGCGAGGTGTTTGCAGAGGAGCCTTATCCGAATTGGACGGCGATCGGCGTCAATTGGCTCGCGGGGTTCGACTTCGAGATCAAGGTCATTGCTCGCATCCCGGGCTGAATTCAGCGCGCCTGGTCGCCAGTGATCTCATAAGGGAGCGTGTCGTGCACCATCTGGAACGGAACAAGGCGAATGTGATCGCCTTCTACGAGTTGATGTTCAACGCGTGCCGGCCTGCCGAGGCCATCGCGCGCTTCGTTGGCGACGAGTACATCCAGCACAATCCGCATGTTGAAACCGGAAAGAAGGGCTTCATCGATTATTTCGAGCGCATGGCTCGCGAGTGGCCGGGCAAGCGAGTCGAGATAAAGCGGGTCGTGGCGGAGAACGAGTACGTCGTTCTCCATTGCTTCCAGCACTGGCCTGGAGACCACGACTACGCGGGAATCGATATTTTCCGGCTCGACGACGAGGGAAAGATCGTTGAACATTGGGATGTGCTGCAGGTCGTGCCCGAGCATGCAGCCAATCCGAACGGTATGTTCTGAGCTCGCTGGCTACGCGGTCAGCGGTGTTCCCTGCGGCTGCGTCGTATCCCTGACAGGCGGATATGGGTCCTGGCCCCCTTGCGCAATTGCGCACTAGGCCAGGACGACACCATGAGGATGGCTGCGCTAGACTAGCGCTCGACGAAGGCCTTCTCGATCACGAAATGACCGGGCTTGTTGCCGCTGCCCTCGACGAAGTCGCGGCCTTCGAACATCTGCTTCAGCTCTTCGAGCATCGCCGGGCTGCCGCACATCATGATGCGGTCGGTGGCGATGTCGAGCGGACCTTGGCCGATATCGTTGAAGATCTGCTCGGAGCTGATGAGGTCGGTGATGCGGCCGCGGTTCTTGAACGGCTCGCGCGTCACGGTCGGATAGTAGATCAGCTTGTCCGCGAGCAGCTCGCCGAACAGCTCGTCTTCGCGCAAGGAAGCGACCAGTCTCTCGCCATAGGCGAGCTCGGACACCTGGCGGCAGCCATGCACCAGCACGATCGAGTCGAACTGGTCGTAGACCTCGGGGTCCTTGATCAGGCTCGCGAACGGCGCAAGGCCGGTGCCGGTCGAGAGCAGCAGCAGCCGCTTGCCCGGGATGAGGTTGTCGGTGATCAGCGTGCCGGTCGCCTTGCGGCCGACCAGGATGGTGTCGCCTTCCTTGATCTTCTGCAGGCGCGAGGTCAGCGGACCGTCCTGGACCTTGATCGAAAAGAATTCGAGCTGTTCCTCGTGGTTCGCGCTCGCCATGCTGTAGGCGCGCAGCAAGGGACGGCCGTCGATCTCGAGGCCGATCATGGCGAACTGGCCGTTCTGGAACCGGAAGCCGGTGTCGCGCGTGGCGCGGAAGCTGAACAGCGTATCGGTCCAGTGGTGGACGGAAAGAACCTTCTCTCGGTAAAACGCGCTCATGATTTTCGATATTCCGAATATTTGCGGTTTTCGGGCAACAGCGTTGCCCGGCCCTGACTGCGGGGCGAGCACCATTTGCCATGGCGGAGGATTTCGTGTGTGTGATCTACGCCATTGAGACCAATAATCAACCTCGTTTCGGATGCAATTGACGCTGATCAAACCTGCATTTGGGCTGATTTGGGCGCATCATTAACGAATTTGCTGCCGAGCGCGCACGGCGGGCAATTTCTTTTCCCCGCGAGGCTCGACGGCAGCACTTAATTTCCATCGCGCTCGCAAGAATTTCATTAAGAATAGCTCTGATCTTCACCCGGTTTGGCGCCATTTCCCGCATTTTTGCGGCTTTCGGCGCCAGGAACGACGGCAATCACCATGGCAGGCGGCGAGCGGATCTTCGTCCAGGCGATCAGGCGCTATTGCGCAGAGCACGGCATCACCGTCGACGTCCGCGCCGACGGATGGTTGATCGCGATGCGCCGGGGCGAGATGCGCCGCTTCGCCTTCGGCTACGACATCGGCCTCAACAGCGGCATTGCGCACCGCCTCGCCAATGATAAATCGGCCACCGCCGAGGCACTGGCGCTCGAGGGCGTGCCTTGCATTGCCCATCATCTCTTCCTCAACCCGAAGCTGGGCACGCAAATCGCCGGCACCGATTGGCGCGAGAGGATGCTGTCGCTGCTCGCGCAGAATCGGCAAGGCGTGGTGGTGAAGCCGAACGAGGGGACGTCGGGGCGCGCCGTGTTCAAGGTGAAGACGGAGGCGGAGCTCGACCACGCGGTTGGAGAGGTTTTTTCCATGAGCGCCGGCCTCGTGATCTCGCCCTATGTCGCGATCGAGGACGAGGTCCGCGTGGTGCTGCTCGATGATGCGCCCCTCGTGGTCTACAGCAAGCAGCGCGGCAAAGATTGGCGGCACAATCTCGATGCCGGCGCAAAGCCGGTGCTGCTGGAGGAGGACGATGTTCGCGCGACCTGCGTGAAGCTCGCGATCGATGCAGCGCATGCCATCGGCATCGCTTTCGCCTCGATCGACCTTGTCCGCGTGGATGCCAGGTGGAGCGTGCTCGAGATCAACTCCGGCGTGATGATGGAAGCGTTGGGCAAGCTGCATCCGGAGCTGGTGCAGGCGACATATGACGCGGCGCTGGATCGCGTGTTTGCGGGAAATAGCGACCGCGGCACTGGTGCGACCCTCCCCTGAAGGAGCCGGAGCGGGGCGCAAATACCACGATGACGCAAACGCTTTGCGTGTGTTGGCGTTGGCCGGATGTTCCCGTTGTGAAATGGAACGCAGCGCTTTAGCCTTCATGCAGCGCACAACACATGCGGCTTGCACGCTCTCGCGGCTGCGGATGCATCAAGAACAAAATTCGAAGAGGGAAACGCCATGAGCGGCAACATCAATCGCCAGATCCTTCTGGTGGAGAAGCCCAGCGGCAAGCTCGGCCCCGAGCATTTCAAGATGGTGGAGAGCGCGCCGCCGGAGCCAAAGGACGGCGAGGCCTTGCTGCGCGTGCGATACATCTCGCTTGACGCCGCCAACCGCGCCTGGATGCACGGCGCGACCTATCGCTCCGCCGTCGAAGCCAACAGCGTGATGGCCGGCGGCGCCATCGCCGAGGTCGTCAGCTCGAAGGCGCCGGGCCTTGCGCCTGGCGACATCGTGTTCGGCGACACCGGCTGGCAGGAATTTGCCGCCGTCCCGGCCAAGCATCTCACCAAGATGCCGAAGCTCGAGCCGATGACGCATCTGCTCAGCGTGTTCGGCATCGCCGGCCTCACCGCTTACTTCGGCCTGCTGGAGATCGGCAAGCCGAAGGAGGGCGAGACGGTCGTGGTCTCCGCGGCCGCCGGCTCAGTCGGCTCGATCGTCGGCCAGATCGCCAAGATCAGGGGATGCCACGTTGTCGGCATCGCGGGCGGCACTGAGAAGTGCAACTGGCTGACCTCCGAGCTCGGCTTCGATGCCGCCGTCGACTACAAGGACGGCGCGGTGTTCAAGGCGTTGCGTGCGGCTGCGCCGAAGGGCATCGACGTCTACTTCGACAATGTCGGCGGCGACATTCTCGAAGCCTGCCTGCCGCAGATGAACAATTACGGCCGCGTCGCCTGCTGCGGCGCGATCTCGCAATATGACGGCACGCCTTCTGCCCACGGCCCACGCGGCGTGCCTGGCTTGATCGTGGTGAAACGCCTCGTGATGCAGGGTTTCATCGTGATGGACTACATGAAGGAGAGCCAGCGCGCGCTCGCCGACCTCCAGACCTGGGTCAAATCCGGCAGACTGAAAGTGCAGGAGGACATCATCGATGGCCTCGAAAATACGCCGAATGCGTTGATCGGATTGCTCGCGGGCGAAAACCGCGGCAAGCGCATGGTCAAGCTCTGACGGCGCGGTTACGGCGCCGACATAATTGACTTGCGGGTGACGCCAAAGCGGCGAATGATGTCGCTTGCGAGGGCGTCACTCGCGATGATTGCGATTGCATTACATTTTAAACGTCGTCGGCGTGGCCGGCAGGGCAGGACATCACATGTTCAACACATTGAAACAGGCATCGACGAAACAGGCATCGACGCGCAAGGCGTTGCTGGCGGCAGCACTCTTCGCAATTGCAACAGGGGCGTCTGCGCAAGCACCGACCGAGGCCCAGAAGAGCGCCATCCGCTCCGCCTGCCGCTCGGATTTCATGGCGCATTGCGCGAGCGTCACGCCCGGCGGCGTGGAAGCGTATCAATGCCTGGCGAAGAACATGTCGAGCCTGTCAGCGGGATGCCAGACCGCCGTTCGCGCCGTCGAGCCCGCCAAGACCGAAGCCGCGCCCGCCGCGCCGAAGACCGAGGCCGCGCCCAAGGCAGAAACGGCGCCAGCCGCGCCAAAGGCTGATGCCGCCCCAGCAGCGAAGCCAGCCGCCGCACCGGCGCCGAAGGCCGCTGCCGCCAAGCAGCCGAGCAGCGCGCAGGTCGCGGCAGTCAAGAGCGCGTGCCGTGGCGATTATCCCAAGGTGTGCGCCAGCGTGCCGCCGGGCGGCGCGCCCGCGCTCGAATGCCTTGAGAAGAACAAGGCCAAGGTCTCGCCCGCCTGCGAGAAGGCCGTGAGCGCTGCAGCCGCCGGCGGCGCTGCCGCAGCGGCGGCGCCCGCGGGTGCGGCTCCGGCGGCAGCAGCGCCGGCGGCGGGAGCAGCACCGGCGGCCGCGCCAGCCGTGATCGTGTTGCGTCCCTTGCTGCCGCGCGAGGAGCTGTTCATCGTGAGGTCGGCCTGCGGCGCCGACATCCGCACGCTCTGCGCGGGCGTCGCGCCCGGAGGCGGCCGCATCATTCAATGCATTTCCAACAGGGCTGCTTCGCTGTCGCCCGCGTGCAAGGACGTGCTCGCGCCGTTCGCGGCGAGATAGCTCTCGTACGCCCCAAGGGACGACATGATTGATCACGTGCGTGAATGAATTCACGCGCGCCTGCGACGACAAATCTATTGCAAGTATCCGATTTCGATCACGACAAGCCCGGGAGGACCACATGCGTTCGTTGCTGCTCGTCGCTTCTGCACTGCTTGCCTTCGCGGCCACCATGACCTTCGAAACCACCGACGCCAATGCGGTGGTTTGCGCCCGCGGCGTCTATCGCGCCGGTTGCGCCGGGCCGAACGCGGCCGTCGTGGTCCGGAAGCCGGTTCCCGCCGTGCGCTGCACCAGGGTCCTGGTGAACGGGGTCTATGTGAAGCGCTGCGTTTGAGGCGCGAATAGCCAAGCCGGCGCGGTTTGGCTATGATTCGGACCTGACGGTTCGGACGCCCGCAAAACGTGCGGTCCGAAGATGAGCTTTGGTGTGTCCGCGCTGGCCGATAATTCTGCTGGCGCCGGACGCGGGAGCCCATTAGTCTACCCTTAGATAGTAAGTATACTGTCAATTAGGGAGGCAGACGTTGCGGATCGCCGTGATTGGCGGGGGGCCCGGTGGGCTCTACTTTGCCTATCTCTGGAAGAAGCGTCACCCCGAGGATCAGGTCGACCTGTTCGAACAGAACCCGGCCGACGCGACCTGGGGTTTTGGCGTCGTGTTCTCGGACCAGGCCCTGGAATTCCTGCGCGCCGACGATCCCGAGACGGTCGACGCGATCGCGCCGCATATGGAGAGCTGGGAGAACATCACGCTGAACCTGCACGGCGACAGCGTCGCCATCGACGGGGTCGGCTTCTCCTCGATCGGACGGCTCGACCTGCTCAGATTCCTGCAGCAGCGCGCGCTCGACGTTGGCGTCACGCCGCGCTTCGACACCCAGATCCACGCCATCGACCAGCTCAACGGCCACGATCTGATCGTCGCCGCTGACGGGCTGAACTCGCTTGTGCGGCGCGCCTATGAAGGCGATTTCGGCACCTCGCTGTCCTACTCCTCCAACAAGTTCGTCTGGTACGGCACATCGAAACGCTTCGACACGCTGTCGCAGACCTTCGTGAAGACGGACCGCGGCGCCTTCAATGCCCATCACTACCGCTACTCGCCGGCCATGAGCACCTTCCTGGTCGAATGCGACCACGCGACGTGGCAAGCCTATGGCTTCGCCTACAAGGACGTCGAGCAGTCCAAGGGCGTCTGCGAAGAGGTCTTTGCGGACACGCTCGGCGGCCATTGCTTGGTCTCCAACAAGTCAGTGTGGCGCAACTTTCCCTGGGTCTGGAACGAGCACTGGTCGTTCAAGAACATGGTGCTGCTCGGCGATGCCCTGCACTCAGCGCATTTCTCGATCGGCTCGGGCACGCGCCTTGCGATCGAGGACGCCATCGCGCTGGTCAAGGCGCTGGAATCCGACGCGCATCTGACGACCGCGTTGCATCGCTATCAGGCAGCGCGCAAGCCGGTGGTGCAGAAGCTCGTCAACGCCGCGCGCACCAGCGCCTTCTGGTACGAGCACTTCGCCCAGCACATGCAGCTCGACCTGATGGATTTCGCCTACAGCTACATCACCCGCTCCGGCCGGATCGACGACGCCCGCCTACGCCACATGTCGCCGGCCTTCATGGCACGTTACGAGGCCGCCAAGAATACTGGAGATGCGGCATGAGCAACCAGATACGCGACCAGGTGCCCGCGGACAGCGCGGGGGCTCGCGAGATCGGCTTTGCCGTTCCGCAAGTCTACAACGCCAGCCGCGTGCTGTTCGACAATCTCGGCAAGGGCCGCGGCGACAAGCGCGCGCTCATCGGTCCGGCCGGCACACGGACCTATGCCGAGCTCTGCGCGGAAGCCTGCCGCTGGGGCAATGGCTTCGCCTCGCTCGGCCTCAAGCGCGGCGACCGCGTGCTGTTGTTCCTCGACGACACGCCGGCCTATCCTGCCGCGTTCTTCGGCGCGGTGCGCGCCGGCTTCGTGCCGCTCCTGATCAACACGCTGACGCCACCGGATCTGTTGCAATTCTATCTCGCCGATTCCGGCGCGGCCGTTGCGGTGGCGGATGCCGAGCTCTGCGCGCGATTCAATGCGGAGGCCTGCAAGGCGACCGGCCTGCGCACGCTGATCACCGTCAATGGCGAGGTCGGCGATCATGCCGCGCCTGAGGCATTCGCAGCGGCAGGCTGGCTTGCACAATTTCCGGCGGAGTTGGCGGAAGCCCCGACGCACCGCGACGAGATGGCGTTCTGGATGTACTCCTCCGGCTCCACCGGCCGGCCCAAGGGCATCGTGCATCTCCAGCACGACATGGCCTACACTGAGGCCGCCTTCGCGAGAAGCGTGCTGAAGCTGACGCTTGAGGACATCTGCTTCTCGGTGCCGAAGATCTTCTTCGCCTATGGCTTCGGCAACTCCGTCACCTTCCCGTTCTCGGCAGGCGCGGCAACGCTGCTGCTGCCGGGACAGCCGAAACCCGCATCGATCTTTGCGGCGATCGAGCAGTACGAGCCGACGGTCTTCTTCGGCCTGCCGACGCTCTACACCTCGCTGACCAAGGCGGAGGGCGCGGACAAGACGAACTTCTCGTCCCTGCGGATGGCGCTCTCCGCAGCCGAGGTGCTCTCGGCCGAAGTCTTCAACGGCTGGAAGACGCTCACCGGGCTCGAGATCGTCGAAGGCCTCGGCTCGACCGAGGTGCTGCACATCTATCTCTCCAACCGTCCCGAGCAGAAGAAGCTCGGCGCCGCCGGCCTGCGCGTGCCCGGCTACGAGGTCGCGCTGCGCGACAAGGACGGAGGCGACGTCGCCGACGGCGAGGAAGGCATTCTGTGGGTGCGCGGCGATTCCAACACGCCGCTGTACTGGAACCGGCCGGATAAATCCGCCGAGACCATCCGCGAGGGCGGCTGGATCTACACCGGCGATCGCTTCGTTCGCGATGCCGAGGGCTTCCACTTCTTCCGCGGCCGCGCCGACGATCTCATCAAGATCTCCGGCCAGTGGGTCTATCCGCTCGAGGTCGAGCTGTGCCTCGCCGATCACCCCGATATCCGCGAATGCGCCGTGTTCGCCGCCGAGCTGCCGGACCGGCGCATGACGCTGAAGGCCGTTGTCGTGATGAACAACCGCGCCGCCAACGAGAACGAGGCGACGCGGCGGCTCCAGGACTACGTCAAGGGCAAGCTGCTGCCCTACAAATATCCGCGCGAGGTGATCTTCACCGACGAGCTGCCGAAGACCGGCACGGGGAAGATCGACCGGCAGGCGTTGCTAAGGATGTGACCACCGCTGTCATCGCCCGGCTTGACCGGGCGATCCAGTATTCCAGAGGCAGTTGTGATTGAGCCGAGAGGCCGCGGCGTACTGGATTCCCCGCCTTCGCGGGGAATGACAGCGGAGATAAAGGCGACTGCATCGCCATATACTCCCTCACCCACCCTTCCCCAGATGCTCCAGCGCGTCCTCGGCGCGCAGCGGCACGCGGGAGGCTTCGTTGTTGAGGTCGACGAGTTGCACCAGGAGCCCCAGCAGCGCCTTGCGGTCGGCGGGCTTGAGCGGCTCCAGCATGCGCGCCTGGGCGCGCTCGACGGCGGGGATGATCTCGCGCAGGATCGCGGCGCCGGATTTGGTCAGATGCAGCAGCTTGATGCGCTTATCCTCGCGCGCCGGCCTGCGCTCGATATAGTCCTTGACCTGGAGCCGCTCGATGACGCTGCCGAGCGTGGAGCGGTCGAAGGCGATCACCGCCGACAGCCGCGTCGCGTCGATGCCGGGATGGGTGTGGATCGCGATCAGCGCCGCATATTGCACCGGCGTCAGATCGAACGCCTTGCATTCCTCCATGAAGATCGAGACCGCGATCTGCTGCATGCGCCGGAACAGATAACCCGGCGCGGCATAGACCGCGTCCATCGTGATCGGAGGAGAAGGCTTACTCGGCATCGGGCTGCTTCTCCGGTGCCGCATCGGCAAAGGCCGGCAATGCCTTGGCGGCGGCTTCCGCCTGGAGCAGGCGCGGATAGGCCGAGACATCGACGCCGAAACGGCGCGCATTGGCGAGCTGCGGCACCAAACAGAGATCGGCGAGCGTCGGCGCCGCCCCGAAGCAGAACGGACCCGGCTCGTTCCTGATCAGCGTCTCGCAGGCCGACAGCCCCTCGCGATTGACCCAGGCGGCCCAGTCCTGGACTTTCTCCTCGGGCAAGCCCAGCTCGCGCAGCCGCGCCAGCACCTTCAGATTCTGCACCGGATGGGTGTCGCAGGCGATCGCCAGCGCGAAGGCGCGCACCTTGGCGCGGCGCAGCGGATCCTTCGGCAGCAGCGGCGGGTTGGGGTGAGTTTCGTCGAGCCATTCGATGATGGCGACCGATTGGGTCAGCACTACACCCGTGTCGTTTTCCAGCGTCGGCACCAGGCCCTGCGGGTTGATGGCGAGATAGGCGGGCGCGCATTGCTCGCCCTTGCGCAAATGATGTGGCAGATGCTCGGCGCCGAGGCCCTTGAGGTTGAGCGCGATCCGCACGCGATAGGCAGCGCTGGAGCGGAAATAGCCGTGCAGCTTCATCGAGACCTCCCTTACTTTCTTGTCGTTCCGGGGCTCGCGAAGCGAGAACCCGGAACCTCGAGATTCCGGATTCGATGCTATCGCATCGCTCCGGAATGACGGCAACCACTGGCTGCCAATATTGACGCTACCTAGATCGTCAGTATACTGTCAATCAACAAACGACCGGGAGCCGCCACCATGGAAGCCGTGACCAAGACGCCGGAACGCGAGGCGTTCTACAGGAAGATCGACGGCGAGAACCTCACCGCGCTGTGGACCGTGATGAGCGATCTGATCACGCCGGAGCCGAGAAGCGCCTGCCGTCCGCATTTGTGGAAATTCGACGTCATCCGCGACTACATGACGGAAGCCGGCAAGCTGATCACGGCCAAGGAGGCCGAGCGGCGCGTGCTGGTGCTGGAGAACCCGGGCCTGCGCGGGCAGTCCAAGATTACCACCTCGCTCTATGCCGGCGTGCAGATGGTGGTGCCCGGCGACGTCGCGCCCGCGCACCGGCATAGCCAGTCGGCGCTTCGATTCGTGCTCGAAGGTAAGGGTGCCCACACCGCAGTGGACGGCGAACGCACCGCGATGGAGCCTGGCGACTTCATCATCACGCCGTCGATGACCTGGCACGATCATTCCAACGAAACCGATGAGCCGATGTTCTGGCTCGACGGCCTCGATATCCCCTTGGTGCAGTTCTTCGATTGCTCCTTTGCGGAAGGCTCGAAGGAAGACCAGCAGAAGATCACCAAGCCCGCAGGCGACAGCTTTGCACGCTACGGCCATAACCTCCTGCCCGTCGACGTGAAGCGCAGCTCGAAGACCTCGCCGATCTTCAGCTATCCCTACGCCTACACCCGCGAAGCCCTGGAGAAGGCGCGCGCCAGCCAGGAGTGGGACGCCTGCCACGGCCTGAAGCTCAAGTTCAGCAATCCAGAGACCGGCGATTTCGCCATGCCAACCATCGGCACCTTCATCCAGCTGCTGCCGAAGGGTTTTGAGACTGCACGCTATCGCGCGACCGATGCGACGGTGTTCTGCCCGATCGAGGGCCGCGGCCGCAGCCGCATCGGCGATGCCGTTTTCGAATGGGGCCCGCGCGATCTCTTCGTCGTGCCAAGCTGGCACTGGGTGACGCACGAAGCGGACGACGACGCGGTTCTGTTCAGCTTCTCGGATCGCCCGGTGCAGCAGAAGCTGGATCTTTTTCGGGAAGATCGCGGCAACGCGTGAGCTTCGGTAGGATGGATTAGCCGCAGGCGTAATCCACCATCGATTTCTTTGCGGTGAAACATGGATGGTGGATTACGCTTCGCTAATCCACCCTACGGCAGCGGCGATTGCAGCTACCGCCAGTGCAACAGCCGCATCTCCAGCCAGCCGATCACCTTGCCAACGGCCAGCCCGAACACCGACAGGATCACCACGCCCGCGAGCAGCTGATCGGTCTGCATCAGATTGCCGGCCTGCAGCACGAAGGCGCCGATGCCGTATTGGGCGCCGATCATCTCGGCGCTGACGACGAGGAGCAGCGCGACCGAGGCCGTGATGCGGAAGCCGGCGAGGATCGCGGGCAGCGCGCCGGGCCAGATCACCTTGCGCACGATGGTGGCGAAGGGAACGTTGAAGCTCTGCGCCATGCGGATGAGGTTGCGCGGCACCGCGTCGACGCCGCTATAGACCGAGATCGCGGTTGAAAAGAACACCCCAAGCGCGATGGTCGCGATCTTCGGCTCTTCGCCGATGCCGAGCCAGAGGATCAGGAGCGGCAGCAGCGCGATCTTCGGGATCGGGAACAGCGCCGAAATGAAGGTGATGCCGACGCTGCGCGCGAGCCTGGACAGGCCGATGGCGAAGCCGACGGCGACGCCGGCGGCGGTGCCGAGCAGCCAGCCGACGCCGATGCGCAGCAGCGAGGCCGACAGATGCTGCCAGAGCGCGCCCGAGATCGCGAGCTGGTAGATCGCCCGCGCGATCGCCGACGGTGCCGGCAGGAACAACGGATTGGCGAGACCGGCGCTGCCGGCGGCCTGCCAGATCGCGATGACGAGCGCGAGCGCGATCCAGCCGCCGAAGCGGCTCGACGCAGGCACGAAGCCGGCGCCGCGGAAACGGACGCGGCGCGTCGCCTGATCCGTCGAGGTCGCATCCGCCGGCGCACGATCAAGCATGCTGGACCTCGCGCTCGGCATCGATGGCTTCGTTCCGGATCAGCGACCAGATCTGGTTCTGCAGCGCCAGCAGCTTCTCGCGCGCCGCGGTTTCGCCGCGTTCAGTGCGCGTCATCGGCACGGTCACGACCTCGCGGATGCGGCCCGGCCGCCGCGACAGCACCACGATGCGGTCAGCGAGCCGCGCCGCCTCTTCGAGATTGTGGGTGACATAGACCGCGCCCATGCCGCCGTCGGCGAGCAGGCGGACGAAATCCTCCATCAGCAGTTCGCGCGTCTGCGAATCCAATGCCGAGAGCGGCTCGTCCATCAGGAGGATCGCTGGCTTCACGGCCAGCGCGCGCGAAATGCCGACGCGCTGGCGCATGCCGCCAGAGAGCTGCTTTGGATAGGCTTTGCGGAAATCGGTCAGGCCGGTGCGGCGCAGGGCATCGTCGACCAGCGCGCGCCGCTGCGCGGCCGAGAGTTGCGTGTGCAGCAGCGGGAATTCGACGTTCTCTTCCACGGTGGCCCAGGGTAACAACGCAAAATCCTGGAATACGAAGGTGAGCGGATTGAGACTGTCTGCCGGCGGCGCGCCGCGCAGCTCGGGCGCGCCGGAGGTCGGTTGCAGGAGGCCGCCCAGGATCGACAGCAGCGTGCTCTTGCCGCAGCCGGACGGACCAACGATGGCAACCACCTCGCCGGCACTGACCGTGAAGGAGACGTCGTCGAGCACCGCGAGATCGCCGAAGCGGTGGCAGATGTGGTTGGCGATTAGGTCCATGCGATGCGCCCGCTTTCTTCACCGGTCGGTTCGCATTGAGCGAAGCGAAATGCGAACCGGGGTGGGGTGACAGTCCATCCACGACGGCGCTGACAACGATTGCCGATGAAATGCCCCGCGACGACTAACGCGAACGGCGGAGAGACTGCCGCCGTGGCTCACCCCACCCCGCTCGCTCCGGACGATGCTGCGCATCGCCGGTGCGATCCACCCTCCCCCTCCAGGGGAGGGTGGCAGATCGCCTTCGGTGAGAGTCAGCATCGCCAGCATCAATCCGCCTTCACATAGTCCTTCGCGATGATCGCATGCGCATCAAAACCCTTGTCGACGAAGCCCTGGTCCTGGAGCCATTTGATCTGGTTGTCGACGTTCTTGACGTCGAGCTTGCCGTCGGGATCGATATAGGCGCAATTGCCGACCACCTGCTCGACCGGCAAATTGGTGTACTTCGCAATGATCTCCAGCAGCGGTTTTGTCCGCTCGTTGATGGGGGCGACGCCGTCCTTCATCGCGGCGAGTATGACGTCGTGATATTCGCGATCCGCCTTCGCCAGCGCGCCGAGCAGCTTCGTCACAAGCACCTTGTTGGTCAGCGTCTTCGGCGAGGCGAACACCGCGCCCAATTGCCAGGGCGTCTCGTCGCCGACCCAGCCCAAAAACTTCGCGCCGCCCTCGTCCATCAGCTTTCGCGCGGTCGAGATCGGCAGCAGCGCCGCGTCGACGGTCTCGCCCTTGAGCGCGGCTGCCGCATTCGACAGCGATTGCAGCGGCACGATCTTCACCTCAGAGAGCTTGAAGCCGTATTTGTCGGCGAGCAGGCCGAGCGAATAGTGAAAGCTCGATCCGACCTGTGTCATCGCCACGCGCTTGCCGGCGAGATCCTTTGGCGTCTTCAACCCGGCCGCGTAGGCGTTGTTGCTGGCGAAATAGCCGATCAGGGGATAGCCGGCCTTCTCGCGGCTCATGCCGCCGATCACCTTCAGCGTACCCTTGCCGGCGAGATTGTAGAGACCGGCGGTGAAGGCAGTGATGCCGAAATCGACGTCGCCCGAGGTGGTGGCGACGGCGATCGGCTGCGCCGCATCGAAGAATTTCAGCTCGACCTCGAGGCCAGCCTCGCGAAAATAGCCCTTGTCCTGCGCGATGAAGACCGGCGCGGAGGACGACAGGCGAAGCACGCCGATCTTGGCCTTGAGCGCGTCTTCGGCGCTCGCCGTGCCCATCGCCATGATCGCCAAAAGGCCGGCTGCCGCGAGCCGCGCAATCCCGATCATCCCGTTTCCTCCCGTTCTCTCTGCAGTCCGTTACAGGCCCTCGGGGACGGGCTGGTCCCGCCCGATGAAGGCGCCCTGTTGTTTCAACGTTTCCTGCAATTTTTCAACGGGGATGTCACGCGGGATCCGGTTTCCGGACAACGCCAGTGCGGCGGCGGAACCGGCGGCCTCGCCCATCACGAAACAGGCACCGGAGACCCGCGCCGCCGACTGACCCTCATGGGTCATCGAGGCACAGCGGCCGGCCACCAGGAGATTGTCGACGCCTTCGGGCACCAGCATCCGATAAGGCAGCTCGTTGTAGCCGCGCGATTGCGGGATCGGCGGGAAGGTGAACACGACGTCGCCGGGCACATGCGCCTCGATCGGCCAGCCATTGACGCCGATGGAATCCTCGAACGAGGCGCAGCCGAGCACGTCCTCGCCGCTGAGCTGATAGCCGCCCTTGATGCGGCGGGTCTCGCGGATGCCGAGCTGCGGCGGCAGATCGACGATGTAGGACTTTTCGAAGCCCGGGACAGTGCTGCGCAAAAACTCGTAGGCGGCAAGCGCCTGCTTGCGGCCCTCGATCTCGCCGCGGGTGAGATCGTCGGGCTCGATGCCGTTGATAGCGCGGCCGTCCTCGCGTGCGACCTGCGTGAAGTTCACCCGCCATTCGATGCCGGATTTCTGCGGCCGCACGATCGCGCTTTTCCGCGGAAATTTATGCGTTCCGGCGGCGAGCGCCTTCTCCATCAATTGCGGAATGGTGCGCCAGGCCTCGCCCGCCTTAGCGGGATCGATGCCGTTGAGGCGCAGCATCATCGAGGGATAGAGCGGATGGCCGTGCTCGTCGCCGATCTCAAACGGCGCGCCGGCCCAGACCGCGAGGTCGCCATCGCCCGAGCAGTCGATGAAGATCTCGGCTCGCACCGCCTGCCTGCCGGCTTTGGTCTCGACCATCAGCGCATCGATGCGCCGGTTAGCGCCCATCACCACGCCGGCGCCGAGCGCGTGGAAGAGGATGTTCACCTTGTGGCTCGCCAGCAGTTCGTCGGCCGCGATCTTGTATGCGGCGGTGTCGTAAGCCTGCGCATAGACCTTGCCGAGGATCAGATGCGGCGTGTTGAGGCCGTTCAGATGATCGATCCGCGCCAGCAACTCCGACGCCAGGCCCTGCACCAGCCGGCGGTGCTCGCCATGGACATTGCCGTGCAGGCCGCAGAAATTGGTGACGCCGGCCGCGGTGCCCATGCCGCCGAGAAAGCCGTAGCGTTCGATCAGAAGCGTTTTCCGCCCGGCGCGCGCGGCGGAGGCGGCAGCGACAATGCCGGCGGGTCCGCCGCCGAGCACGACGACTTCGTATTCGCCATAGAGCGGCACCTGACGTGCCGGTTCGTCGATCATTGTGGCCCGCATGACGCGCCCGCTCCCGAAATCTCTTGCTTGGGGCCGACTATGAATTAACGCGTACGGCGCTACAATCCACCAAAATAGGCGATCAGCTTTCGCGAATCGAGAAAGGTGGACATGGACATCCTGGTGAACCTGCAGGCCTTCCTCGCCACCGCGGATGCCGCCGGCTTCTCCGCCGCCGCGCGAAAGCTCGATGTCTCGACCTCGGTGGTCGCCAAGCGGGTCACGCAGCTGGAGGCGCGGATCGGCACGCCGCTGTTCCACCGTTCGACTAGACAGCTGCGGCTCACCGAAGCGGGGCAGCGCTACGTCCATCGCGCGCGCGGTGTCGTGGCTGACGCCACCGACCTGCTCTCGCGAATGGGCGAGAAAGGCCACGATCTCGTCGATCATCTCCGCATCAAGGCGCCGACCTCGCTGACGGTGGCGCGGCTCGCCGACGCGTTCAGCGCGTTCCAGACCCAGAACCCGCGGCTGAAGCTCGAGATCGTGCTGATCGATCGCCCGGTCGATCCCGTTGCCGAAGGATTCGACATCGCGATCGGCGCCTTCCCGCATTCGTTCGGTGGTGTCGTCGACGAGCCGCTCTGTCCGCTAAAACGATTGCTCTGCGCCTCGCCCGCTTACCTGAAGAAACACGGCACGCCAAAACATCCGCGCGACCTCGTCGAGCATCGCTGCCTCAGCTTCATGCCGACGGGACCGGAATGGATCTTCGACGGACCGCGCGGCCGCATCAACATCCAGGTCAGCCCGCTGCTCTCTTCGAACGAAGGCCACGTGCTGGCGCGCAGCGCCATCGCCGGCAACGGCATCGCGCTGATCTCGCATTATCTCGTGGCGGGCGCGTTGCGTGACGGCAAGCTCAAGCCGGTGCTGCGCGAGTTTCCGATTCCGGAATTGTGGGTGAAGGCGGCGATTCCGGAGCGGCGGCGCAATGCGGCGGCGGTGCAGGCGCTGCTGACGTTGCTGAAAGCGTCGCTGGCGCAGTCGCTTTAGGCGGGGCTGCGTCATTGCAACAAGATCGCGGTTGCTCTCTGACCATGGAACTGAGAGAAGGACCATTAAACCGCTGTCATCGCCCGCGAAAGCGGGCGATCCAGTATTCCAGAGACGTCCAACGTATACGGAGAGGCCGCGGCGTACTGGGTCGCCCGGTCAAGCCGGGCGACGACAAGCAACCTGGTTCAACGCATGGATTCGACGCTTTTGAAATTCGCCCTGCCCGCTTTTGTCGTTTTCGCGATCTCCGCCACGCCCGCCTCGGCCGTGGAGCAAAACTGCCGCTTCATCCAGTCCAAGCTCGACCGCGAAGCCTGTTACAAGCGCCAGGAGGAGGAACTCGCAGCCAAGCGTAGGCCTGCGCCGGCGACTGATGAGAGCAAGACTCTCGAAACACTGCGCCAGATGCGGCAGGACGACGACGCGGTCTATCGCAGCATCAACAACATCTGCCGCGGCTGCTGAGCGCTGACGCTCAGCCCTTGCCGCCGCCCCAATTCGCCGCCCGCTTCTCGGCGAACGAGGCCAGCCCCTCCGCCGCCTCGGCGCTCTGGCGCTTGAGCGAGTGCAGCTGCACGAGCCGCGTATAAGCGGCATCGTCCACCGCCATGCCGCCGAACGAGCTCTCCAGCGCGAGACGCTTCGTCTCGGCCATGGCCGCCGGCCCGTTGGCAAGCAGTTGCTCAACCACCTTGGCGCCTGCGGCTTCGAGGTCGGCGAGCGGAACCACCTCGTGGACGAGACCGATGCGGCGGGCGTCCTCGGCGCCGAAGCGTTCGCCGGTGAGCGCGTAACGGCGGACCTGCCGTACGCCAATGGCGTCGCAGAGCTGCGGGATGATGATCGCCGCGGTCAGGCCCCAACGCACCTCGGTGATCGAGAACAACGCATTGTCCGCGGCAATCACGACGTCGCAGGCCGCGATCACGCCGGTGCCGCCACCGAAACAACCGCCCTGCACCAGCGCGACAGTCGGGATCGGCAGCGTGTTGAGCCGCTGCACGGCCTCGAAGGTCGCGCGCGAGGCCGCTTCGTTGGCCTCAGCCGATTGCGGCCGGACGCCATTGATCCATTTGAGATCGGCGCCGGCCTGGAAATGCTTGCCGTTGCCCCTGAGCATGACGACGCGCAGGTTCGGCTTCTTTCCGAGGTCGTCCATGGCCGCGAGCACGCCCGCGATCAGGTCGCCGTCATAGGCATTGTTCACCTCGGGCCGGTTCAGGGTGACGGTCGCGACGCCGCGCTCATCGAGGCTCCACAGGACGGGGTTGGCGGTCATCGGCGATCCCTCCGCTTCGTTTGCTGCGCACTATGACCGAGGCTGTGCGTCCTGATCCATATCTTTCCGGCGTGGGGCGGCCGCGTCCATCGCATGGCGGCTTGTGTCATGCTGATCTGGGGCGGCACCGAGATCAAGGACGGGACATCACATGCGCATCTGCATTTTCGGCGCGGGCGCCGTCGGCAGCCATCTTGCGGTCCGGTTGGCGCGCGCCGGCCATGAGGTCTCTTGCGTGATGCGGGGGGCGCATCTGGAGGCGGCGCGTGCGGGCGGCCTCAAGCTGCGCGTCGGCGATTCCGAGGTCGGTGCCAAGGTGAACGCGTCGGGCGATCCAGCCCAGCTAGGTCCGCAAGATGTCGTGATCTCGACGCTGAAGGCCACCGCGCTGACTGGCCTCGTCTCCAGCATCAAGCCGCTGCTCCAGGACGACACCGCGATCGTGTTCGCGCAGAACGGCATTCCCTGGTGGTACGGCATCGGCCTGCCGCCGCGGCACCCGACGCCGCCGGACATTTCCTTCCTCGATCCCGGCGGCCGCCTGCGCGCCTGCATCCCGAAGGAGCGAATCGTCGGCGGCGTCGTCTTTTCCTCCAACGAGGTGATCGCGCCGGGCGTGGTGCAGAACCTGACGCCGGACCGCAACCGGCTCCTGATCGGCGAATGCGACGACCGCAATTGCGACCGCATCACAAGGCTCCGCGGCGTCTTCAACGATGCCCGGCTGGAATCACCGCCGGTCGCCGAGATCCGCGAGGCAATCTGGTCAAAGCTGCTGACCAACATGTCGCTCTCGGTGCTGTGCCTGCTCACCGGCCAGACCGCGCGCGGCGTACGCGACGATCCCGCCTTCACCGACGTCATTCCGCGCATGCTGAACGAGGCCAATGACATTGCCCAGCACTTCATCCCCGAGGTCAAGCGCGTGACGCGGAGTGGCCCCGCGCCCAACCACAAGCCGTCGCTGCTGCAGGATTACGAGCTCGGCCGCGCCATGGAGATCGACGTGCTGGTGAGAGCGCCCGCCGCCTTCGCTCGCACCGCGGGCCTATCGACGCCGACGCTCGACCTGATCGCCGCGCTGGCGATCCAGAAGGCGCGTGACAAGGGGCTCTATTCGGCGTGACGTTCAGCCGAGCGCGTCGATCCAGGCGGCGAGCGTGTCGAGCACTTCCGTCAGCGCCTCGTCATTCGTTCGACCGGACTTTTTCAGCACCGCGAAAGAATGGTCGCCGCCTTCGATCTCATGCAGCGTGGCCTTCGGCCCGAGTGTTTCAATTACGGGCTTGAGATAGCTGAGATCGGCAAGTCCGTCGCGCGTGCCTTGAAGGAACAGCATCGGGATAGCGATGGCGGCGAGGTGCTCGGCTCGCTCGGCTGACGGCTTCTTGTCGGCATGGAGGGGAAAGCCGAGGAAGGCGAGCCCTTTGACACCGGGCAACGCAGACTTCGACTGCGCCTGCGAGGCCATGCGCCCGCCGAAGGATTTTCCGCCGGCGACGAGCTTCAATCCCGGGCATAGCCGCGCCGCCTCGGCGACCGCCGCGCGGATGGCGGCGTGCGCGACCGCCGGCTGGTCGGGACGCCCCTTCTTCTCCATGTAAGGGAAATTGAAACGGAACGGCGCGATGCCGCGGCTCGCGAGACCTTCTGCGACCTTCTCCATGAAGGAATGCCGCATATCGGCCCCGGCGCCGTGCGCCAGCACGTAACAGGCGCGCGTCGCGGCCGGCTGCGTCAGGATCGCCGAGACCGTGCCGACACGCTCGATGTCGAGCTTGAGCTCGCGCCTCTCAATCAAGACTGAACGTTCCCAATGAAGCCCCGGCCGATGGTACCTGCGCGACGGTGACCTGGAAACATCAAATGCGCGCGGGAACGTCAGCTGACCCGCCGTTCCCGCCCCTCCCAGAACGGCCTGCGCAGCTCGCGCTTCAGCACCTTGCCGGCGCCGGACAGCGGCAGCGGCGTCTCGGTGATCTCGATGCTGCGCGGGCATTTGTAGCCGGCGATCAACGCTTTCGTGAACTCGATCAGCTCGCCGGTCGAAACCTCCACGCCGCTGCGCTTGACCACGACCGCATGGACCTGCTCGCCCCATTGCTCATTGGGAATTCCGATCACCGCGCATTGCAGCACCGACGGATGTTGCGCCAGCGCGTTCTCGACCTCGACCGAGTACACATTCTCGCCGCCCGAAATGATCATGTCCTTGACGCGGTCGACGACATAGATGAACCCGTCCTCGTCCATGTAGCCGCCATCGCCCGTGTGCATCCAGCCGTCGACGACGGCGCGCGCGGTCTCCTCCGGCCGTTCCCAATAGCCCATCATCACGGTGTCGCCGCGCACCACGATCTCGCCGACAGCGCCTGTTGGCAGCGGCTGATCGTTCTCGTCGACGATCCGCACCTCGCAGCCCAGCAAGGCGCGGCCGGCGCCGCGATGGCGCCCCTTCTTGCGCCCTTCTCCGACGTGCTGGTCGGGATGCAGCAGCGTCGCGATCGGCGACAGTTCGGTCATGCCGTAAGCCTGCGTGAAGCGCACATGCGGCAGTGCGCGCGCGGCGCGGTCGAGCACCGCCTCGCTGATCGGCGAGGCCCCGTAGATGATGTTCTTCAGCGACGACAGGTCGTAGTTGCCGATGGCGGGGTGATCAACGAACATCTGGATCATCGTGGGCACCAGCAGCACGTCGGTGACGCGCTCGTTCTGCATCGCGGCCATCACACCCTCGGGCGTGAAGCCCTGAACGATCACGTTGGATCCGCCGGAGAGCAGCAGCGAGTACATCGCCGCCCCGTTGGCGAGGTGAAACATCGGCGCCGCATGCAGATAGATCGCGCTTCCCGGAAACAGTCCTTCGCCGAGTGCATTGAGCGCATTGGCCATCAGATTGTGGTGACTGAGCATCACGCCCTTGGACCGGCCGGTGGTGCCGCCGGTGTAGAAGATGCCGGCGAGATCGTCGCCCTTGCGCATGGCATCGGCAACCGGCGCGCTGCCGGCGACCAGATCCTCATAGCTCTCCATCCCGGCCGGCACCTCGCCGTCGTCGGCATAGATCAGCTTCAGCCCAGGAATGGCGCCGGCGAGCTGGGCGCCGACCTGCGCGAAGACCTTGTCGACCAGCAAAACCGAAGCACGGCAGTCGCGCAGCGCATCCTCGTTCTCCAGGGCGCTCCAACGTATGTTGAGCGGCACGATCACGCCGCCCGCCCAGCCGGTCGCCAGATAAAGCTCGAGATAGCGGTCGGAATTGAAGGATAGCACGGCGACTCGGTCACCATCCCCGACGCCGCGTGTGCGCAGGCCGCCGGCCAACCTGGTAACGCGCTCGCCGAGCTCGCCCCAGCTGCGCCGCCGCTGGCCATAGACCGTCGCCAAACCGTTCGGATTGATCTGCAGCGCGCGCCGCAATCCATGCGTGATGTTCATCCTCTTCCTCCTCCCGTGCGTTTCTTCCCAGTCGTCTTGCGTCCTGAGTTGCGCCGTTGCGGCGCTCTCGGCGTCTTCTTTGTCATTTCCAACCGGCCCGCGGCGGCCAGGCCATCCGTCAGCCGGACCGTGAACTCGTCGGCGATCGCGGTCGGCGACAGCTCGCCGTCGCGGCGATACCAATGGCCGATCCAGTTGAG
This sequence comes from Bradyrhizobium sp. CCGE-LA001, assembly GCF_000296215.2. Taxonomy (NCBI): domain Bacteria; kingdom Pseudomonadati; phylum Pseudomonadota; class Alphaproteobacteria; order Hyphomicrobiales; family Nitrobacteraceae; genus Bradyrhizobium; species Bradyrhizobium sp. CCGE-LA001. The sequence goes on along the minus strand of NZ_CP013949.1, from coordinate 701,429 downwards.
CGAGCCCGCGATCGCGAAGGCTGCAAGCTTGGGATCGCAGGGCCTGATCGAACGGTCGTCGATACCCCCGGCGATATACTGCCGGAACGTGGCGTCGATCCGCCTCTTGGCGGCACGTGCGACACCGGCGTTGCGCTCGGCGAGGTCGCGCAGATCGAAGCGCACCAGGCTCGCGCCGAAATCGGTCGCCATCAGACCGGCATAGGCGTGCACCAGCTTGCGCAGCTTGGCGAGGCCCGAACCACCGCCGGCGTTGATCTCCGTGATTACGCTGTCGACAAGCTCGGCGCCCATCGACCAGCACTCGAACAGGATCTCGTCCTTGCCCCGGAAGTAATTGTAGAGCGCAGGCTTGGTGATGTTCAGCCGGTCGGCCACCTCGTTCAGCGTCACGCGATGATAGCCCTGCTCCAGGAACAGCTGAACGGCGGCGCGCAACACCGCCTCGCGCTTCTCGTCGCGGGCGCGGCGCCGGCTCTCGAAAGGCAGCCAGGGTGACGACGGTGGAACGGGCGGCGCTGAATCCATGGTGCTCGGTTGACTCCGGTCGACATCGAGCGATATGTTACCCATGGGTAATAAAAAGTCCAATGGGTAATTTATCGGGAGGAAGCGATGTCTGACGTCGTCGTCGCAGGGGTCGGCATGATCCCGTTCGCCAAGCCGGGCGCCAGCGCGCCCTATCACGAGATGGGGACGGACGCGGTCAGGCTCGCGCTCGCCGACGCCGGCCTCGGCTACGACAAAATCGAGCAGGCCTATGTCGGATACGTCTACGGCGATTCCACCTGCGGGCAGCGCGCGCTCTACCCTGTCGGGATGACCGGCATCCCCATCGTCAACGTCAACAACAATTGCTCGACCGGCTCGACCGCGCTGTTCATGGCGCGGCAGATGATCGCAAGCGGCGCGCTGGATTGCGTGCTGGCGGTCGGCTTCGAGCAGATGAAGCCCGGCGCGCTCGGCAGCGTCTACACCGATCGCCCGAGCGCATTCGAGGACTTCGACGCCGCCGCGGACCAGCTGATCGACGCCCCCGGCGTTCCGCTGGCGCTACGCTATTTCGGCGGCGCCGGGCTCAGCCACATGAAGAAATACGGCACCCCGCTCGACGCCTTCGCCAAGGTTCGCGCCAAGGCGAGCCGTCATGCCAAGAACAATCCGCTCGCGCTGTTCCGCAAGGAAGTCACGGCGGACGACGTGATGAACGACCAGGTGATCTGGCCGGGCGTGATGACGCGTTTGATGGCGTGCCCGCCGACCTGTGGCGGCGCCGCTGCCGTGCTGGTGTCCGAACGGTTTGCGGACAAGCACGGCATCGGCAAACAGGTGCGTATCGCGGCGCAGGCCATGACCACCGATACGCCCTCGACCTTCAAGGCCGGCGACATGATGCAGCTGGTCGGCTACGACTTGGCAAAAGAGGCGGCCAGCCGGGTCTATGAGAGCGCCGGCATCGGCCCCGGCGATCTCGACGTGGTCGAGCTGCACGACTGCTTCGCCCATAACGAGCTCATCACCTACGAGGCACTCGGTCTCTGCGGCGAGGGCGAGGCCGGCAAGTTCATCAATGACGGCGACAACACCTATGGCGGCCGCATCGTGACCAATCCCTCAGGCGGATTGCTGTCCAAGGGACATCCGCTCGGCGCCACCGGGCTTGCGCAGTGCTATGAGCTGACGCGACAATTGCGCGGCACGGCAGGCTCCACGCAGGTCGAGGGCGCCAAGGTCGCGCTCCAGCATAATCTGGGCCTCGGCGGCGCCTGCGTCGTCACGCTCTACAAGCGGCATTGATCTCCGCCATGGTCGATCAGTCCGCCGTAGGGCGCAGCTTCACGCCCGTCACCGCGCGCGTGGAGCCCGGCCGTCTCCGCTACTTCCTCAACACGCTGAATGAAGAGAATCCAGTCTACCGCAACGCGGATGCTGCGCAGGCGGCCGGATTCGCCGGCACCCCCGTGCCGCCGACCTATTTGTTCTGCCTGGAGATGATGGACGTCGACGATCCCTTCGAGATGTTCACCGCACTCGACATTGATCTCGCCCGCGTGCTGCACGGCGAGCAGAGCTTCGTCTATCACGCGCCGGTTCTGGTCGGCGACACCCTGACGTTTCGGCCGCGCGTGACCAGCGTGACGGACAAGAAGGGTGGCGCGATGACGCTGATCGGCATCCGCTGCGAGGTGACCAACCAGGACGGCGTGCATGTCGCCGACACCGCGCGCACCATCGTGGTCCGCAACGAGGTGTCGTCATGATGGCGTCCGGAGACATCAAGCCCGGCGACCGCATCGTCCACAAGGTCTTTCCGCCGATCACCCGCCACACGCTCGCGCTCTATTGCGGCGCATCGGGCGACCATAATCCGATCCACGTCGATATCGACTTTGCCAAGGCGGCCGGTTTTACTGATGTGTTCGCCCACGGCATGCTGGTGATGGCCTGCCTCGGGCAGGCGCTCACCGACGTGGTACCGCCGTCGAGGCTTCGCAGCTTTGCGACGAGGTTCGTCGCCATCACCCAGCTCGGCGCCAAGCTGACATGCCAAGGCACCGTGACGGAGGTCTTCGCCGAGAATGGCGAGCGCCGCGCACGGCTCGCGCTCACCACCACCGATGATCGCGGCGAGGTCAAGCTCGAAGGCAGCGCCGTCGTCGCGCTGCAATAGCAAGAGGACTCAATCACATGACAAAACTGCAGGGAAAGGTCGCGCTCGTGACCGGCTCGGGCCGCGGTATCGGGCGCGCGATCGCCCTCAAGCTGGCGCGCGAGGGCGCGAGGGTCGTCATCAATGATCTCGATGCCGAACCTGGCGATGCCGTGGTCGCGGAGATCAAGGCGCTTGGGGGCGATGCCGTTGCCGTGAACGGCAGCGTCGCGGAGGCAGGTTTCGCCGACCGCTTCGTCGGCACCGCGCTGGACAGGTTCGGCGGGCTCGACATCATCGTCAACAATGCCGGCTATACCTGGGACTCCACCATCCAGAAGATGACGGACGAGCAGTTCCAGGCCATGCTCGACGTCCATCTCGTCGCACCGTTCCGTCTGCTGCGCGCGGCCGCCGAGCCAATCCGCGTCTTCGCCAGGAAGGAAGCCGAGGAAGGGCGTGAGGTGTTCCGCAAGGTCGTGAATATCTCCTCCATCGCAGGCCTCTACGGCAATGCCGGGCAGGCCAGCTATTCCTCGGCCAAGGCTTCGCTCATCGGGCTGACCCGGACCATGTGCAAGGAGTGGGGCCGCTACAAGGTCAACGTGAATTGCGTCGCCTTCGGCCTCATCAACACCCGTTTGACCCAGCCGATCGAGGCGCAGCAGAAGACCATCGACGTCGCCGGCCGCGACATCAAGGTCGGCGTGCAGCCGCACATGCTCGACGCCATGTCGCGCATGATTCCGCTCGGCCGCGGCGGCACGCCGGAGGAGGCGGCCGACGCCGTCTATCTGTTCTGCAGTCCGGAATCCAATTATATCAGCGGTCAGGTGGTCGTCGCCGGCGGCGGCCTGATTGTCTGAGAGCGAGGCGCTGATGCATTATCGATCGTCCTGGATGACCGAAGAGCTGGACACGTTCCGCGACCAGTTCCGCAAATATCTCGCCAAGGATCTGGCGCCGCATGCCGAGAAATGGCGCGAGCAGAAGATGGTCGATCGCTTCGCCTGGCGCGGGCTCGGCGAGATGGGCGCGCTGCTCGCCAGCGTGCCGGAGGAATATGGCGGGCTGGGCGCGACCTTCGCCTATGACGCCGCCGTGCTGGACGATCTCGAAAGCACCGTGCCGGAGCTGACCACCGGCGTCTCCGTGCACAGCGCCATCGTCGCGCATTATATTCTCAACTACGGCTCGGAGGAGCAGAAGAAGCGCTGGCTGCCGAAGATGGCGTCTGGCGAGATGGTCGGCGCCATCGCCATGACCGAACCCGGCACCGGCTCGGACCTGCAGGCCGTGAAGACCACGGCGAAGAAGCAGGGCAATTCCTACGTCATCAACGGCCAGAAGACCTTCATCACCAACGGCCAGGCCGCCGACCTCGTCATCGTGGCCGCACGCACCGGCGATGCCGGGGCCAAGGGCATTTCGCTGATCGTGGTCGAGACGGCGGGCGCGGACGGTTACAAGCGCGGGCGCAACCTCGACAAGATCGGGCTGCACGCCTCCGACACATCGGAGCTGTTCTTCGACAATGTCACGGTGCCGCCGGAAAACCTGCTCGGCAAGGAGGAAGGCCAGGGTTTCGTCCAGCTGATGCAGCAGCTGCCGCAGGAGCGCCTCGCCCTCGCGGTCGGCGCCGTCGCCTCGATGGAGCGAGCGGTCAAGCTCACCACGGACTACACCAAGGAGCGGAAAGCGTTCGGCAGGCCGTTGATGGATTTCCAGAACACCGCCTTCACGCTGGCCGAGCGCAAGACCGAGGCGATGATTGCGCGCGTCTTCGTCGACTGGTGCATCGAGCGCCTGGTCGCCGGGGATCTCGACACCGTCACGGCGTCGATGGCGAAATATTGGTGCTCGGAGAAGCAGGTCGAGACCGCCGACGAATGCCTCCAGCTGTTCGGCGGCTACGGTTACATGCAGGAATATCCGATCTCGCGCATCTTCATCGATTCCCGCATCCAGAAGATCTATGGCGGCACAAATGAGATCATGAAGCTGCTGATCGCCAGATCACTGTAATCAGGTCGCTGCAATCGAGCCGCTGTGAGCTGCTACCTCATCCGCTTGTCGGCGGCGATGAAATCGATGAAGGTCCGCACCTTCGCGGACAGGTATTTGCGGCTCGGATAGACCGCGAACAGCTTTCCGACGAAGACGACCTGCTCGGACATCAAATGTTCGAGACGCCCGCTGGCGATGTCCTCGGCGACCAGCCATTTCGGCAGGAAGGCGAGCCCCATCCCTTCCAGCGCAGCCATATGCAGCAGCGTTTCGTTGCCGCTGCGCAGCACCGGATTGAGCTTGACGGTCTCGAGGCCGTGCTCGCCCTGGAAGGAGAAGCTCTCGCCGGGATAAAGCGCATAGTGCAGCAAGGCCCGGCCGGAGAGATCGGCAAAGGACACCGGGCGGCCAGCACGTTTGAGATAGGCCGGAGCGGCAACCAGATAGAACGGAACGTTGGTGATGGGCCGCGCAATCAGCGCCTCGTCGGGTGCGCCGGTCGCGCGCAAAGCGAGATCGAATCCCTCCTCGACCAGATTGACCAGCCGCCCGCTGAGATCGACGTCGAGACGCACGTCCCGATGGCGGGCCTGATAGTCGGCCAGCACGCCGGCGAAGATCGAGTTCGCCATCCACACCGGCGCGGTCAGCCGCAGCGTGCCGTGCGGCACCACCGTCGCGTTGCTGACGGCGGCCTCGACCTCGTCGAGCGAGTCCAGCATCTGCCGGGCCTGCTCGAAATAGAGCGTGCCGCTTTCGCTCAGGCTGACGCGCCGGCTGGTCCGGTTGAGCAGCCTCGTGCCCAGCCGCTTCTCGATCTGCATCACGTGCTTGCTCGCCATGGCGGGCGACATGCGCAGGCGCTGCGCCGCGGCCGCAAAGCTCTTGAGCTCGGCGACCAGGCAAAACACCCTCATACTGACCAGAGTATCCATTGGATCATCAACATCCAGGAAACGAACCCATCCCGCAACCGATAATGATCAATAATCAGGAAATCATCAAATGGTGGCAACCCTCACATTCCTGGAGCAACACCATGTCCACCACGACCCTCGAGACCGCTGCCCCCGGGCGGGCCCTCCGCATCGGCCTCTGGGCTGCGCAGGTCGTCCTCGCCTTCGTCTTTGTCTCGGCGGGGTTCGTCAAGCTCACCACCCCGATTCCCCAGTTGGCCGCGATGATGCCCTGGGCCGGGCAGTATTCCGAGACGTTTGTCCACTCGATCGCGCTGGTCGATCTCGCCGGTGGGATCGGCATCCTGCTGCCGGCCCTGACACGGATCCTGCCCCGGCTGACGGTGCTGGCCGCGCTCGGCTGCGCGGTGCTGCAGGTGATCGCACTCGTCTTCCACCTCTCGCGCGGCGAGGCTGACGTGGCACCGCTCAACATCGCGCTGCTTGCGCTCAGCCTGTTCGTATTGTGGGGCCGCGGCAGCAAGGCGCCGATCGCGCCGCGTCAGTTCTGACCGGCAGCAACGTCATGATCTCAGCAACTGCATGGTCCCGAAGAGGCCTGCTCGCGGGCACCGCAATCCTCACAGCCGGCGGTGCCGCGGCCAAGGAGGATCGTCTCACCCAGGGCGTCGTGATCCTGATCGACAGCAACGAGCCTTACGTCATGGGGCACGCAATCAGCTACTCGGCCAATCTCTCCAAGCATTTTGCCGAGAGGGGCGCGAAATTGCTGATCGAGGTCGTCGCCAACGGCAAGGGCATCGACGTCTTCCGCGCGGACAAGACCCCACTGGGCGAGCCGCTCGCGACGCTGCGGCAATCGCTGCCGAACCTCACCTACAGCATGTGCGCCTCATCCAAGGTGATTGCGGAAGCCAAGGAGCAGATATCCATCCCGCTGATCGCAGGCGCGACCCTCGTCCCGTTCGGAATCGGCCGCGTCGTCGACCTGCAATTGAAGGGCTGGGCCTATATCCATGCCTGATGAGCGGCACGAAAGGGGACCAGTGATGTCGCGGCGATCGATCCTGATCGCCGCGCCGATGCTGGCCGCTTCTCTCCGCGCAAGCCGCGCGCGGGAGAGCTGGCCGCCGGTGTTCAAGGCCGACCGCAGCCAGTTCACAATGGTGCGGCCGCGCGCAATGATGCCGCAGCTCAGGCTTCAGCATATCGGGGGTCGGGACGCCGTGATCACAGCAAAGCCGGGCCGCATCACTCTGGTGAATTTCTGGGCTACCTGGTGCGCGGCCTGCAAGCTCGACCTGCCCATGCTGGCAAGCCTTGCAGCATCACGACCCGAAGCGCTCGACATCGTCGCGATCTGCACCGACACCAAAGACCTGCGCAAGATCCGCAAATATCTCGACAGTCTCGCCGTGCGAAACCTCGCCTGCTATGCCGATGCCTATGGCGCAGCGGCCGAAGCATCCAGCGCGATGTTCACGATCATCGGCATGCCCATCACCTATCTGGTGGGTATGGGCGGCCGCGTCGAGGGCTACATCACCGGCGCGCCCGACTGGCTCTCCCCGGCAGGCAGCCGCCTGCTGCAATTCTATCGCGAGCAGAGCTAACGGCGCTCAATTCGGATGCCACCAGCGGCCGCCGATGACGACGCCTTCGGAAACGATCTTGCGGTCGCCGATCAGGTGCTCGCCGACGACGTCCTCATAGTCGAACTGGCCTTGCTTCACCGTAACAAGCGTGGCGTCGCCGACGCTGCCGGGCTTGAGGCTGCCGAGTTCGGGGCGGCGCAGCGCCATCGCGGCATTCACGGTCGACGCCGCGACCACGTCGGAGAGATCCATGCCCATGCACAGGAACTTCGACATGGTCGTGACCTGGTCGTAGGCGGGACCGTCGATGCACAGCATGTGGATGTCGGACGAGATCGTGTCCGGATAGAAGCCGTTGGCGAGCATCGCGCGCGCGGTCTTGAACGCGAACGAGCCCTTGCCGTGGCCGATGTCGAACAGCACGCCGCGCTCGCGCGCATCCAGCACCGCCTTCTTCACCGTGCCCTGCGCGGTCGCCGGCGTGTTGGGGAAGGGTCGGAATGCGTGGGTCAGCACGTCGCCGGGCCGCAGGCGGGCCAGCACCTCTTCGTAGCTCGGCGGCGGATGGTCGATATGCGCCATCAGGGGCATGCCGACCTCGTCGGCCACCTGGAGCGCGATGTCGAGCGGCACCGCCCCCGACGTGCCCGAGGAATGCAGGCCGACGCGCACCTTGATACCGACGATGAGGTCGCGGTTGGCATCGGCCACCTTGGCCGCGTCTATTGGATTCATCAGCCGCAGCTCCTCGCTTTCGCCGACCATGATCCGGTGCGAGAAGCCGAAGATGCCGGCATGCGAGACGTGCAGATAAGCGAGGATGCGAACCTGGCTCGGCTCGATCACGTGCTTGCGGAAGCCGGCGAAATTGCCGGGTCCGGCGCTGCCGGTATCGATGGCGGTGGTGACGCCGGAGAGGCGGCAGAATTCCTCGGCATCGATGCCGAGCGAGGTGCCGCCCCAATAGACATGGGTGTGGAGATCGATCAGCCCCGGCGTCACGATGTATTTCGAGACGTCGCGCACGTCCGTGCCCGGATCGGCCTTGAGTTCGCTGCCGACCGCGGCAACCTTGCCGCCGGCGAAGGCGACATCGGTTACGGCGTCGAGCTTCTGGGAGGGGTCGATCACACGGCCGCCGCGCAGGATCAGGTCGAAAGGCATCAGGGTCTCCAGGTGGGGATAGTGAGACGAGGCGGGCACGCCGGCCGGGCCAGCAAGCAAGCCATTCACCTCAAGCCCTTCACCTGTAGCAATTTTTGCGCCGACCAGCGTGGCGAACCGTAACCGCGGCCCACGAAAAATGGCGATCCCGGGAAGACTCGAACTTCCGACCTACGGTTTAGGAAACCGTCGCTCTATCCGGCTGAGCTACGGGACCGCGGAACCCGAAGTTGCAGGTTCGGCTCCTCATAGCAGAGCAGGACGAGGTTCGCCAGCCGCTAGACTGGCCACATCGACCGAACAAGGAGCTGTACCATAACCTCCAGGTCCATTCTGCGGAGCAGCTCACATGATCGACTGCATCAGCGCCATCACGCTCGGCACCCATGACATGGCGCGAGCCGTGCACTTCTACCGCTCGCTGGGGTTCGAGCTCCTATATGGCGGCGAATCTGCGGCGTTCACGAGTTTTCGCGCCGGCACCGGATATCTCAACCTGACGGCACAGCCCGACGAGAAGCAGTGGTCCTGGTGGGGCCGGGTCATCTTCTATGTCGCCGACGTCGATGCGACCTATGATCAGGCCCGCGCCGTCGGATGGCAGCCATCCACCACGCCGCGCGATGCGGAATGGGGCGAGCGCTACTTCCATCTCGCCGATCCCGACGGGCATGAGCTCAGCTTCGCACGGCCGCTGCGTAAGGCATGACGAGGCGAGCCAGGCCTGATATCGCTGTCCAGCACCAGCTATCCCCGATCGGCGATGCGCCGATTGTCGGGCACGACGGAGCGGGTTGTCATCCGGGAGACCCTTGGGTCTGTCGTAAGATTCCGCTCATGAACGGCGAGGAAATCACCGCCCCCTCACGGAGGTCTGGCCTTCCACCACTTTCTCAAGCAGGCGGAACGAGCCTTGCGTTGCGCAACCCGCGGAGGCATGCTCGGCTCCGTGATGCCGGAGATCGAGACCCCTCGAGGTGAGCTATGAATCTTCCGCAAGAGCCAGATCTTCTGATTGAGAAGGATGCGGACGGGGTTATTCGTGAGTTGCGCCATCTGCAGACGCCAGCGGTGGGTGACCCTGACGTAACAGCGAAGCGAGCAGCGTTCGAGTATCTGACGCTGGCTTCCCATACCCACCCGCCTTTGCTGCCGCTCAGCGACGACGATTTGGAACACCTTGACCGCACGAGTGGGCCTGGCGAGCGGGCGCGGTCCAGTGATGCACGATTTGCATGGGCAAAGCCCCGCGAATTGAAACGGAACGACAGGCTCGAGACCACAATCGTCTGGGTGCAACAAACAGTTCCCATCGGGAATTCGAAGATTGCCGTCGATGTCGAAGGGAGCAGCATTCGACTCGTCGTGCATCGCGCGCAAGCGAGCCATAGGCCCCTAATCACCAGTGTGCGTTCGACGACGCTCAAGGATCCTGAGCTGCCGGTGCACGCAAACGACGTCGAGGACGTGCTCGGTGGGCTGAAGCAGGAGTGGGCCGACGAGCTGAAGCAGGAAGTCGCGCTGGAGCTGCTTCGTTCTGTTCTGGGCCTTGGCCGGCCAATCGGGGTCGATGATCTACGGATTCTCGCATATGAGCGCGAGCGGGCAACCGTCGGGCGCAGCGGCAAGCTGGGCCTCGCCCTCAGCGCCGCGATCTTCATGCCGGTGGCGAGCGGTGACTCCATTGCACACCGGGTCCTGGTCGATCTCCCGAGTCTCAAGCCTGTCCGCAAGACCCCGATCCTGTCGGCTTGCGCTGGATATGCCTTCCTCAGTGATCCCGCCAGCAAGACAGGCGGCTTCAAGCTGCGCCCTGACAGCCTCGCCGACTTGCTCGATCACGAGCGCGATCCAGTCGGATTACTGGATCTCGATCACGCCGGTGGCGGCCGTCGGAAGCTGTCGGGGCCGCGCGTGACCGTGCTCGCGCCGGCGGCGCTGGGTGATGACTATGATCCGCCGGTGCAGCGGCCTCCCTTCGCCTTCACGGCTCGAACCAACGAGTTCGCCGCGGTCAGCGCCTACTGTCATTGCGATTCAATGATGCAACTGGTGCAGGGATTCGGGTTCGTTCTGAAAGACTATTTTGGAAAGGTTGCACTACCGTTGACCGTCGAACATCGGGCCAAGATGTTGACGGGCTCGGGGGCCCATGACGGCCGTGGCATCAATGCCTACGTGACCCCGTTCCGCGCCGACCAAATGGCGACAGAGTGGGACGTCAGGATGTTGTTCGGGCTTGCGGATTTCGCGGACACTTGGAAGCACCCTCTTGGGCTTGTCGCCGACGTGCGCTTCGTCTGGCATGAGTTCTGCCACGTCCTGATTCTGGCCGCGACTGGCTCGACCGAATTCGACTTCGCTCATAGCGCCGGTGACGCGCTTGGCGCGATCATGTGTGATCCGGCGTCAAAGCTCCCGAAGACATGGCGGGGGGTGACGTTCCCCTTCATCCAGCTGCCGTTGCGGCGCCACGACCGTGACGTCACGAAAGGATGGGGCTGGAACGGAACACTGTATGAGAAACCAAATCCGACCTACGGGCCGCGCGATCCCGTCGGCTACAACTCCGAGCAGATCCTGTCGAGCACCCTGTTCCAGCTCTATCTCGCCTCCGGCGGCGATGCGGTTCGCCCGGACGAGGCGCCGGATGTCGACGCTCGCACGGCTGCTGCATACTACATTGCTTACCTCGTCGTACGCGCGATCGCCTCGCTCGGTTCCGTCGCGACGCAACCGACCCGCGAGGCGGGGCAGTTCGCCACAGCCCTGATGGACGCCGATGTCGGCACTCCTTATCTCGACTACGACGGATCGAGGCGGCTGGGCGGAATGCTCCACAAGGTTGTCCGCTGGGCTTTTGAGAGACAAGGCCTTTACCAAGCTTCTTCGGCTGCGCGAGTAGACGAGCCAGGTAGTCCGCCGCCGATTGACATCTACGTCGATGACGGCCGTGGCGGGCAATACAAGTACTGCAAGCACTGGCACGCACTCCCTGCTGTTTTCTGGGTCCGCAACGCCGCGGACGGCCAGCGGTATGATCAGACGCCGCGCCCGGGCTATGTCAACTATGTCTATGTCAAACTTGGGAATCGCGGCGCCCAGATCGCGACCGCGGCATCGGTGGATGTTTCCACAGTCGTCGGCAACCATGCAGACACTTGGGATACTGATCCGAACCACTGGTCGCCGGTGAACGGAAACAATACGACGACGGACGTATCACCCGGTGAACCATCTGCGATCTTTGGGCCGTTTGAGTGGACACCACAGGCCGGGAAGAGAAACGCCCTGCTCGTCCGCGCGACGGTCGCGGGCGATCGCAGCAACATTGATACGGGGTCTACCCTGCCTGTAGCAACCGGCCCCGTGACCGTGGCGGACCTTGTCCGCACCGACAACAATCTCGGCTATCGGGAGTGGACCTTATAGAGCATTATCGGTTCTGATTGAATCAGAACCGAAGCTCTAGATTCTTGTTTTGACGCGTTTTTTTAACGCGAACCGGTATCCACTTCGCTCAGAAGCGCTCTAGCCAGAGCATGATCCGGAACAGTGCGCAGCGGTGTTCCGCAAAGATCATACTCAAACAACAACCTGAAGCGCGATGATGAATCGCCCCGATCTCATCGCGCGCTAGGCGGCGCCCGCCAAGCCGACTCCTTCCATTTTCTACCGGCCACCGGCGGGGTCACGGAAAATTCGGGAGCGGATCGTTGGTGTCCGGCGTTATTGACGCGATCCACTCATCCTTGGCTTTACCAAACAACGCCGTGATATCCGGGCAATGCGCCTCGATCAGGTCCACACACTTTTCGGCAATGAGTTCGCCTGCAGCGCTATCGCTCGCGTAATGCACTCCGGCCCGCTCGCGGTTGAGCGCAACCCTTTTTGCAAGCCAGTAGAGTTGATCCGTGTAGTCGGGCGATACCTTCGCAAGGAACCGCGACAGCAGCCAACTCTGCAGGGAATGACCGCTTGGGAATGACGCATGTGCCGGCGGACCGAAAGCCGGCAAGAGACCCGGACAGACGAACGACGGTCGCGGCCGCTTGAATCTCTTTTTATAGTACGCCGCCACGATCTGGCCGATCCGCACCGCGAGGTTCATAACGACCAGGGTCAGTGCGTGCTGGTGCCCATTGATCGCCATCAGGCCCACCCAATAACCGGGCGCGTTGTCATGCTGCGCGACGATTTCGGCCATATAGCGCTCGCGATCAGTTTGCATGAGCTCCCGGAGTTGCCTGATCTCAGCAGCGACAAACTTCTCAAAGTCCGCATAGCCTGGCTGCCAGCCGACGAGTTCGGGATCGTTCAGGTCAATCGCCTTCCAGTCGGTCTTCTCTAGGAATTCAGTGAGATAGAGCAACGACAGGACATCCGAATCCCACGGTCCGATCCTGTCCTGCCAGGCCTCCTTGGGCAGCAAGTCCTCAGGAAAGCTCGGGTCGGTGTTCGGCCCCAGGTTGTACTGCAGGGTCAAGGGTCGGAAGCCGAGCTCAGGGGGCGTGGCGCTGAAGGCCATGCCCATCCCCATACCCATACCCATACCCATGCCCATACCCATGCCCATTCCCATTCCCATGCCCATTCCCATTCCCATTCCCATACCCATGCCCATGCCATTCTCCTCCAGAGCTGTGCTGCGCGAAAACCTGCTCGTGCCTGGAAGGCTACCGACCGCTGAACAGAATTCAGTCAGCGAGGCAGCCCAGCTTCAATCAATCGTTTGCCAAAGAGAGCGCGTCTGTCCGGTTGCTTGATGGGATACCAGCTACAAAATTTTTCGACGGAGAATGATGGATCGACCCGCAGGAGCGCGGCTCCAACCTCGCGTGCCTGGTTGACAGAGTCCGCCGCCACAAGACTTGCTGCAAGAAGCCGCAAATTCGCGACAAACCGCGGAGCTGCCGCCATCACCTTCGTCCCCCAGTAGACAGCCTCGTCGAAGGTCCCGTTGGTGTAGTGCGCGTTGGTGAGCGCGGACTGATAGAAATAGGCGTAGGGATCGAGCGGCGACAGCGACATCCCATATGATGCTCGCGCCACCGCACGGGGCCCGTCACCGAGGTAGCAATATGTCGACGCGCTCAAGCTCCATGCGATTGCGGAATTCGGCGTTCCTCCGATCGCGCGATCGAAAGCGTCTATCGCACGATCATACGCGGCGAACAGAAAGGAGTTGATGTGCCCGAAAATTGCAAGTGCCATAGGATCCGATTGCTCGAACTCCAACGCCCGCGACGCAAGCCGCAGCGCCTCTTCCGAATCGGCCTTGAAGTCGGTGGAATGCCCTTCACCGATATGCAGGATGTACCATTTGGCCATTAGCGCATAGGCCGCCGCATAGTGCGGATCGTGCTCCAAGGCCCGTTCAAACAAGGTCCGCGCCGCAATCATATCGTCGTCGCCAAGACGATAAAGCCGATACATCCCCTGCAGAACCAGATCGTAAGCGTTCATGCTCTGGGGGATCTTGCGCTCGGCATGCCTCAGCTCCGAGATGTGAATATGCGGAAGCAGTGCGTAAGCGATGCTGGTCGCTATCTTCTCCTGCACGTCGAAGAGCTGCCAGATCGGCGATTCGTACTGATTGGTCCACAGCATGGAGCGCGTATCGACGTCGATCAACTGCACGCGCATCCGCAACAGCTCACCGTGGCGGGTCAATGTTCCGGTGACCAGGTATCGCACCCCGAGGCGGTGGCAGATCGCGGCGGGATCGATCGTAGGATCGCTGAATCCGAGCGTGGATGTGCTGGACACCACAAACAATTCGCGAATACCCGCCAGCGAAGCGACTATGTCATGAACAATTCCCTGCGCGAGATAGGCGTCCTTCGCTTCAAGCCCAAGCATCTGGAGCGGCAATACTGCGACTGACGGCTTGAGCGCGTGAGCAACGGAGATTGTCGGAGGACGCAACTCTTGATGCGCGATCTTGAATGCGCGGATGCGCCGCTCGATATTCTTGAGCGTGAGGAAGCCGAGATCGGCGGCGTGGTAGCGCAGATCGTCCTTGACTCGATCGTGGATGGACCCGGAAATCACAATGCCGCCCGGGCCGGCGAATTCTTGCAATCGGGCTGCAATATTGACCCCATCGCCATAGATATCGTCGCGTTCGGCGATGACGTCGCCGACATTTGCCGACATCCTCAATTGCAGCGCGTCGCTTCCGCCAGGCGGGATCTCGGCGAGGTACAATTGGGTCACCAGTGCGAAGCCGATCGCGTCCGCGGGCTGCTCGAATTGCAGAAGCAGACCGTCCCCGGTGCTCTTGATCACCTCACCGCGGAATGAAGCGACACGCGGCTCGACAACGTCGGCTCGCAACGACATCCATCGCTTGTGCGTGCCTTCCTCATCAGCGCCCATGAGTCGTGAGTATCCGACGACATCAATGAACACCGTGGCAGCTGTATACCGTTTCGGCCGACCCCGATCCGAGCCACTTTCCGAGGACGTGTTGTCGACTCTGATCATCACAGCGCCACAACTCCTTGGCGGGGCACAACCACCGCGCGGAATAGTAGCAAACAGCTATCGGCCGGCAAATGCAAGGTCTGCCGTTAACCGAGCAACGCCCCCTGGTTGAGAGCTGCTTTTCGCGGAGTACCCCGCAATGGCGCCTATACCTAGAGTCGCAGACCGAGCGCCTGCAATTCACCAAGACGGGCACACCGACTCGTCGCAACAGATCAGGACGAGCTGCACGCCCCCTATCCCCGCAGCGCTTCATCCGCCTGCGGATGAGAGCCAGCGGGCCCTCACGCCCTGATATTGTTGTCCTTCACCACCTTGCCCCAATAGGCAACCTGCTTGTCGAAGAAGGTCTTGAAGGCGGCGCCGTCCTGGAGAAGCAGCGTCATGTGCTGGGTCTCCTTGAGCTGCGCGGCGGTTGCGGGCTCGCTCAGGATCTCCTTCGAGACCGTCGCCATGGCCGCGACCACATCCGGAGGCGTGCCCGTGGGCGCAAAGATGCCCCACCAGGCCAGCGTCTCGAAATCCGGAAAGCCGGCCTCGATCGCGGTTTGTGTCTCCGGCAAAGCCGGCAGCCGCTCGCGGCCGAGCTGCAGGATCGGCCGCAGCATGTTGGTGCCGAGTTGGGCCGCCACCAGCGCCGCCGATCCCGCGATGAGATCGACATGGCCGCCGAGCACGTCGTTCATCGCCGGCCCGCCACCGCGATAGGGCACGTGCATGATCTCGACGCCCGCCTAGCTGCCAAGCACGGTCATGGCGAGATGGCCGAGCGTGCCGATGCCGACAGAGGCGTATTTCACCGCGCCGGGCGTCGCCTTGCACGCGGCGACCACGTCCGCGAAGCTCTTGTAGGGCCGGCCGGCGCCGGCGGCGATCACGTAAGGCGCTGTGCCGATCAGCAGGACCGGCATCAGCTCGCGTTCGACATCGACCGGCGGCTTGTCGAGGATGGACGGGATCACCGCATGGGAATCGAACGTCACCAGGAAGTTCGAGCCGTCCGCTGGGCCCTTGGCGACCTGCGCCGCACCCAGCGCGCCGGCCGCACCGGATTTGTTCTCGACCACGACGATGCGATTCAGCTTTGTCTGGAGGCTAGCCTGCAACAGCCGCGCCATGGCGTCGGTCGAGCCACCCGGCGGAAACGGCACCACCAGCGTGATCTTGCCGGCCTGTGCCATCGCCGGCGTCAATGCGAGAATGGCCGGCGCGGCCAGCAGCGTGCGTCGTGTGATCGTCATAGTCCCCTCCCTTTTGTGATGCGCCCGGCTTTTGCTCTTTGGCGCCAAAGCATGATCCGGAAAGTGTGCAGCGGCTTTCCGAAAGGATCATGCTCAAAAACATGGCCTAAGCGCGAAGCGCTTAGGTCGTGCCGAAACCCGACCCTGCTTTCTTGTATTCTGGCCGTGGTGGACTGAAAATGTCCAGCACCCGCGCTCCATCGGGGCCGGCGCGCATGGTGTGCGGCACATTGCCCGGCGTGCGCCAGAAGTCGCCTTTCTTCACGGCGATTTCCTCGTCGCCCTGGACGCGGATGGCGGAGCCGTCGAGCAGCACGCCCCATTGCTCCTCGGGATGATGGTGCAGCGTGCCCTGTGCGTGAGGCGCCAGCGTCACCACCGACAGCATCGCCTGCTCGCCGGAGAAAATGCGCGTGGTCACACCCGCGGCAAGCTCCCGGAAGAGGCCGTCGTCGGGACTGTCGATGTTGTGGAATTCTTCCTTCTGGCTCACGTCATACTCTCCTTTTTTCTCTGATCAGGACTTGCCGTAAGCGCCCTGGTAACGCCCCTCGCGGATCGCCTTCAGCGTTTCCTCCTCGCGCGCGACTTGGACGCGGACCGCCTCCAGCAGCGCGGCGGCACCCGCGGCTGGAAACGACACCACGCCGTCCTCGTCGCCGACCACGATGTCGCCGGGCGAGATCACGCTGCCGCCGATCGTCACCGGCACATTGATCTCGCCCGGACCGTTCTTGTAGGGGCCACGGTGGATCACGGCGCGGGCGTAGCAGGGAAAGTCGTCCGCTGCGAACGCCGCGACATCGCGGATCGCGCCGTCGATGACATAGCCCTCGGCTTTGCGCCATTGCGCGATGTTCTTCATGATCTCGCCGACCAGCGCGCGCGTCTCGTCGCCGCCGCCGTCGACCACGATGACGTCGCCGGGACCGACCAGCTCGAGCGCGCGATGAATGGCGAGATTGTCGCCGGGACGGGTGCGCACAGTGAAGGCCGTACCCACCAGCGCGCCGCCGCGGTGATAGGGCTTCAGCCCGACCGCGCCAGGCAGGCGGGCAAGATTGTCGGAGATGACCGAGGTCGGCGCGCCGCGAAAGCCCGCGATGATGTCGGCCGGCGGCTTCGGCACGCTGTTGGCTGCGATGGTGATCGTCATGTCCAAGGAATCCTTTCGTGACTTTTCTTATTCAGCGTGCGCCCGCGCCTTCGACGGCAAAATCCGGAAGGCGCGGCCTTCCTTCATCCACGCCGCGCGCTCGTCGCGCAACAGGGTGCGGCGGACCTTACCGGAATCATCGCGGGGCGGGGCGCCGACGATCTCGAAGCTCTCGGGGTGCTTGTAGCGGCTGAGCCTGTCCTTCAAGAACTCCGCCATGCCGTCGGCGATCGCCTGGCCGTCCGCATCAGGCTCCGGCTCGATGATGGCGTGCACGCGCTGGCCCAATTCCGGATCGGGCAATCCCACCACGACGCAGGAGCGCACGCCGGGAGCCTCGGACACCGCGGCCTCGACCTCGGCTGGATAGATGTTGGCGCCGCCACGCAGCACCATGTCGGCGAGGCGGTCGCCGAGATAGAGATAGCCTTCGGCGTCCAGCCGGCCGATATCGCCGAGGGATTCCCAGCCATCGCTGCGGCGCTTCGGCTCGGCGCCGAGATAATGGTAGGTCGCGTCCTTGCCGTCATTGTTGAGGAAATAGATCTCGCCGGTCTCGCCTGGCGCGACGTCGTTGCCGTCCTCGCCGATGATGCGAAGCTTCGCCATGTCGCCGATCTTGCCGACCGAGCCCTTGTGCGTCAGCCATTCCGTGCCTGAGATGATACAGGCGCCCTGGCGCTCGGTGCCGCCATAGAGCTCCCAAATCCGCTCGGGCCCCAGCCAGGCGATCCAGTTCTCCTTGAGCCAGGGCGGCATCGGAGCCGCCATGTGGAAGACCGTCTGAAGGCTCGACAAATCGTAGCCATTGCGCACGCGCTCCGGCAGCGCCCAGATCCGGTGCATCATGGTCGGCACGAAATTGACCCATTGCACGCGCTCGCGCTCGATCTGCCGCAGCGTCTCCTCGGCGTCGAATTTGGTGAGACCGGTGAGCTGGCCGCCGACGAAGAGCGCGTAATGCGACACGATGAACGGCGCATTGTGATAGAGTGGGCCGGGATTGAGCAGCGAGACGCCGAAGGGAATGTTGAGCGGCGGCGCAGCCGCCGTATCGGTCACCGCCGGATGATGGTCGAGGATCACCTTGGGCCGGCCGGTCGAGCCGCCCGAGGTCATCGCCTTCCAATAGCGCGCCACCGGCGGATCGAGCGGTTCATCCGAGAATCCCTCCGGCACGAAATCGGCGGGCAAGCGGTTCGGCGCGTTCCAGTCGGCCTCGCCGCCGACCACCAGCGCCGGCTTGAGGATGTCGAGCACGGCGGCGGCTTCGCCGCGCGGCAAGCGCCATGACAGCGAGGTCGGCGTCGCCCCGCACTTCCACACTGCAAAGGAGGTCTCGAAAAACGCGTTGCCGTTGGGCAATCCGATCGCGACGAAGTCGCCGGGCTTGACGCCCTTGGCCATGAACGCCCGCGCACGCCGGTTGGCGCCACGCTCGAGCTCGTCCCATGTCAGCGTGTCCTGCCCGTGACGGACGGCGATCGTGCCATGTGGTTTTCGTTGAGCGTACCAGCGCGGCACGTCGGACAGGGGCAGCAGCATCAGGCGTTTCCACTTCGTCTTCTTGGCGCCGCCTCACGATGAGGCGTTCACGCTGCGAAGTGTAACAGCCGGAGCCGGGCCTTCAAGACATTGCCCCAAGAGACTGCCTTCAAGAGACGCGCATCAGCGCTCCGCGCCGCAGCCCGGACTGTCGAACAGCGCGGCTAACCCGCACGCCGAGGTCAGCATCTTGTCGCCGTCATGGCCGATGCCTGCGACGTCCCAGACCCTGTGATGGGGCGTGCCGTGGTTGCGCTTGGCCATCGCATCCGCATAAGCGTGGCCGCGGGCGTAACGCGTGGCACCTTGCGCCTCGGCCATGCAGCTCTTGTCGAGCGCGGGATGCTTCGGATTGGTGTCGAGGGTGCCGAGCAGATACACCACCTCGCGCTCGACATAGCGCTGCTCGAGCGTATCAGGCGCGACGTTCGCAACATAGGGCGGCCGTTCGTCCATGCCGTATTTCCATTTGTTATAGCCCGGACAGGATTTGGCGATCGCGGGCAGCGGACGCTCGGCAGTGAAATAGGCGTAGGACGAAGGGTTGGCGACGACGTAACGGACATCGATGTGCTGGCGCGATAGCGCCATCTCGCCCTTGCCGGCGATGGCGTAGCGCTGCGCGACCTGGCCGCCGCCGGAATGACCGGCGACCACGACCTGCTTCAGGTTCGGGAAGATGCGCCGGTCGGAGAGCTTTGCCAGGATCGCATCGAGCGCCTCGAACGAGGAGACCGGATTGGGCCCGAGCGCGGCCTCGCCGCCCTCCCAGCCCTCCAGAGACCAGCGCAGCACGTCGGCCGGCAGCTTGTATGCCTCGATGTCGATCTCCGCCAAGAATTGCGGCACGATCATGAGTGCGTGCTTGCCATCGTCGCCCGCGGCCACCTGCGCGGTGTGGGCCGAGAGATAATATTCGTCGGCATTGCGCAGCCGTCCGTGCAGCACGATGATCGCGCGCGAGATCGCCGGCAGAGGCAGCGACCAGTCGCTGGAAAGATACAGCGGCAGAATGCCCTGGCCGCCGACGGCGAGCCGCGTATCGGCAATCGCCCTCACCGGCTTGTGGTTGGGTGCAGCTTCGTCCGCCGCGAAGGCATCGCCGCACATCAGCATCAGCGCGATTGCGACGAGGCCGGCCAGCGCACGCATGAGAGACATTCCCCTTCGAATTCAAATCGATAAAAGTCTAAGCGCACTCCCGTCGCGCGGCTGTGACTCCTGCGCCACGTCAAGCAAAAAATGTCAGCATTCCAGCCATGAAATTCCCGAGTTCCACGGGTGACAAGCCGGCAATAAAGGGGCAAAAATCAGACTCGACTCAGGGCGGGTTGAGTCTTGTAAGGAATGCTCTCGTAAATGTCGGCTATAGTTGCATCGCGTCGTGCGGCGCCACTTCTCGTTGCTGCGGCAGGATTTTTTCTGCTGACGGTGCCGCATGCCCAGGCGCAATGGTGGAAGCGCGCGCCTGTCGACTTCGAATCCTGCGCCGACGCCGCAGAAAAATTGCCGACCAAGGCTGAGAAGACAGCGGCGCTTGCCGATTGCAACGCCAAGTTCGCCGGGCGCCGCAAGCCGGGCGGCGGCTATTCCTATTATGATTTCCTCCAGGATCGCAGCTTCGACATCGTCGGGCCGAACCCGACGCCGGAGGAGCAGAAGAAGATCGACGAAGCCTACACCGCCTATCTCGCCCGAGAGCGCCGCAACAACGAAGCCGCGCAAGCCACCGCGCGCCAGCAGCGCGAGCAGCAGGAACAACAGGCACAGCAACTCCAGCAGCTCCAGCAGGTCGCGCTAAGGACCGACGTCGCGCGCGTGCCACTCCCGGTCGAGCGGCCGAAGGTGCAGCAGACCGTGGCCCAGCGGAAAGGCGCGCCCTGCACCAAGGGCGCCTTCTCCTGCGAATGGCCGCGCCTGTCGGAAAGCCTGAACGATCTGAAGAAGCTGTTCAGCCCGACGCCGAGCAAGCCGGCGAAGAAGGGCTGAGCTGCTGAGCTGTGTTTTGCTCCGCTGACGCTGCACACTCCGCGGTCGTCCCGGAAGGAGAGTGGGGCTTCAGTTCATCCGCTTCTTCTTGCCGCGCGTCGGCTTGACCACCGGCGCAGTCGCTGGCGCCGTCGGCATCGCGCCCAGCTGCGACCTGCTCTCCTGCAATCGCCTGTCATAGCCGGGTGAGTTCATCACCGTCGGCGGCCTAGCGTAAGCGAGCGTCGATGCGGCGCAGAGAGCGGCCAGCGCGAGACCGATCATCAGGCTACGTTTCATCGCGCTTCTCCATCGAAAGTGCTAGCCGCGAATTTGCTGCGGCGTCAGACCGGGCGGACCCTTGCCGGCGACCTCGGCTTCCTTGATCAGCGCAACAATGCGGCGCATCAGCGGCACATCGACATTGTTCTGCTCGGCCAGGCCGATGACCGCGCCCTGGAGATAGTCGATCTCGGTCTTGCGGCCCTGCTTCAGATCCTGCCACATCGAGGAGCGCGCCTCCGGATCGATCTTCATCGTGCGTCCCAGGATCGCATTGAAGATCGTGTCCGGCAGCCGCAGCAGGGCCGGCGTCCAGCCCATTGGAATCGGCGTTGCCGAGATCGGGGCGATGCCGGCGGCCTTCAGCGCGGCCAGCCCCTCCGCCATCTGGTCGGCGAACAGCCTCCGCCAGTCGCGGTTCGCCAGTTGGGCGGCGAGCGGCATGTCGGACAGCGCGCTGAGTGCATTGTTCAGATTGATGATGAGCTTGCCCCATTGCACGCCGGTGATGTCGCGGCTCGCACGCATCGCAAGGCCCGGCACCGACAGCGCGGCCGCGGTGTTCGCATCGTCCGCGCCGACATGGATATCGCCGGAGGTCGAGCGGTGGAAACGGCCCTCGCCCATCGCGATCACGTTGAAGGGCACCATGCCGGCGAGCACGCGGCGGCCGTCGAGGCGCTCGCGCAGCACCGCGACATTGCCGACGCCGTTTTGCAGGGACACGATGACGGCATCCCGTGGCGCATGCTGCGCGATCTGGTCCGCGACATCTGCGGTATCGGCACTCTTCACCGTCACCAGCACGATGCCGGCGCTGTGGAAGATCGAAGTATCCTCCGACAATGCGAGCTGGCCCGCGCCGAGCCTCGTCTCCGAGCCGTTGAAATCGGTCAGCCGCAGGCCGAACCGCTCGATCTCGATCTTCACCCGCGGCCGCACCAGCAGCGCGACGCGGCGGCCCGAGGCCGCCAGCATGCCGCCGACGAAACAGCCGATGGCGCCGGCGCCGGCCACCACGATCGGTCGATCCGTAGACACTAACATTGCTCCCTGAACGTTCAGTCATCGATAGCAGAGGTCGGTTCGACTGCCCACCGGTTGCGATGCATCCGCCTTGTAACCGTCATGAGAGCCCCATATGTTTTCGCCCGGGGGGCAGACAGCGGCGAGCGCTCGCCGAACGAGACGCCAAAGGAGAGCACCATGGGTCTACTCGACGTCCTCAACGGCATGCAGAACGGCCCGCGCGGCCAGAGCGCGCCCAGCTCCGAGAAATCCTCCGGCGGCATGTCGCCGATGACCATGGCGCTGCTCGGTCTGCTGGCCTGGAAGGCGTTCAAGCATATGACCGCGAACCAGTCCGGCACGGCGCCGCAACCGTCGCCGACACCGGCTCCTCCGCCGGTGAACACCGCGGACAGCGGAGGTCTTGGCGGTCTCGGAGGCCTGCTCAAAGGTGGCCTCGGCGGCCTGCTCGCGGGCGGCGCGGCCGGTACCGTACTCAGCGGCGGGCTCGGCGATCTCCTCAATCAGCTCCAGCAGGGCGGCCAGGGCGAGACCGCGAATTCCTGGGTGGGCAAGGGCGAGAACAAGCCGATTGAACCCGGCGATCTCGCCAGCGCGCTCGGCGCCGACCAGATCGAGAGCCTGTCCGCGCAGAGCGGCTTGTCGCGCGACGAACTGCTGTCCGGACTCAGCCAGTATCTGCCGCAAGTGATCGACCATCTGACGCCGGACGGGCGGCTGCCGACCGAGAACGAGCTCTCGGGCCGCATTTAAGTCTCGTCAAAATGAGGGGAGCACTGTCATGAGCATGGGCGGCCTGTTGTGGATTATCGTCGTCGGCTTCATTGCCGGCCTCATCGCGCGCTGGCTCGCGCCGGGGCCGAACAATCCGAGCGGCTTCATCCTCACCACCATCCTCGGCATCGCCGGCGCGTTTCTGGCAACCTTCGTCGGTCAGTCCATCGGACATTACAGCCCCGACCAGGGCGCCGGCTTCATCACCGCCACCATCGGCGCGGTGGTGGTGCTGTTCATCTGGCACCGCCTGGTGGCCAGTGGGGTGATCAAGGGGTAGTGTCTTTTCGCGAAGGCAGTACGCTGCCACCTCATCCTCATGCCCGGGCTTGACCCGGGCATCCACGTCTTTCTATCGGCGCGACAACACGTCGATGGCCGGGTCAAGCCCGGCCATGACGTGGAGAGAGCGCGACGCCAAATCACGTAATCAAATGCATCCCCGCATCCATGCGCACGACCTCGCCGGTCATGTTGCTGGAGGCCGGCATCGCCAAGAAGCAGACGAGCTGGGCGATGTCTTCCGCAGA
Source organism: Bradyrhizobium sp. CCGE-LA001 (assembly GCF_000296215.2). NCBI lineage: Bacteria > Pseudomonadati > Pseudomonadota > Alphaproteobacteria > Hyphomicrobiales > Nitrobacteraceae > Bradyrhizobium > Bradyrhizobium sp. CCGE-LA001. The sequence goes on along the minus strand of NZ_CP013949.1, from coordinate 678,082 downwards.
TGATGCGACCTTGAGCGGCACCTTCGCCACCACGCTGTCGCGCACCTGCTTGGCGCCGGCTTCGCCGCGGCCCTTGGTGAACCAGGGCGTGTCGATATAGCCGGGGCACACCGTGTTGACGCGGATCAGCGGCGCCAGCGCGCGCGAGAGCGACAGGGTCATGGTGTTGAGCGCGCCCTTGCTCGCGGCATAAGCGATCGACGAGCCGACGCCGCTGATGCCGGCGACCGAGGACACGTTGACGACGGCGGAGGGCCGGCCCGAAGCTTTCGCGCCGGCTTCGAGCAGGCTGCGCGCCGCGCGCACCATCTGGAACGGGCCGATGGTGTTGACGCCATATACGCGCTGGAAATCCTCCGCCGACAATCCGTCGAGATCGGCGTGCGCGACGTGCTTCGTGGTGCCGGCATTGTTGACGAGGATGTCGAGCCGGCCCCAGCCGCTGGCCGCAGCGACGATCTTGCGGCAATCGTCATCCTTGGAGACGTCGCCCTGCGCGACCAGGACTTCCGCGGCGCCCGCCTTGCGGCAGAGCTCTGCCGTTGCCTCGGCCTCCTTCTGGCTCGACGAATAGTTGATGACGAGCCGAGCCCCGCTCCGCGCGAGAATTTCCGCGGTCGCAGCACCGAGGCCAGACGCCGACCCCGTCACGATTGCGCACAGACTATCCTTGGCCATCCCAAATCCTTCCCCTGTCTCTTTGATCTCGGCGTCCTGTTTAGCGAGTTTGCCGCGCGCTGCAAATCGAGCAAACTCCGCTAAGCGGAATTAGCTGATCCCCCATGCCCGCGCCGCAGGTTGACCTGCGATCAACGCTTGTCAGAGCCATGGCTTTTTCCGATCATCGGGCGCAAGAAGAGCTTGCGCGCCCACTCATGCAGCGGGACGCGCCAATGGCAAAACACGGGGAACGCTGTGGCGGAGAGTGACAATATCATCGTCGAGACCGCGGAGAAGATCTTCGCCGATCTCGCCGATCCGCAGACCATCAACAACGACAGGAAGGATTCCTGGCAGGCGCCGCTGTGGCAAGCGCTGAGCGAATCCGGCCTGACGCTGTCCTGGGTGCCGGATGATCTCGGCGGCTCCGGCGCCAGCCTTGCCGACGGCTTTGCCCTTCTGAACGCTGCGGGCCGCTTTGCGGTTGCAGTCCCCTTGGCCGAGACCATGCTGGCGGGCTGGCTGCTGACGCAGGCGAAGATCACATCGCCCGAAGGCGAGATGACCGTGCTGCCGGCCTCGCCGCGGGATCGCATCACGCTCGATGCCAATGGCGCGCTCTCCGGCCGCGCGCGCGGAGTGCCCTTTGCCAAGGCGGCGAAGCACTTTGCAGTGCTCGCACACGGCAAGGACGGCGCTTCCATCGCGCTGGTCGATGCAGCCAAGGCGCGGATCGAAGCCGGGCTCAATGTCGGCTACGACCACAGCGACACCGTCACGCTCGACAAAGTGCAGCCCGTGGCGATCAAGCCGGCACCGAAGGGCTTCGACCAGACCAATTTGATGCTGATGGGCGGCGTCGCCCGCAGCCTCCAGATCGCGGGCGCGCTGGAATCCATGCTCGACATCTCCGTGCGCTATTCCAACGAGCGCGTCGCCTTCGAGAAGAAGATCTCGAAATTTCAGGCCGTGCAGCACAATCTCGCGCGCCTCGCCGGCGAATCCGCCGCAGCACTGGCGGCCGCAACGTCCGCGGCCGATGCGATCGCGAACGCAAAATCCTTCGACGACGAGGTCTATCTCGAAGCCGCCTCGGCAAAGATCCGCTGCGCGGAAGCTGCGGAAAAGGGCGGTGCCATCGCGCATCAGGTTCATGGCGCGATCGGCTTCACCATGGAGCACATCCTGCACCGCTATTCACTGCGGGCGCTTGCCTGGCGCGACGATTTCGGCTCGGAAAGCCACTGGGCTGTCGAGCTCGGCAAGCTCGTCGCAAGCCGCGGTGCCGATGAATTATGGCCGCTCGTGGCGTCGCGCTGATCCGGGAGAGAAACAATGACCGCTGCCCTCCGTTTCGATCCGATCCGCCTGCCCGAGAAGTGCGAGCAATTGCGCAAGGAAGTGCGTGCCTTCCTCGCCGAGGAGATCGCCGCCGGCACTTTCGATCCGCACAAGCCCAACCGCGAAGACATTGACGCGCCGGAATTTTCCCGGCGGGTCGGCGCCAAGGGCTGGCTCGGCATGACCTGGCCGAAAAAATACGGCGGCCAGGAGCGCTCCTTCCTCGAGCGCTACGTGGTGACCGAGGAGATGCGCGTCGCCAACGCGCCGACGCGGCGCTTCTTTGTCGCCGACCGCCAGAGCGGGCCGGTGCTGCTGAAATACGCGCCCGAGCACATCAAAATGGACATCCTGCCGCGCATCTGCCGCGGCGAGATCTGCTTTGCCATCGGCATGAGCGAGCCGAACTCCGGCTCCGACCTTTTCGCGGCGAAAACGCGCGCGACTAAAACCGACGGCGGCTATCTCATCAACGGCACCAAGATCTGGACCTCGTCGGCGCACATCGCCGACTACATGATCGCGATCTTCCGAACCTCGCCGCCGACCAAGGAAAACCGCCGGCACGGCCTCACCCAGTTCCTGGTCAAGATGAAGCAGCCGGGCATCCAGGTGAACCCCATCGGCCAGATCACCGGCCAGTACGAGTTCAACGAAGTCGTGTTCACCGACTTCTTCGTGCCCGACGATCACGTGCTCGGCGAGGTCGACGGCGCCTGGAAGCAGGCGACGAGCGAGCTCGCCTATGAGCGCTCGGGTCCCGAACGCTTCCTCGAAACCTATTACGTGCTGACCGAGCTGGTCCGCGCGGTCGGCCCCAATCCGGATACGCGCAGCGCCGAAGGCATCGGGCGCCTCGTCGCGCAGCTTCACACCATGCGGCGCATGTCGGTCTCGGTCGCCGGCATGCTGGAGGCCGGCAAGGAGCCGGTGGTAGAGGCGTCCATCGTTAAGGACATCGGCACGGTCTGGGAGCAGCAGCTGCCGCATCGCGTGCGCGATCTCGCCGCCTTCGTCGAGGAGACCGCGACCAACCGCGAGACTTTGGAGCGGCAGCTCGACTTCGCCATCAAGACCGCGCCGAAACTCACCATCCAGGGCGGCACCACCGAGGTCCTGCGCGGCATCATCGCCCGCGGACTTGGCTTGCGCTAATTCAATCGAGGATCATCATGAGCACCTACAAAGATATCGGCGTCGAGAAGGTCGGGCATGTCGGCACCATCGAGATTCGCCGTCCGCCACTCAACTTCTTCGACATTTCGCTGATCAACCAGATCGCGGATGCGCTCGATGAGTTCGACCGCGACATCGAGATCCGGGCCTCGGTCCTGTCGGCACAGGGCAAGGCGTTCTGCGCCGGCGCCAATTTCGGCGATCCGGCACGGCAGGAGCAGGAGGCGCGCGAGGCCGAGAAGAAGGGCGACCCGGCCGACAGTCTCGGCCCGATCAACCATCTCTACATCCAGGCCGTGCGCATCTTCCGCGCCAAGAAGCCCATCGTCGCGGCCGTGCAGGGCGCGGCCATCGGCGGCGGCCTCGGCCTTGCGGTATCCGCCGATTTCCGCGTCACCTGCCCCGAGGCGCGCTTCTCCGCGAACTTCACCAAGCTCGGCTTCCATCCCGGCTTCGGGCTGACCGTGACGCTGCCCGAGCTGATCGGCAAGAACAATGCCGAGCTGATGTTCTACACCAGCCGCCGCGTCACGGGCGAGGAAGCCTACAAATGGGGCCTCGCCAATGAGCTGGTGCCGCAGGACCAGGTCAAGCCGGCCGCCATGAAACTCGCCGGCGAGATCGCCGAATGCTCCCCGCTCGGCCTGCTCTCGACCCGCGCCACGATGCGCGCCAGCCTCGCCGACCGCGTCATGGCCGCGACCAATCACGAGCTCGCCGAGCAGACCCGCCTGCGCGCGACGGAGGATTTCAAGGAAGGCGTCAAGGCGACCGAAGAACGGCGCGTGGCGAATTTTAAGGGGCGTTGATCTTTTCCTTCCTTCTCCCCTTGTGGGAGAAGGTGGCGCGAAGCGCCGGATGAGGGGTTCTCTCCGCGCGCACAATGAAGAAGCGAATTCGCGGAGGCAGACCCCTCACCCGTCTCGCCGCTTTGCGGCGAGCCACCCTCTCCCACAAGGGGAGAGGGTGCAGCGCAATCAGCTCACCCGAAACGTCACCCCGCCCAGCAAGAACTCATTCCCCGCGACCGCATGCCCTTTCGCCCGCGCCGCATGCAGCACGCGTGCGGCATCGCTCACCCGAAACTCCAGCGCGCTCATGATCTCGCTCGCACCGCTCACGAAGCGGAAGGTTGCATTGGGCAGCTTCAGTTCGGCGTCGCGCGCTGCAACGCCGAGGATCCTGCCCCAATGCTCCGCAAGTCCTTGCGGATCCGGGCTCTGCATCTCCACCGCCGTCAGCGCCCGCGTCACGTCCTTGCGGATGAATTTTTGCCAATCCGGTCCCGCCGGCGGATAGGCGCCGAGAATGTCGTCGCTGCCTTCGGTGTGATTGAACTCGATGAAAGCGGCGCGGCAGTCGCGAGGGTGGAGCTGCACGCCGTGATAGGGCGCGTGGTCGATGACATTGGCGGTGCGCACGCCGAGCGCATTGGCGTTGCGGCCGCGCTCGTCCGGATCGTTGCAGCAGAAGATCGCCATATAGCCGCCGCGGCCGCCGGTCTTCTCTATGAAGCGGCCGGCGGCGGTGCCGTCTTTGAACGGCGCGACGACCTCCAGCAGGATCGTGTCGACCGGGAGCAGCGCGTTCTCCAGGCCGTATTTAGCGACATTGCCGTCGCGGTAGCAGACGGAAAGGCCCATGATCTCCGCGATGTCGGAGATGACGGGCTCGAGCTGCGGCGCGACCAGGCAGATCTGCCGCAGGCGCATGTAGGGCGCCATCGTCATGCGCCCTTGAAGGTCGGCTTGCGCTTCTCGACGAAAGCTTTCGCGGCTTCCTTGTGGTCCTCGGTGTCGCCGCAGCGGGTGTGATGGATCGCCTCGCCGTCGAAGCAATCCTCCAGCGCCAGATGCTCGGCATTGTTGATGTTGCGCTTGATGAAGCCGAGCGCGATCGACGGGCCCTGCGCCAGCGACAGCGCGAGCTCGTGGGCGGCGGTGTCGATCTCGGCGTCGGGCACGACCTTGGTCACCATGCCGATCGCATGCGCTTCTTTCGCGGTGAGCACCGGCGACATCAGGTAGAGCTCACGCGCCCGCGCGCTGCCGAGCAGCTGCGTCAGGAAGTAAGTGCCGCCGTAGTCGCCGGAGAAGCCGACTTTTGCGAAAGCGGTCGTGATCTTGCACGATTCGCTGGCGATGCGCAGATCGCAGGACAGCGCCATCGATAGACCGGCGCCGGCGGCTGCGCCATCGAGCTGCGCCACCACGGGCTTCGGCATCTGGTGCAGGATGCGCGAGACCTCCATGCCGCGGCGGAGATTTGCAAGCTTCTGCTCGAACGGCAGCGGTGCCCGTCCCTCCGCCATCGACTTGACGTCACCGCCGACGCAGAAGGAACCGCCGGCGCCCTTGAACAGCACCGCCCTCACCTCCGGATCGTCAGCCGCGCGCCGCGCCGCCTCGACCAGCCCGCGCACCATGTCCGGGTTGAGCGCATTCTTGCGCTCGGGCCGGTTCATCGTGATGGTGAGCAGCCCGCCTTCGAGCTTTTGCAGGACCATGTCATTCATGGGGCGTCTCCCTTGTTGTTGTTTTGCTCCGTCATTCCAGGGCGCGACGAAGTCGCGAACCCGGAATCCATGTCTCAACCGTCACTGCCGCCCGATGGATCCCGGGTTCGCGCTCACGCGCGCCCCGGGATGACGCTTCGCGTCACTTCTTCACCAGCGAGCAGCGCGACTGCTCCAGCGGCTGGAACGCTTCGCTGCCGGGCACGGTGGCGAGCAGCTTGTAAGCGTCCCAGCGGCCCTTGGATTCCGCCGGCTTCTTCACCTCGAACAGGTACATGTCGTGGATCATGCGGCCATCCTCGCGGATCTTGCCACCCTTGGCGAAGAAATCGTTGATCGGCGTCTCCTTCATCACCTTGATCACGGTCGCCGCATCCGTCGTGCCCGCCGCTTTCACGGCTTTCAGGTAATGGGTGATGGAGGAATAGACGCCCGCCTGCGCCGAGGTCGGCGGCCGCTTCATGCGTTCGGTGAAGCGCTTGGAGAAGGCGCGCGTGTCGTCATTGAGGTCCCAGTAGAACGCTTCGGCCAGCAGCAGACCCTGCGCGGTCTCCAGGCCGATCGAGTCGATGTCGGTGACGAAGGCGAGCAGCGGCGAGACCTTCTGGCCGCCCTTGGTGATGCCGAACTCGGCCGCCTGCTTGATGGCGTTGACGGTGTCGCCGCCGGCGTTGGCGAGCCCGATGACCTTGGCCTTGGACGCCTGCGCCTGAAGCAGAAACGACGAGAAGTCCGACGTGTTGAGCGGATGGCGCACGCTGCCGAGCACCTTGCCGCCGGTCTTGGTCACGACGGCGCTGGTGTCCTTTTCCAGATCCTGCCCGAAGGCGTAATCGGCGGTGAGGAAGAACCAGGAATCGAGGCCCGACTTCACGGTTGCGAGGCCGGTCGAGTTGGCCTGACCGTAGGTGTCGAACACGTAGTGGATGGTGTAGGGGCCGCAGGCCTCGTTGGTGAGACGGATCGAGCCCGGACCGTTGAACATGATGATCTTGTTGCGCGCTTTGGCGATCTCGCCGGCGGCGAGCGCAGTCGCGGACGCCGCGACGTCGTAGATCATCTCGACGCCCTGATTGTCGAGCATGTCGCGGGCGATGTTGGCGGACAGATCCGCCTTGTTTTGATGGTCGGCCGCCAGCACCTGGATCTTGCGGCCGAGCACCTCTCCGCCAAAATCCTCCACCGCCATCTTGGCCGCGGTCTCGCTGCCGGGGCCCGTGATGTCGGCATACAGGCTCGACATGTCGAGGATGCCGCCGATCTTCAGCGGCGGCTTGTCCTGGGCCTGCACCGCACTCGCACTGAGGGCAAGCGACGCAGCAAAAATGCCCGACAGAATATGCTTCATCGAAAAAGATCTCCCTTATCGCGCCGTGCTCTGGTGGCGGCTTGGTTATTGCTCTTGGCTTGTCGCAATTGCCGCAATCATGCCGTATGCGCAAGAGCGCAGCAAGCATGAGCGTGCTGAGAGCGCGCGATTGCCGCGCGTGTTTTCCGCAAAGCGGAATGGTGAGATGCGGAGAACTCTACCCCCGTCATTGCGAGCGCAGCGACTTGTCCGCCGAAGCCTCGGGCGAAGGCGGAAGCAATCCAGAATCTTTCTGCCGAGGGAGTCTGGATTGCTTCGTCGCAAGTGCTCCTCGCAATGGCGGAGTGTGGGGAAGCCTCTTCGCGCCCAACCCCGCATGAGTTAAGGTGAGCGCGCAACGCAACCTCTCCGGGTCACGTGACGCAACGGCTTCATCTCATCGTCGCACTCGTTCTGGTCGGGTCGAACCACGCATCCGCCGCGCCGTGCCATTTCGAATTTCAAGGCGAGGCCCGCGTCGCCGCGATCGTCGATGGCCGCAGCGTGCGTCTCGATGACGGCCGCGAGATCCGCCTCACCGGCATCGAGCCGGCAGCGACGGCCAAGCAGGCGCTGACGTCGCTGATCCTCGGCCGCGACGTCATCCTCCGCAGCACGGACGACACGCCCGATCGCTACGGCCGCCAGGGCGCGTTGGTCTTCGTCGGTGAAAGCGACACCTCGGTGCAGGCCTTGCTGCTAGCCCAGGGCGACGCGCTCGTCTCCGCGGAGATCACCGACAAGGACTGCGCCGCCGCCCTGATGGCGTCGGAGGCGGAGGCGCGGCGCCAAAAAATGGGCAGCTGGGCTGACCCGTCGGCCATAAAAAACGCGGAAAGTCCGGACGATATTTTGGCGGGGATCGGGCGCTTTATGGTGGTCGAGGGCAAAGTCCTGTCGGTCCGGCAAGCTGGGGCAACGACCTACCTCAACTTCGGACGGAACTGGACACGCGGCTTTGCGGCGACTATTTCAAGGCGCACGTTACCGGCGTTCGAGAGCGCCGGAATAGCCCTCAAGTCCTTGGAGAACAAGCGTATTCGAGTCCGGGGCTGGATCGAGGGGAATACGGGGCCGCGGATCGATCTGCGCCTCGTAGGACAGGTCGAGTTGCTGGGTGCAAGCGAGCCGACAGGGGTAAGGCCCTAAAACGGGCCAGGCACGGGTTAAGCGACGTGAATGGGGTGCTAGAACAGCACGTACGAGGTGATGGCCGCCGCCTGCGGGCTGCGCCGGCCGTGCTTTGCCTTGTCCTGGGCACGGCGCTGGCGGGCTGCGGCGACATGGGCCGGTTTCAGACCGCTGCCGCGCCGCCGGCCGTGGCAATGCCCAAGCCCAAGCCCGCCGTCGCGCAAACCCCGGCGACCGAGAAGGAGCATGAGCGCATCCTGGCGAGCTATGGCGGGACCTATGACGATCCCAGGCTCGAGGCGCTGGTCAGCAAGACCGTCGACCGGCTGGTCGCGGCCTCCGACCGGCCCGACCAGGGCTACAAGGTCACCATCCTCAATTCCGGTGCGGTGAACGCGTTCGCGCTGCCGAACGGCCAGCTCTATGTCACGCGGGGGCTGCTTGCGCTTGCGAGCGATACGTCGGAATTGTCCTCGGTGCTCAGCCACGAGATGGCGCATGTGCTGTCCAAGCACGCCGCGATGCGCGAGGACCAGGCCCGCCAGGCCGCGATCGTCACCCGCGTCGTCACCGACATGAGCAACGATCCCGATCTCACCGCTCTCGCGCTCGCCAAGACCAAGCTCACCATGGCGAGCTTCTCGCGCAAGCAGGAGATCGAGGCCGACGGCATCGGCGTCGGCATCTCCGCCAAGGCGCATTTCGACCCTTACGGCGCGGCACGCTTCCTCTCGGCGATGGAGCGCAATGCCGAGCTCAAGGCCGGCAAGAGCTCGCTCGATCCGCGCGCGCAGGATTTCACCTCCTCGCATCCGGCAACGCCGGAGCGCGTGCAGAACGCGCAGGCGATCGCGCGGCAATATGCGGCTCCCGAAGGCGCCGAGCGCGACCGCGAGAGCTATCTCGCCGCGATCGACAACCTCGTCTATGGCGAGGACCCCAGCGAAGGTTTCGTGCGCGGCCGCAGATTCCTGCATCCCAAGCTCGGCTTCACCTTCCAGGCACCGGACAATTTCACGCTCGACAACACCGCGCAGGCCGTGATCGGCGTGCGCGAGGGCGGTTCGCAGGCGATGCGCTTCGACGTCGTGCGGGTGCCGGCCGAGCAGTCGCTCGGCGACTACCTGAATTCCGGCTGGATGGAAGGCGTCGAGAAGGCGTCGACCGAGGATATCACGGTCAACGGTTTCCCGGCCGCGTCCGCCACCGCCAAGGGCGACCAATGGCAGTTCAAGGTCTATGCCCTACGCTTCGGCAGCGACGTCTACCGCTTCATCTTCGCGACACGGCAGAAATCGACCGAGAGCGAGCGTAATGCGCGCGAGACCGTCAATTCGTTCCGCCGCCTGACCCTCGAGGAAATCCAGGCCGCGCGCCCCTTGCGCATCAAGGTCATCACCGTGCAGCCCGGCGACACCGTGGAATCGCTCTCCCACCGCATGTCCGGCGTCGATCATCCCGCCGAACGCTTCCGCGTGCTGAACGGCCTCGATCGCACCGCGCAGGTGAAGGTCAGGGATCGCGTGAAGATCGTGGCGGATTGACGAGCACCGCTGCCGTAGGGTGGGCAAAGCGCAGCGTGCCCACCGCTTCTCTATCGCGATCGTCGCAAGATGGTGGGCACGGCGCTTACGCGCCTTTGCTCACCCTACAAGCTCCGTGCTGATCAGCGCCCCGCATCCATATCCCCCGCCTCGCGCTGGCCGCTGAGCCAGAGTGCGAGCAGGGTCCAGAACGCGCCTGACAACAGATACGCGCCCGAGGCGATGACGCCGAGATTGGTGGCGAGCAGCAGCGCCACCAGCGGCGCGAAGCCGGCCCCGAACAGCCAGGCCATGTCGGAGGTCAGGGCTGACGCCGTGTAGCGATACGTCTGCCTGAAGTTCGAGGCGATCGCGCCGGAGGACTGGCCGAAGGACAGGCCGAGCAGGATGAAGCCGATCACCATGTAGATGGTCTCGCCGAACGCGCCGGCGTCGAGCAGCTGCGGGGCGAAGCCGCTATAGATCGCGATCGCGATCGCCGATCCCATCAGCAGCGATTTGCGCCCCACGCGGTCGGCGATGATGCCGGAGAGCACGATCGCAACGACACCGAACACGGCGGCGACGATCTCGATGATCAGGAAGCGCACCGGGCTCTCGCGGGTGAACAGGAACACCCAGGACAGCGGAAATACCGTGACCATGTGGAACAGCGCGAAGCTCGCGAGCGGCGCGAAGGCGCCGAGCATGATGTTCTGGCCTTCGCGCGCGACCGTCTCGGAGATGCGCGCGGGCTGCAATTCGCGGGTCTCGAACAACGAGGCGTATTCTTCCGTGGTCACCATGCGCAGGCGCGCGAACAGCGCCACGACGTTGATGGCGAAGGCGACGAAGAACGGATAGCGCCAGCCCCAGTCGAAGAAATCTTCGGCCGAGAGGAGACCGGCAAAATAGGCGAACAGCGCGCTCGCCACGATCAGCCCGAGCGGCGCCCCGAGCTGCGGCACCATCGCGTACCAGCCGCGCTGGGAGGGCGGCGCGTTCAGCGCCAGCAGCGAGGCCATGCCGTCCCACGCGCCGCCCCAGGCCAGACCCTGCGCGATGCGCGCCAGCGCCAGCAGCCAGATCGCCGCGACGCCGATCTCGTGATAGCCGGGCAGGAACGCCAGCGCGACGGTGGCGGTGCCGAGCAGGAACAGCGCCGAGATCAGCTTGGCCGTCTTGCCGTAGGCACGGTCGACGGTCATGAAAATGACGGTGCCGATCGGCCGGGCCATGAAGGCCAGCGCGAAGATCATGAAGGAATAGAGGGTACCGGTCAGCTCGCTCGCGAACGGGAATACGAGGCGGGGGAATACGATCACCGAAGCGATCGCGAAGACGAAGAAGTCGAAGAATTCCGAGGTTCGGCCGATGATGACGCCGATGGCGATCTCGCCGGGGCTGGCCTGGTCGTGGCCATGCTCGCCGGTGGGCAGATCTGTCATTGCGGGGGTCCGTGCCGTCGCCATTCGCGCACCCTTAACGTCCTGAAAACCAAAGCCTGCCGCCCGGCAAGAGGCCAGGCAGCTGCCTCTGTCTGATCCAACATTCCGCACTGCAACATTGGACAAATTGTCCAATGTCCGGATTGTTGCGCCGCAGCTACCCGTTGACCTCACAAAGGAAACTCATTCTCATAAGGCTCGGCCCGTGTCTCGTCTCAAGATCCTGGCGCTACTACCCCTGGCTGCTGCACTGAGTGGCTGCGACTACGTCGTGCTGGCGCCGGCCGGCGACATCGCCGCGCAACAGCGCGACCTCGTCATTATCTCCACCGTCCTGATGCTCCTGATCGTCGTGCCCGTGATGGCGCTGACGGTGCTGTTCGCCTGGCGCTACCGCCAGTCCAACACCGAGGCCCGCTACGAGCCGGACTGGGACCACTCCACCAAGCTCGAGCTGGTGATCTGGTCGGCGCCGCTTCTGATCATCGTCTGCCTGGGCGCGCTGACCTGGATGGGCACACACCTGCTCGATCCCTACCGCAAGCTCGGCCGCATCCATGCCGAGCGCACTGTGGACCAATCCAAGGCCCCGCTCGAGGTCGATGTCGTCGCGCTCGATTGGAAGTGGCTCTTCATCTATCCGGACTACGGCATCGCCACCGTCAACGAGCTCGCAGCTCCGGTCGATCGCCCGATCACCTTCCGCATCACGGCGTCCTCGGTGATGAACTCGTTCTACATCCCCGCGCTCGCCGGCCAGATCTATGCGATGCCGGGCATGGAGACCAAGCTCCACGCCGTCGTGAACCACGCCGGCACCTACAAGGGCTTCTCGGCAAATTACAGCGGCGCCGGCTTCTCCGGCATGCACTTCAAATTCCAGGGCCTCGACGAGAAGGGCTTTGACGCCTGGATCGCCAGCGCCAAGTCGGCCGGTGGCTCGCTCGGCCGCGCCGAATATCTCCAGCTCGAAAAGCCCAGTCAGAACGAGCCGGTGCGCCGCTGGGGCACCGTCGATGCCGATCTCTACCGCCTGATTCTCAACATGTGCGTCGAGACCGGCAAGATGTGCCAGAGCGAGATGATGGCGATCGACGCCAAGGGCGGCGCCGGCCATCAGGGCCTGAACAACACGCTTCCGCTGGCCTACGACAAGTACGCCCGCCGCGGCACCGTGCTCGGACCGGAGCCGAGCTTCGTCGCCGGCGCCTGCACGCCGGATGCGCCGCAGGGCAGGACCACCGCCTCCATCGCGGCGCCCACCGACACGACGCCGCTGCTCGGCGCCGGTCTGAAGCGGCCGTCGTTCACGCCGCTGAAGTCCTCGTCCTTCTTCCTCGGACAGCGTCCGAAATCAGACTCCTAACGAGATCCCGCATGTCTCCTGATCTTCTCAAGCTCATCTTCGGCCGGCTCGGCTTCGAATCGCTGCCACTGCACGAGCCGATCGTCGTCGGTACCTTCGTGGTGGTCGCGCTCGGCGGCGCCGCGCTGCTCGGAGCGCTCACCTATTTCCGCCTTTGGGGCTATCTCTGGCGCGAATGGTTCACCACCGTGGACCACAAGCGCATCGGCATCATGTATATGATCCTCGGCATCGTGATGCTGCTGCGCGGCTTTGCCGACGCGCTGATGATGCGCGGCCAGCAGATGCTCGCCTTTGGCGGCTCGGAAGGCTATCTCAATGCTCATCATTACGACCAGGTCTTCACCGCCCACGGCGTGATCATGATCTTCTTCGTGGCGATGCCGCTGGTCACGGGCCTGATGAACTACGTCGTGCCGCTGCAGATCGGCGCGCGCGACGTGTCGTTCCCGTTCCTGAACAATTTCAGCTTCTGGATGACGGTCGGCGGCGCCGTGCTGGTGATGGCTTCGCTCTTCATCGGCGAATTCGCGCGCACCGGCTGGCTGGCTTATCCGCCGCTGTCGAACATCGGCTACAGTCCCGACGTCGGCGTCGACTATTACATCTGGGCGCTACAGATCGCCGGCGTCGGTACGACCTTATCCGGCATCAACCTGATCTGCACCATCGTCAAGCTACGGTGCCCCGGCATGACCATGATGAAGATGCCGGTGTTCACCTGGACCTCGCTCTGCACCAACATCCTGATCGTCGCCTCGTTCCCCGTTCTGACCGTCGTGCTCGCGCTGCTGTCGCTCGACCGCTATGTCGGCACCAACTTCTTCACGAACGATTTCGGCGGCAGCCCGATGATGTACGTGAACCTGATCTGGATCTGGGGCCACCCCGAAGTCTACATCCTGGTTCTCCCGGCATTCGGCATCTTCTCGGAGGTCACCTCGACCTTCTCGGGCAAGCGGCTGTTCGGCTACACCTCGATGGTCTACGCCACGGTGGTCATCACCATCCTGTCGTACCTGGTCTGGCTGCACCACTTCTTCACGATGGGTTCGGGTGCCAGCGTCAACTCGTTCTTCGGCATCACCACGATGATCATCTCGATCCCGACGGGCGCGAAGATGTTCAACTGGCTGTTCACGATGTATCGCGGCCGCATCCGCTACGAACTGCCGATGATGTGGACCATCGCCTTCATGCTGACCTTCGTGATCGGCGGCATGACCGGCGTGCTGCTGGCGGTGCCGCCGGCCGATTTCGTGCTGCACAACAGCCTGTTCCTGATCGCGCACTTCCACAACGTGATCATCGGCGGCGTGGTGTTCGGCGCGTTCGCCGGCATCAATTACTGGTTCCCGAAGGCATTCGGCTTCAAGCTCGATCCGTTCTGGGGCAAGATGTCGTTCTGGTTCTGGGTCACCGGCTTCTACCTGGCCTTCATGCCACTCTACGTGCTCGGCCTGATGGGCGTGACCCGCCGGCTGCGCGTGTTCGACGATCCGTCCTTGCAGATCTGGTTCGTCATCGCCGCGATCGGTGCCGTCTTCGTCCTCATCGGCATTCTCTCGATGCTGATGCAGTTCGCGGTCAGCCTGCTCAGGCGCGAGCAACTCAAGGACGTCACCGGCGATCCCTGGGATGGCCGCACGCTGGAATGGGCGACCTCCTCGCCGCCGCCGGACTACAATTTCGCTTTCACGCCCGTCGTTCACGACAATGACGCGTGGTGGGACATGAAGCGCCGGGGCTACCAGCGTCCGCTCACCGGGTTCAAGCCGATCCACATGCCCAGCAGCACCGGCACCGGAATCATCCTCGCCGGCCTTGCCACCGCGATGGGCTTCGGACTGATCTGGTACATCTGGTGGCTGGCGGCCGTGAGCTTCATCGCGATGCTCGCCGTCGGCATCGGTCACACCTTCAACTATCACCGCGACTTCGACATTCCGGCTGAAGACGTCATCCGGACCGAGGACGCGCGCACCAAGCTGCTCGCAGGAGCCAAGTAAATGACTGTCGCTGTTCATCCCTCGCAGACCGGCGAGCCGGTCTTCTACCTCGCCGACGAGCATCCCCATCCGGAAGGCTGGAGCACCTCGCTCGGCTTCTGGATCTACCTGATGAGCGACTGTCTCATCTTCGCGATCCTGTTCGCCACCTATGGCGTGCTCGGCGGCAACTATGCCGCCGGCCCCGCGCCGAAGGACCTGTTCGACCTGAACCTGGTCGCGTTGAACACCTCGATGCTGCTGATGTCGTCGATCACCTACGGCTTTGCCATGCTGACGATGCAGCAGAACAAGGTCGCGCAGACGCAGATGTGGCTGGCGATCACCGGTCTGTTCGGCCTCGCCTTCATCGGCATCGAGCTCACCGAGTTCGCCCACATGATCCATGAGGGTGCGACGCCCCAGCGCAGCGCCTTCCTGTCGGCGTTCTTCGCGCTGGTCGGCACCCACGGCCTGCACGTCTCCTGCGGCCTGATCTGGCTGGTGACGCTGATGGTGCAGGTCCAGAAGTTCGGCCTGATCGAGGCCAACCGCCGCCGCCTGATGTGCCTGTCGATGTTCTGGCACTTCCTCGACGTGGTCTGGATCGGCGTCTTCACCTTCGTCTATCTCTTGGGAGTTCTGCGATGAACACCGATACTCACGCTGCCCATGCCGACGACCATCACCACGGCGACGGCCATGCCCACGGCACGTTCTCGACCTATATGCTCGGCTTCGTGCTCTCGGTCGTGCTCACCGCGATCCCGTTCTGGCTGGTGATGAGCGGCGCCCTGCCGAGCAAGCAGATCACCGCGCTGGTCATCATGGCCTTCGCGGTCGTGCAGATCGTCGTGCACATGATATACTTCCTGCACATGAACACGACGTCCGAGAACGGCTGGAGCATGATGGCGCTGATCTTCACCGTCGTCATGGTGGTGATTGCGCTGTCCGGTTCGCTGTGGGTGATGCACCACCTCAACAGCAACATGATGCCCATGCACCAGATGAGCGGAATGAAGTGAGCGAAATCAGGGCTGTGACAGGCAAGGCAGACGAGACGCGCGGCAGAGACGCGCGGACGCCACCCTTGTGGCTGACGGCCCTGTCGCTCGCGGCCTTTGTCGCTTTGATCGCGCTCGGCGTCTGGCAGATCGAGCGCCGCGCCTGGAAGCTGGCGCTGATCGACCGCGTCGAGCAGCGCGTTCATGCCCCTGCGGTGCCGATCCCCTCGCCGGCTTCATGGCCTGCGGTCTCCGCCGCGAACGACGAATACAGGCATGTCAGCGTCGCCGGCCGCTTCCTGCATGACCGCGAGACGCTGGTTCAGGCCGTCACCGAGGAAGGCCCCGGCTATTGGGTGCTGACGCCGCTTCAGCGCGACGACGGCACGCAGGTTCTGATCAACCGCGGCTTCGTGCCGTCCGAGCGCCGCGACGCATCGACGCGCAAGGACGGCAATCCGGAAGGCCCGGTCGAGATCACCGGCCTGCTTCGCATCACCGAGCCGAACGGCGGATTCCTCCGGACCAACGTGCCGCAGCACAACCGCTGGTACTCGCGCGACGTCGCGGCGATCGCGGCGGCGCGCGGCCTACACGAGGTCGCGCCCTTCTTCGTGGATGCCGACGCCAGATCACAAATTGCGGGCGGCCCGATCGGCGGATTGACCGTGATCCGCTTTCCCAATAACCACCTGATCTACGCGCTGACGTGGTTTGCCCTGGCTTTCATGCTGGCCGGTCGGCTTTTCGTCACATTCGGCGGCGGGCTGTTCCGTCGCAGGCGTGTCGTCCAAGACCCGGATGGCGGCCCCGATGCCGCTCGCCGCAGGACGGGATCAGATGCTGGAACGATCGTCGAGCAGAACTGACGGCGGGAAGACACTTCTCCGAACGCTTGCGCGTGACGCGCTCGCCGTCACCCGACAGCCGCAGGCGGACGCGCGCGGCGAGCTGATTGGTGCAGCTCCCACCGATGACGAGACCAACCGCAAGAACATGGCGCTGCTGATCCAGCTGCGCTGGATCGCGGTGGTCGGCCAGATCGTCACCATCGGTGCCGTGCATTTCGGGCTCGACATACCCCTGCCGCTGGAACGGATGGGTGTGGTGATCGGCGCGCTGGTGCTGCTCAACGTCTCCAGCCTGGTCTGGGTGCGCCATCGCTCAGCGATCACCAACAACGAGCTCCTGGTCGCCTTGATGCTGGACGTCGCCGCGCTGACCGCGCAGCTTTATCTCTCTGGGGGCGCCACCAATCCTTTCACATCACTGTTCCTGCTCCAGGTGACGCTCGGGGCGGTTCTGCTCGACGCCCGCTCGACCTGGTCCCTCGTGGCGCTGACCTGCGCGAGCTTCGTCTGGCTAACGCTCGCCTACCGTCCGCTCGATCTGCCGCCGAACCCGTTCAGCGAGACCTATACGCTCACCGTCATCGGCATGCTCGTCGGCTTCGTCCTCAATGCCGTGCTGCTGGTGGTGTTCGTGACCCGCATCAACAGGAATCTGCGCCAGCGCGATGCGCACCTGGCGGCGCTGCGCCAGCATGCGGCCGAGCAGGATTACATCGTGCGCATGGGTCTACTCGCCTCCGGCGCGGCACATGAGCTCGGCACGCCGCTCGCCTCGCTCTCGGTGATCCTCAGCGACTGGCGCCGCATGCCGGATCTTGCCGCCGATCAGGAGCTCGCCGAAGACCTCGCGGAAATGGAAACTTCCCTCCAGCGCTGCAAGTCGATCGTGACGGGAATCCTGGTGTCGGCGGGCGAAGCGCGCGGAGAAGGCTCCTCGCCGACGACGGTGACGGCCTTCGTCACCGCGCTGGTGGAGGAATGGCGCGACGCGCGCTCGGCCCGCACGCTCTACTTCGTCAACACCTTCGGCGAGGACGTCGCGATCGCTTCCGATGTCGCGCTGAAGCAGGTGATCTTCAATGTGCTCGACAACGCCTATGAGGTCTCGCGCGACTGGGTCGAACTCGTCGCCGAACGCGAGGCCGACAACCTCGTGCTGTCGATCAGCGACCGCGGCCCCGGCTTCGCGCCGGAGATGCTGGCCCAGCTTGGAAAGCCCTATCAGTCGAGCAAGGGCCGCGCCGGCGGCGGACTGGGCCTGTTCCTGGTGGTGAACGTCCTGCGCAAATTGGGCGGCACCGTCACCGCCGAAAATCACAGGAAGCGCGGCGCCACCGTGCGCCTCACGCTACCGCTGGCAACGCTCGCGATCGGAGGGAATTTTGACGCCTGACCGCTCGCTCATCGTCGTCGAGGACGATTCAGGCTTCGCCCGCACGCTGAAGCGCTCGTTCGAACGCCGCGGCTACGAGGTCGTGCTGGCCGCCTCGATCGATGAGGTGCGCAAGGTGCTCGAGGAGCGCTCCTTTGGCCACGCCGTGGTCGACCTCAAGCTCGGCGGCGCCTCCGGGCTCGCCTGCGTCGAGCTGTTGCATACCCATGACCCCGACATGCTGATCGTGGTGCTGACGGGCTTTGCCAGCATCTCCACCGCCGTCGAGGCCATCAAGCTCGGCGCCTGCCATTATCTGGCCAAGCCGTCGAACACCGACGACATCGAAGCTGCCTTCCACAAGGCTGAAGGCAACGCCGAGGTCGCGCTCGATGCGCGCCCCACCTCGATCAAGACGCTGGAATGGGAGCGCATCCACCAGACCCTGATCGAGACGGATTTCAACATCTCGGAGGCCGCACGGCGGCTGGGGATGCACCGGCGCACGCTGGCACGAAAGCTCGAGAAGCGGCCGGTGAAGTAGGCCGTCTTCACAAGGCGGATTCGCCGCCGGCAATCCGGCGGCCGGCCATGCGAATGCGGAAACGCAATCCGCCACGCGCGATCCCGAAGGATTCGAACTACGGCCTACGCTTCCGCGCTCGCTGTCCGAGCGTCGGCAGACGACATCGCCAACATGACGGCGATCGGCAATGGCTCCGCTATTGCGCCGCCATGTTTCCGGCGGCGTCGCGGTCGTTCTTCGGATTGTAGCCGGAGTCGTGGAGATTCTGCAGGTACATGGCGTGATCGCTACTGGTCGGTCCCGTCCATCCCATTGGAGACGGAGATGCAGGAGTAGCAGCGGTTGGGTTCAGTGCGTGGTGATGACGGTGATGCGCTGCCGAGGCGGCAGAAGCCGAGAGAGTCACGATCGCGAGAGCAACGAGCAGTTTTCCTGTCATGGGTAGCTCCTCCTAGGTTTTGCCCCCACTAGGTTTGGCCCCTGTAGCGTTACAGGCCATAGCACAACCTAAGCGATCACCGTAATCACAGCTTCTTGCGTCACTACAAAGTGAAATGCTGCTCGACCTCAGCGAACAGCGGAGTTGGCCCGCACGCGAGCTATGGCATTACGATATCTGGTGCGATGGGCTTCAGCTCGAATGCGAACCAGGTGAGAGCAGCCCTTCTGCTTTTCCGACGGAGACGAAGAGGGAGGCATTAGGCTCCGCTTTCGCCGACATTGCGAAACGGCGTCCATCGAACAAAAAGCCCGGCCGAACGGCCGGGCTTTTGATCTCTTGCGATCGACGCGCGGACGCTTACGCGGCCTCGTCGGCGACGGTGGTGTCGTCGCCATCGCTATCGTCAGCATCGCCCTCGGCATCCGCGTCGCCCTCGCCCTCGGCGGCTTCCGCCTTGGCGTTGCGGCGCGGGCTCTTGGCGAGCTGGGCCTCGATCTCCTTGACCGCTTCGGTCTCAGTCGAGTGCTGCACCACTGCGATCTCGCGGGACAGGCGGTCGAGCGCCGCTTCATAGAGCTGACGCTCGCTGTAGGACTGCTCCGGCTGCGACTCCGAGCGGTAGAGGTCGCGCACGACTTCCGCGATCGCGACGATGTCGCCCGAATTGATCTTCGCTTCGTATTCCTGGGCGCGGCGCGACCACATGGTGCGCTTGACGCGGGCGCGGCCCTTGAGCGTCTCCAGCGCCTTCTTGACCAGCGCCGGATCGGACAGCTTGCGCATGCCGACATTGGCGACCTTGGCGGTCGGAACGCGCAGCGTCATCTTGTCCTTGATGAAGTTGATGACGAACAGCTCGAGCTTGGCACCGGCGATCTCCTGCTCCTCGATGGCCAGGATCTGGCCGACGCCGTGAGCGGGATAGACGACGAATTCGTTGGCCTTGAAGCCCTGACGCTGGGTCACGACCTTCTTTTCCTCGACCTTCGGCGCAGCAGCGGGCTTGGCGGCCGGCTTGGCAGCGACGGGAGCCTTGGCAGGCGCAGCAGCAACGGGAGCCTTCGGCGCGGCGGGCTTGGCAGCGTGAGCCTTCGCAGGAGCGGCCTTGGCAGCAGCAGGCTTGGCAACGGTCGCTTTCGCGGCCGGTTTGGCAGACTTGTTAGGCATTGCGCTTCTTTTGTTCTTCGAGGACTTTGCAGCCGGCGCCTTCGTCGCGGTCCGACCCTTGGATGCGCTACGGCTGGCCGCGGCGACTTTTTTGGCCTCCTTATGGGAAGCCCTCGCTGAAGTACTCTTTTTACGCGTTTTCTGTGACACAGCCTGCGCGCGGAAACTGCCACGCCCCTGTTCGACATTTGGTTTCACGGGAACCCAGAGGGGCCTACGGGGCTGACGGGGTTCGGCTTAATGTGCCTAATATAGCACATTTCCCGCAAAAATCAATGATTTAGGGGTCTTGAGGGCTGGTTTTCGGCAGAAGCGACGCTATTAGGGTTAAGTTTGGGCCTGTATCAGTCTCCGGAGCCGGGGTTCGGAGAAAAATATTTCTCGAACTTGCCTTCCATGCCGTCGAATTCCTTGGCGTCGGCAGGTGATTCTTTCTTCTGGGTGATGTTCGGCCAGCTCTTGGCGTAGTCGGCGTTGACCCCGAGCCACTTCTCCAGGCCCGGTTCCGTGTCCGGCTTGATGGCGTCGGCGGGGCATTCCGGCTCGCACACGCCGCAATCGATGCACTCGTCGGGGTGGATGACGAGCATGTTGTCACCCTCGTAGAAGCAGTCGACCGGGCAGACCTCGACGCAGTCGGTGTACTTGCACTTGATGCAGTTTTCAGTGACGACGTAAGTCATCCAACGCTCCGAAAAGCTCTTTTAAAAGTCGCGGCTTGCGTAGCGCGGATGGCCCGGCGCCGCAAGGTCGGGAAGGCCCGATCATGACACTTGTGCGCGTTTGAGCGGCCAAGAAATGAATGCGACGCGCAATTAATTGCGGTTTGCATCTCCGAGCTCTTCATAGAGCACGCGCGCCGAGGCGGCATCGCCGCGGCGCTCGATGAAGGCGGTGACCTTCAAGACGCGCACGGTGCGATCGAGCGCAACGGTGAGGACGTCGCCAAGCTTGATCGCATGTCCCGGCGAGGTCTCGCGCACGCCGTTGACGCGGACATGGCCGGTGACGACGAGCTCGGCCGCGGAGGTCCGCGCCTTCACGACCCGCGCGTGCCACAGCCATTTGTCGATGCGCTGCCGCTCGGTCGTCGCCTTATTCCTTTTGACGCGTTTTCTTCACGCGAACCGCTCCGCACTTCGCTTGAAAACGCTATGTTACTCCTTCCGCCCCGAGAGCTGCTCCTTCAGCGCGGCGAGCTTGGCGAAGGGCGAGTTCGGATCGGCGGGACGATCGCGCTCGCGCGGGTTCGCGCTCGAGGCGTAGGGACGCAGCGAGGGTCCGGACTCGCGATCGCGACGATCACGGCCCTTGTCGCGGTCGCGGCCACCGCGGTGCTCGCGACCCTTGTCGCGATCGCCGCCGAACTTGCCCTTGTTGTCGCGGTTGCGATCGCGGTCCTTGTCGCGGTCCTTGCCTTCGAACCGGCGATTCCTGTCGTCGCGGCCTTCGGGACGCGGTGCGCTTTCGCTGCCGCCTTCGCGGCCTTTACGGAAGTCTTTGCGATGACCGCCATGACGATGGCGCTCTCCGCGCTTCTCGCCATCTGCGGCTTCGCCGGGCGCGGCGCTCGCCGCAGCACCGGCTTCTGCTCCGGCCTGCTGACGCTGATTGTTGTGATGACGCTGGTGGCGATGGCGCTCGTGGCGCGGCTTGCGGTCCTCGTGGCGGCCGCCGGGGCGCCAGACTTCGACCAGCTCCGGCTCTGCCGGCGTTGCCGCAGCCTCCGTCGCCACAGCCTCGGGCGCGGCCGCGTCGGGCGATGCGGCGGCTTCCACCGCCGCGGTCTCGGCGGCAGCGGCTTCGAGGCTGGCAGGCTCAGCAGATGCAGCAGCCTCTTCGGCAGGCGGCGCGATGCCGGGAGCATCTTCGGGCGTGACCGGAGCTTCAGACGAAACCTCCACTACCGGCTCCGCGGGCGCGGCTTCGTCCTGCGGCTCCATGCCGGGCGCGTCTTCGACGGTGACGGCTTCCGCGGCCGCCTCGGTGGCTGCCTCGTCCGGCAGGCCGGCAACGGCCTCGGCCGCAGTCTCGGTTGACGTCTCGCTCGACGCCTCCGCGCTGCCTTCGGCCGGCGGCGTCTCTGCCGCGACGGTCTCAGTCACGACCTGCTCGGCCACGACAGGCTTCGGCGGCAGCGGCGGACGCTTCTCCATGCGATACCCGAGCGCGCGCAGGACGGAGGCGAAATCTTCGCCGGCAGAACCGGTGAGCGAGGTCATCGCCTGCGTCACCACGAAGCTGCGGCCGTCGAATGCGCCGGCGGGCTTCTCGCCGGGCGAGTTGTCGCGCCAGGCCAGCGCCGGGCGGATCAGATCGGCCAGGCGCTCCAGAATGTCGACGCGCACGGCGCGCTCGCCGGCCTGCTTGTAGCCGAGCACGCGATAGGCATCGCGCGGCAGGGCCTTGTCGACCGGGAACGAGGTGCGGCCCGACGAGGCCAGATGCTGCGCGCCCGAGAGCGAGGACAGATCGACATTGTCCTGCTTCAGGGCCCACAGAAGCGCGGCCAGCGCACGCGCGGCGGGCTTCAAGAGGCCAGGGAAATAGATGTGATAGGCGCCGAAGCGGACGCCATATTTGCGCAACACCGCGCGCGAGGGTTGATCGAGATCCTTCAGCTCGTTGGCGATCTTCGGGCGTTCGAGCACGCCGAGCGCCTCGACCAGCTGATAGGCGATGCCGCGGGCGATGCCGGTGACATCCTCGGCCTTGCTGAGCTCGAACATCGGCCCGAGCAGCTTCT
Organism: Bradyrhizobium sp. CCGE-LA001; assembly: GCF_000296215.2. Taxonomy (NCBI): domain Bacteria; kingdom Pseudomonadati; phylum Pseudomonadota; class Alphaproteobacteria; order Hyphomicrobiales; family Nitrobacteraceae; genus Bradyrhizobium; species Bradyrhizobium sp. CCGE-LA001. The sequence continues at coordinate 655,475 of NZ_CP013949.1, read as the reverse complement.
CGATATGCGTCTTGAGCCAGAGCTCGAGCCGCGCCTGCACCTTGTCGCGCGGGGCGCCGGTCAGCCGCTCGTCGGAGATGATGCGGATGCGCGGATGCAGCGCCTCCTCCGCGGCAGACAGCCGCGCCACGGCATCGCCGGTCCAGCGGATGATGCCTTCCGAGGTCAGCACGAACTGCTCGTCCGGCGCATTGCCGAGCTTCTCGGCACGCGCATTGATCTCGCCGGCGAGCACCGCTTGCGCTGCAGCCTGCAAGGCTTTCGCATCGGAGCCGGCCTCCGCCGTGTCCGGTGCAAAGGTGAAGCCGTCGAGGCGGCCGATGACATGGCCTTCGACGATGACTTCGCCGGTCTTGCCGATTTCAGTATTCAAGCTCGTGTTCTCCCGCAGGCGGCGCATCAATACACTGGTCCGGCGATCAACGAAACGCTCAGTCAAGCGTTCATGGAGCGCATCCGATAATTTATTTTCGACCTCCCGCGCGATCCCCTGCCAGCGTTCGGGGCCTTTCAGCCAGTCCGGGCGGTTGGCGACGAAGGTCCAGGTGCGGATCTGCGCGATCCGGGCCGACAGCGTGTCGATGTCGCCGTCGATGCGGTCGGCCTGGGTGATCTGGGCCTCGAACCAGGAATCGGGGATGCAACCCTTCCGCATCAGGAAGCCGTAGAGCGTCGTGACCAGCTCGGCATGGGCGGCCGGCGACAGCTTCCGGTAATCAGGGACCTGGCAGGCCTCCCACAGCCGCTCCACCGCCTCTTTGCCATGCGCGATATCGCGCACCTCGCCGTCGCGGGCGGCGTGATCCAGCACGCGCATGTCCTCGGCGATCGGCGCACGCGTCAGCGCCTCATGATCGGGGGCGAGGTTCAGCGAGACCTGGAGCGCGCCGAGCGAGGAGAAATCCAGCTTCGAGTTGCGCCATTGCAAAACCTTCACGGGATCGAAGGTGTGGTTCTGCAGCGCGTTGACGAGCTCGGGCTCGAACGGCGCGCAGCGGCCGGTGGTGCCGAAGGTGCCGTTGCGCGTGGCGCGGCCGGCGCGGCCGGCGATCTGCGCGAATTCGGACGGGGTGAGGCGGCGGAACTGATAGCCGTCGAACTTGCGGTCGGAGGCAAAGGCGACGTGATCGACGTCGAGATTGAGGCCCATGCCGACGGCATCCGTGGCGACGAGATAATCGACGTCGCCGTTCTGGAACATCGCGACCTGCGCATTGCGTGTGCGAGGGCTGAGCGAGCCCAGCACCACGGCGGCGCCGCCATGCTGGCGGCGGATCAACTCGGCGATGGCGTAGACCTCGTCGGCGGAGAACGCGACGATGGCGGTGCGGCGCGGCTGGCGCGTGATCTTGCGGTCGCCGGCAAATTCCAGCTGCGACAGGCGCGGCCGCGTGATCATGGACACGCCCGGCAAGAGGCGCTCGATGATCGGGCGCATCGTGGCGGCCCCGAGCAGCAGCGTCTCGTCGCGGCCGCGGCGATTGAGGATGCGGTCGGTGAAGACGTGACCGCGTTCGAGATCGCTGGCGATCTGGACCTCATCGACGGCGAGGAAGGAGACGTCGAGGTCCCTAGGCATCGCCTCGACGGTCGAGACCCAATAGCGTGGATTCTTCGGCTTGATCTTCTCCTCGCCGGTGACGAGCGCGACGCTCTCCGCGCCCGCGCGATCGGCGATCTTGTTGTAGACCTCGCGCGCGAGCAGGCGCAGCGGCAGGCCGATCATGCCGGAGGGATGCGCGAGCATCCGCTCGATGGCGAGATGGGTCTTGCCGGTGTTGGTCGGCCCGAGCACCGCAGTGACGCCGGCGCCAGGCACTCGATCGTGAAGGGCGCGCTCGGAAGCGAAGGGGGAGGGAGAGAAAGCCATGTCTGGGGGATTAGGTAGTGGCGATTTGGGCGAATGTCAGTGCTGTTTTGGGGCGATGGGGTGCACGGCGCCGCCCATGCGCACCGCTGTCATCGCCCGGCTCGACCGGGCGATCCAGTATTCCAGAGACGGCAGTGATTGAGCCGAGAAGCCGCGGCGTACTGGATGCCCCGGTCAAGCCGGGGCATGACGGCGGAGAAGGTGGCACCCCTCTCCAATCCTCGCGCAACTGTCTCACTTTGCGACGCTTTTCCCGTTCGCCTTAAGCTTCGGAACGACTCCGGAACGAATCGCGGCCGAATCGCTGACTCCCCTCGGAATCCCGTTCCGTTCACGCAACATGTCGCGGGACTCGTGTTGGTTGCGCACTAGATGGAGGTTTGGGCTGCCGTACAAGCGGCTCGATCCGTTAAAGCTGGGGACGGCGCGGAGTCGAATCAGAATCGGGGAGGAGTCAAATGGATTCCTAGCCGGCCGCTTGCTCAGCCGTCATGCCCGGGCTTGGCCCGGGCATCCACGTGCTTGTCGCACGAAGACCGTGGATGGCCGGGACAAGCCCGGCCATGACGGGCCGAAAGCCGACAACACGTACGAAAACAACCCCATGCACAGTAGGGAACCCATTGATTTTGCTTGATGTCTTTTACCCTCACCGAGGGACCCTCCAGGGAGGGTAAGATCACTGCGTCTTGGCGACGCGCGGGGGCTGGGGGGAGGTGACGAAGCTGGTGGCTTCCAGCATGGCGGGGCCGAGCGGGGTCGGCACTTTCAGCCAGAACGGGACCAGGATGCGCGTGCCGGCGATCGGCGCGAACGCGATCTCCATGTTGCGCTGGGCGGCGAGGTATTTGATCACGGGGCGATCGGGGATGTAGCCGGCGACGGGCACGAAATAGATCGAGCAGACCACGACCGGGCCCTTATAGCCCTTCTCCGCCTTCACGCTCTCCATGCGCTTGAAATCGAGCTTGAGCTCGTAGCGCATGCGGCCGTCGAACACGGGCGCGGAGTTGTGGCAGGCGTCAGGCGAGACAGGATCGCCGGTGCCGGGCACGCGCAGCAGCGAGGCCGTCATGGGGTCCCACACGCCGCGGCGATGCGCATCGGTGACGACGATGCGATCGGGATCGACCGGCGGCTCGGGCAGGATCGAGAATTCCTTCACATTGCCCTTGTCGAGCGTGATGCGGATCTCTTCGGTCTTCTTCTGCGTGGTGGTGGAGGCCTGGTAGCCGGTTGCAACCAGCGCGCCATTGACGACGCGCCCCTGGCTCGCGCCGGTGCCGGACCCGCCCGTGAACGACTTCAGCAGCCCCGAGGTGCCGCCGGAGGCCGCGGCCGCGAACACATCGTCCTGGATGTCGATATTCCAGGCGCCCTTGCCGACGGGAATGCCGGCGAGCGAAGCCTCATATTGCGCCTCGAGCTTTCCTTGCGCCGCTGCCGGCGCCGCGCCCCACGCCAAGGCGAGGCCGCACAGGGCCGCGAAGGCCAGCTGGCTGGCCGAGCGCCGGGGCGAGGAAGGGAAAAGAATGGGCACAAAACTTTCCAATCGGGGCGCCAATGGCAGTTACTTAAGCCGAATCCAGCGGCTGGCAATGCGTCCGGGCGCGCGGCCTTCGGAACTCCACCGGATTCTTCCGGTGCGATTACGCCCTTTATGTGATGGTAAGGCGTTCCGATCATTGCCGTTTTGGTGATCGGAGAGGTATCCCTCTCTCCCCCTATTCCACTGTCATGCCCCGCGAAGGCGGGGCATCCAGTACGCCGCGGCCGCTCTGGTCAACCACAGCCGTCTCGGCGTACTGGATCGCCCGGTCCCGGCTTCGCCAAGGCTACGCCGAGGCTCACGGGGGTGCTCGGCTCGCGAAGCCTCGGCGAAGGCGGCAAGCCGGGCGATGACACCGAGGGTGGCGCGAAACTAGCAGCCCCAGCCGCCCCAAATCCTTGACTACCCGCCCCTTCCCCCCTATACGTCCGCCCGCTCCCTGCAAGGACAGAGAATTTGCCCCCCGTGGCGCCCCGAATGGCGGCCGCAACTCGTTGGGGGTTCAGGATAAGGATATTGCCATGTCTCGCCGCTGCGAACTGACGGCCAAGGGCCCCCTCGTCGGCCACAAGGTCAGCCACTCCAACATCAAGACCAAGCGCCGCTTCCTGCCGAACCTCGTCAACGTGACGTTCCAGTCGGAAGCCCTGGAGCGCAACGTGCGCCTGCGCGTCTCCACCAACGCGGTGAAGAGCGTCGACCACAATGGCGGCCTGGACGCCTACCTGCTTAAGGCCAACGCCGACGCCCTGTCGCCGCGCGCCCTCGAGCTGAAGCGCGCCATCCAGAAGAAGGTCGGCCCGACCACCGCGCCGGAAAAGAAGGCGAGCTAAGATTTAAAGAATTGGGCGGGGGCTAAGTTGCGTCGCGTGGCGTAGGCTTAGCCGAGTAAGAGTTTTTGCATTGCGGCCGGATCGAAGATCCGGCCGTTTTTGTTTTTTGACAATCCTGTTGCTCGTAGGTCGCCAGATATTGACACCTTGCCAGATAGTGTGGTGCGCTTCGATCGCTACTTTAACTTGTAGACACTTAAGACATTCCCATGAAAGCTCTTTCGGCTAGCGGCGTTGAGTTCGTTCAGCACTATGCGCCATTGCACTATTTGCCATTCATTGCTCGCTCGCGATCGATTCTGAGCAAGCCCTCGTTGGATGCTGCCGGCTTTAAGTCGACACACCTCCGATCCATGTCGCGCGGCCAAGACGTCGCCCGGGGTTTTGGGTCGTATGCACACATGACCCTCGATCGGCAGCCTCGCATCTTGAAGGCCAAGTTGGGTGCTGGCTTTCCCCACATCGCACTGAGCGTTCCAGTTGCAGCAATAGAAGCAAGCCCCTTCAGCCTTTGCCGTTTCAATGTCGCCATGACGAGATATCTCAAGCGCGGCAAAAAACGAGGCGTTCCCGAATCAAAAACCAATGGGCGCTACTATCTAGGTCATCAAATCCCGATCGCCCGAACCGACGCGGACAAAATGTCCATGCTGGCAAAGCACTTGCCACTGGGCACAATGATAGAAGTCCTCATTCACGGCGACCTGAAACTTCCGGATGACATGACTGTCCTCTGTTACTCGGACGACGATCTAGGGATCGCTCGTACCGTCCTCACTGAGCTGCGAACTCCCTGGAGGACCGAGTTAGCGGCTCCTCCCGGAGAATACCCACGGAGCGCAATTCACGGCAAATCAGTTGACGACTTCATCGCGCAGGCGATGCAAGACCCGGAGTGGCGCGGCAACGGACTTGAATTCGATCGATTACGTTAGCGCCTTCGAAGACGACGAAGGCAAGACGATGAGACTATTGGATCTGTTTTATCGCGCGGCGCCACTTGGCGTTCCAAGCGAAAGTACATTGAGGCTCTAAACATCTAAGCAAATAGATGAGGCGGCAAGTCTCACCCATATTTTTGGAGGGCGACGAATGCGTCAGGTAGTACTGATCAGCGGACACATCTGCACCGGCAAGTCAGAATTGGCTTTCCGCTTGAGTCGAGAGTTTGACTACCACCTGGTCAGCACGAGCAGCGTCATCAAGAACATCGCAAAGCAGCGAGGCCGGCAAGTCGATCGATTGGCGTTACAAGCTTTAGGCGACGAGCTCGATAGAGACACCAATCATCGCTGGCTTCTCGACGAGATGATCGAACAGACGGCAAGACTTGAATTTGAACGGCCTGTCGTCGTCGACAATGTACGTACGTGGGATCAACTTCAGCATTTCCGCACTCATCACGGTTTTCGCGTAGTTCATGCGCACTTATGGGCGCCCAAGAGCGTCCTAGAGCAACGCTACAAGAAAAAGAATGCCGAGCGCCCGGATGAAGCCGATCAGACTTACACGGATGCAGACCTGATCAAGAACGAGAGCGATATAGAGGCATTCAAGCGCGATGCCGACGTGCGTATCAACACTGCACGAACAGATAGCGCAGATACGCTGGTGCGCGTCGCTGCGAGGCTCGGCTTGTATAGCGGACCGGACGTGCGATGTGTGGATGTAATCGTGGGAGGAATGTACGGCAGCGAAGGAAAGGGCCATATCGCCGCATACTTGGCGAGTGAGTACGACATTCTGATTAGAGTGGGAGGGCCAAACGCGGGTCACACAGTTTCTAGTTCATCCGGCGTGTATACATATCACCAATTGCCGTCGGGCGCTCGGGACGCAAAGGCCAAGCTGCTGCTCGGCCCCGGCATGACCATTTTCGTACCCGCACTGCTAACTGAGATAGCAGACTGCGGAGTTACTCCTGAAAGGCTATTTATCGATCCTCAAGCAATGATCATCGAGAATGAAGATTTCTCACAGGAGGAAGAGCTAAAGAAGAATATCGCATCCACTGGCAGGGGTAGTGGTGCGGCGGCGGCGCGCCGAATTCTTCTCAGGAAACCTGGTGCAATCCGATTGGCTCGGGATGTTCCAGAACTTAAGCCCTATGTTGGAGATACAGCTCCATATCGCGGATCGATAGTCGGTCACCTTGAACGAGCATACCGGGACGGCCAATCGATTCTCTTGGAGGGCACACAGGGAAGCGGCTTGAGTATTTTCCACGGCCAGTATCCATATGTCACCTCCCGAGACACGAATGTGGCGGGATGCTTAGCTGAGGCCGGGATATCCCCTTCCCGCGTTCGACGCATTCTCATGGTGGTCCGCCCGACCCCAATCCGCGTCGGAAATCCGGCCGGTGGCAAAGAGACCTCGGGTCCACTCAAGCATGAAGTCACGTTTTCTGAGGTGGCGCTTCACGCCGGTCTCGACCCTAGCGACATCACGAAGCTTGAGATTACGTCCACGACGAAACGTCCGCGAAGAGTGGGCTGGTTTGAATGGGATCAATTTCGCAATGCCTGTGTTCTCAATGCGCCAACAGACATAGTGCTTACGTTCGCTGATTATCTCGATGCGACGAATCGAGATGCGCGGCGCTTCGAACAATTGCATATCGACACAATTAAGTTCATCGAAGAACTGGAACAAGTTTCTCAGTCTCCCGTATCGTTGATCAATACGCGATTTCCGCGTGAGGAAGGACAGAAGATAGACCTTCGCAGCGTCATTGATCGACGCACGTGGCAAACTCACCTCCGGCTATCAGCGAAAAAGGAGGACCAAATTTGAGTGAGAGCACGAGCCGCGCGTGGGGCCTTGGTGCGTCTAATCGGCTTCCATCACTCAGTATTGATGTTTTTGAGGAATACACTGAAATCGGTTGTTTCCGGAACGCGCCTGGCAATGAAGAGGCCAAAGATCGGCACGTCCGGAAAGCGAGCTTCTAAAACGCGCCGCGCGGCAACAAAGTGCGCGCCCGTGGTAATAACGTCGTCAAACACGACAACAGCTTTCGGGACCAACCGACATAGATTTTCATCAATCTGATAACATTCAGCTATCTGATCGGGACCAGGGCGAACGTCAGCGCCATGTGCGGCCTCCATAGTATGCCGCTGCGTGACGAGTTCGCGTATGTCCAGTGGCTGGGCTGCAGGGATCGCTTGCAGCATCCGCAGCATCCGGTCGTCATATAGCGGGTCCCCCTTCTGCTTCGAGGGAGGTATCGGCACTAGTGTAACACTAGCTAATCAATGCGCAGCAATCGCATTTGCAAACGCCTGCCCTACTTCACGTATCGCGCGTTCTTTGTGCTGCCACTCAGGTCGCCCACGACGATCCACTGACTTCTTGAAATTGAGAATGACTTGGTTCGTTGCGCTAAAGCTAAATCCCTTCCTAGCCGTATATTCACCGAGGAATAAACACTGATCCCCTGCACCAAGATAGTGGTGATCTGGGCGGGTCAAATCATCGATCTGAGTAAGCCGGCTAGGAAAGGTGCTCGGAGATGTCGTCATAACTGCGCACTCGGATGGCGCCTTCTTCGGCAAACCGGTGCGGCCAAGTGATGCCCGGCTTGTTGAAACAGCTATCCAAAATAAAGAGCTTTCTCTTCTGCTTCAGCGCATGACGCGCTTGCACAAGCGTTCCCGAGGTCTCTCCCGCTTCTACAATGATCGTGGCCTCAGTGAGAGCAGACATCGTTATGTTTCGTTCCGGAAAAAAAATACGATTCTGCTTTGGCCCCTGGCTCTGCCACCTCTTGATCGGCACCTGCGATATTATCAGAAAGTCTCTTGCAATCGTCTCCTGCAACTCACGATTCTCGGCTGGGTACACTTGGCTAATTGGCGTTCCTAATACAGCGATCGTTCGACCATGCGAGGCGATCGCAGTTTCGTGCGCCACGCGATCAACCCCCTTCGCAAGCCCAGAAACGATCGTGAAGTCGTCCTTCACAAGGCTTCGGACAAGCGTGCGGGTTCGCTTGAGACCATCCTCACTCGGTGAGCGCGTCCCGACGACAGCCACGCAGCGGGAATTAACAAGATCCCACCAGCCCCGGTAATAGAGGACGGCGACGGGGTACTCGGCATCATGCAATCCAAGGGGATACTCCCCCGCGCCTAGAACTCTAACGCCTATGTGCTGGATCTTCGCCTTCGTGAGAGCATCACGAACAACCTCGCCATATCGATCTACCCGCTGCGGCTCGACAAGGTCTGACGGGACGGTGTTCGGTCGCTTATTGAGCTTCTCCGATATAGTTTTGAACGTCGCGCCTGTTTCGTCCCACAGCGCTTCATACGCTCCCATCTCTTTTTGGGGCGAGATGCCAAGCTTGCGATCAGCTGGCGAACCGAGGTCGAGTTCCATCAAGGCTTGTTCCTGTTCTGCACAGCTCAATATCATAGGAACAAAATGAGAACAAATCGTTATTTAGCATCTATCTCACAGTTCGGACGACAAGTCCTGAACCAAATGAACGATCCACTATTTCGTGTGCACTTGGTGGCTATACCCCTACACTTGGGGTGGTCTTCGCCGACCAATTTCCGAACGCCACTTCTTATCGCTACGGACGAGTGGGTTGCGCTCGTTCGCACGTCGACAGTCAAGGGTGGACGTACAACGGCCGCACTGCAGCCGAACGAACGCGAATGAGCCAAGGCGTAAACACCCCGCTCCCCCGTTAACCGTCCATTAACCAACGCAGCCTAGCCTGCGGTAATCGTCCAGCCATCATTAGCTCGAAATGCCTTCCCGGTTCGCTCCAGGAGAAGCGCCGATGTGCGTTGAGTTGTTGACGTATGCCGATCTGGGTGCCCGCCTCGATGTCTCGCGCGAGGCCGCGCGGGCGCTGGCGCGGCGTCGGCGGTTGCCGCGCTCGCGGTCGGCTGACGGCAAGGCCGTGGTGAGCGTCGATCTCACCACACTCCGCTACACGCCCCGCCCGCGACGCGCCCGCCGGACAGACCCGATCGATGCCTCCCTGGCACGGATCGAGGCGGTCAAGATCGAGGTCTTCAAGGCGGAGATCGCGCGGCTCGAGGAGGTCGCAACTGCCTACAGGGCGGTGTTCGAGCGCGAGCGGGAGCGCGCCGATCGCCTCGCCATCGAGCTGACGCAGGCGGCCGCCGAGACGACGGCCGCCAATGCCTGGGCGACACGACTGGAAGACGAAGTGGCGGTTCTGCGCAGCGGTCGCCGCCCCGGCGGCGGGATCGTGGGACAGGCCGCGCTTCGCTTGGGACATCTGGCCGCGGCGATCGTTCAATCAGACCGCGCGGCCCGCAGATAGCACGCGAGACTTTCTCCATCCCCGGCTTGCCGGAGCAATCACGAGGGAATCATGGCTGGCAATATCGATATCCACGAAATGAAGGCCCGCATCGTCGTGTTCGGCGTCGGCGGCGCCGGCGGCAACGCCGTCAACAACATGATCACGGCCGGGCTGCAAGGCGTCGAGTTCGTCGTCGCCAACACCGACGCGCAGGCGCTGGCGATGTCGAAGGCGACGCGCCTGATCCAGCTCGGCACCAAGGTCACCGCAGGCCTCGGCGCCGGCTCGCAACCCGAACTCGGACGCGCCGCGGCCGAAGAGGCGATCGATACGATCCGCGATCAATTGACCGGCGCGCACATGGTGTTCGTGACGGCAGGCATGGGCGGCGGCACCGGCACCGGGGCGGCCCCCGTCGTCGCCCGGGCCGCGCGCGAGCTCGGCATCCTCACCATCGGCGTGGTCACCAAGCCGTTCTACTTCGAGGGCCAGCGCCGCATGCGCTTTGCCGAAGCCGGCATCGAGGAATTGCTGAAGACGGTCGACACCCTCCTGATCATCCCGAACCAGAACCTGTTCCGGGTCGCCAGCGCGAAGACCACGTTCGCGGATGCCTTCGCCCTCGCCGACCAGGTGCTGTATTCGGGCGTCGCCTGCATCAGCGACCTCATCGTCAAGGAAGGCCTGATCAACCTCGATTTTGCCGACGTCCTCTCCGTCATGAAGGAGAAGGGCAAGGCCATGATGGGACGGGGCGAGGCCTCCGGCGAGAAGCGCGTGCTCGCGGCCGCGGTCGCCGCCATCTCCAATCCGCTGATCGAGAACCCCTCGATCAAGCGCGCCAGCGGCCTCATCATCTCCATCACCGGCGGCAGGGATCTCATGCTGTACGAGGTCGACGAAGCCGCAACCCGGATTCGCGACGAGGCCGACCCGGACGCCAACATCATCGTCGGCGCGTCCTTCGACGAAAGCCTCGAAGGCATCGTCCGCGTCTCCGTGGTGGCGACCGGCATCGACAATGTCGACCCGGCGCTCCAGGCGCAGCCGGTGGAAACCGCGCTGACGCAGCTCGCCGGCCGCTTGCGCAACGACGGTCGCCGCATCGCCGATCGCATCGAGCGCAGTGCACCCCTTGCGCAAGCGGAAAGCCCACAGCTCCGCGCCGAGGCCGGTCAGCCCGCAGGGGAACCGGCACGGCCGATCTATGCGCGGCCTGTTGCCGATCGGCCGCTCGATGCCTACGGCCGCGCGATTCCGCGCAATATGGCCGACGAAGACCTGCTCGATATCCCCGCCTTCCTGCGCCGCGCGGCGAGCTGAGCGGGCGCGAGCCGTCTCACTCAATATGTCGTCGGCAAAAGCCGGCGTGCCTGGTCGAAATCGTCATGCCCGTCCCAGTGCCGGGCATCCACGTCTTCGCTATGGCAACAGGAAAGACGTGGATGGCCGGGTCAAGCCCGGCCATGACGAAACGTCTTCAGGCTGCGCAGCGCCGCTTATGCTGCCGTGCTGTGCGGTTTGTCCGCGGCTTCCTTCTTGTCCGTCTCCTTGTCGCGAGACAGCCATGCGGGGAAACGGAGCATGCGATCGTTGGCCTCTTTCGGCGGCTCGATGGGCGGCTCAATGGCCTGGCTCGGAAGATCCAGCATGGCGTGTCCGATCCGCACCGCATCCGCGCGCTGATCCAACTCGCGCAACAGGGGCCCGAGCACGGTATCGATCTCGGTCGCCACCGACACCAGGAAGCTGTTGAGCTCGCGCGCCTCGGGCACGACGGCCGAGGCCTGCTCGACCGCCTTGGAGAGACCATCGACGACAGGTGCAAACGCGCCGGCGGCATGCTTGATTCGCGTCTTGATCGCTTCGATCTCGTTCAGGACGCGATCGCGCTCCCGCCTGCTCTTCTCCTCCGCAAGGCGGGCTTCGATTTCGGCGATCTGCGCCGCGAGCGTCGTGGCTTCGGATGCGAGGGCATCGCGTCGTAGGCGTGCGCGATCGAGATCGCGGCTGAGATTGTCCACTAAATCGTCCTTCCCGAACATTGCTTTGCTCCGTAGGACAGCCGTGACGCTGACAGCCACCCCGTTCAGCGAACGAAAGGCGGCCGGCCGAAATTTCGGTCGCGTCACATGGGCCGACATGGTGACCCCCAGTCGCTCCCATTAGGCGACGGCATGGTTAACAGGTGGTTAATGTCAACAGGTGATGTGCAAATGAGGCACCATGCCGCCAGGGCCGACTTCGTCTCCTCGCCGCCACCGGGTTCCGCTATACTCGCCCGGGTAGCATCACCCGGAGGCGCATCCCATGGAGACCGCAGCCACCACCGACCGCAAGCCCGAGCCCAAACACCTCGTCGTCTGCTGTGACGGCACCGGCAACGAGATCTCGGAGAACATCTCCAACGTCCTGAAGCTGTATCGCTGCCTGCGCAAGACGGACAGGACGCAGCCGCGGCAGATGGTGTTCTACGATCCCGGGGTCGGCACGGTGACGGAGCCGTCGACGTGGCACCGCTGGAAGGCGAACATCAACATGGTGCTGGGGCTCGCCACCGGCTATGGGCTCGATGACAATGTGCTGTCGGCCTATTGCTTCCTGGTTCAGCATTACGCGCGCGGCGACAGGATCTACCTGTTCGGCTTCTCGCGCGGGGCCTACACGGTGCGCGTGCTGGCGGGGCTGATCCACAAGATCGGGCTGATCTCGCCGGAGCAGGCCAACCTCGCAGGCTCGGGCCTGATCGCCTACAAGCAATATTCCGGCACCGGGCGCGGCAACGACGCCGAGGACCTGCAGAACGTCGCATTCGACGAGCAGGGGCCGCTGCCGAAGGACGAATACGACCTTGCCGCGCAGTTCGCGCGCATCACCTCGACGCGCTGGCCGACCATCCACTTCGTCGGCGTGTGGGACACGGTGGCGAGTGTGATCGTGCCGCGCGCCGACCGGGGCTTCCTGCCGAGCCTGGAGGAGCTCGCCTTCACGCTGCGCAACCCCAGCATCAAAATCTTCCGGCAGGCGATCGCGATCGACGAGCGGCGCTGCATGTTCCGCCTGAAGGCGTACGAAGAGCCGCAGGAGTTCTGGAGTAACCGCTATGTGCCCGATGAGAAGAAGGTGCCGCAGGACATTCAACAGGTGTGGTTCGCCGGCGTGCACAGCGACGTCGGCGGCGGCTATCCGGAGGCCGAAAGCGGGCAATCGAAATATCCGCTGCTGTGGATGATCGCGGAGGCGCAAGAGGCGGGGCTGAACTTCAACCCGGCGACGGTGAAGCAGCTTGCCTGGGGCATCCAGCGCAAGAACTCGCCGTTTCACTATGTCGAGCCCGCCTATACCGGCAAGACGGGCACGCTGCACGATTCCATGACGGCGGCCTGGCGGCTGCTGGAGTTCTTGCCGAAGAAGGCCAAGTACCGGGAATGGCCGGCGCGGAAGGTTCATTTCGGCTTCTACATTCCCGATTCCGAGCCGCGCCTCATCCCCGACGGCGCGCATGTGCATGAGAGCGTGGTGAAGCGGATGGCGGTGGAGCCGGAGTATCGTCCGGTGAACATGCCGAAGGATTACGTGACCGTGCCGATGCCGGTGGGGCCGGATGCGGGCCCAGGCAGCGAGGCGGAGCGGATGACGCTGGGCGAGGTTTGAGCGCACGCCTCGTGCTTCGAGACGCTTGCTTCGCAAGCTCCTCAGCATGAGGCTACTCGGCGCCAGCGCCTTAAACTGCGGCCGCGCATTCCGACCTCATCCTGAGGGCCCGCCGAAGGCGGGCGTCTCGAAGGATGTGCCGCGACGACAGCAGTTCGCCCCCGCATGACACCGCGACAATCTGTCTCGCAAGAGATCGGCCCGCTCGCTCCGAGATTGTGATCCGGATCATGCGCATCCGCGCCGCTTCTTCCTATCGTCTGGCGCGAGCCCTTGGAGGGCGGCATCGATCAGGGAGATTTTTCCAATGACGAAGTCCTTTTTTCACGTTGCATCTTTTCCTTCGTTTCGTTCGACGATGATCCGCGCGGGCCTCGCGCTCGGCGTCGCTGGCGCCGCGCTGTGGTCGGCGGCGGCCGAGGCGGCCAACAACAAGCACTACGGCGTGGTGTGCCTGCGCAACGACACCCGCGCCAACATCACCTATTCGCGCAAGGTCGGTGACGGCGGCTGGGAGACGCGCTTCCTCGCGCCGGGCAATCAGTGGAAGATCGCGCACCGCTACGACCACGCCAACGAAAATTCCTCGCCGAAGGTCCATGTGCGATATGACGCCGACGCCACGGGCCGGAAATTCTCGCAGACACGCGACCTGGAGCGCCGCGCCGCGGTCGGCGACACTTGCCAGGAAGCCAACGTCTACGCGTTCCAGTATGAAGCCAGCAACCGCAGCTTCATCTCGCTGGAGCGGGTGAGGTAAGGCGCGGAGGGGGGGCGTGAGGCGGACTCCGCTCTCGCCGCCCGTCATTGCGAGCGAAGCGAAGCAATCCAGGCTGCCTCCGAGGAGGCACTCTGGATTGCTCGGTGGGAGATAGATGCGCGCAAAAACAGCACCCCACTACCGCCGCTTTCCGCATTCACCGACACTTTTCATTAAAATTCACCGCCCCGCCTTAGCCGGATCGCATCATCTCCCGTTCCATCATCGCCTCCAAACTCGCGAAACGTTGGAGGAGACGTGCCGCACTACCCGCGCAGATATGCCCGCGTGAAGCCCGCCGGGCTGGTGTCGCGCCAGGCCAAGATCATCACGGACCCGCGCGCGCCCGTCATCAACTGCACGCTGATCGACTATTCACCCGGCGGCGCCTGCGTCGATCTCGGCGGCCAGGTGAACATCCCCGACCGGTTCGAGCTCCTGCACGTCAACACCAAGAAGCGCTGCCGCATCGCCTGGAAGCGCGGCACGCGCGTGGGCGTGGTGTTTTAGAGGGGGAAACGGTCTTGCTAACTTTCCCTCTCCCCTTGTGGGAGAGGGTGGCTCGCCGCAGAGCGGCGAGACGGGTGAGGGGTTTGTCTCCGCAGTCTCATCTTTCACAGCTGAATTCGCGGAAGCAAACCCCTCATCCGGCGCTTCGCGCCACCTTCTCCCACAAGGGGAGAAGGAAGAGACAGTCACTTCCGCATCCGCGCTTTCGCGCCGGCGACGATCTGCATGGCGACGCCGGCGATCCAGCCGAGCAGGACGAGCCAGGTCCAGGCCATGTGCGGGTCGAGGCGGAGCACGATGACGGCAACGGAAGCGAGCGCGGTGAGCGTGGCGAACAGCGTGCCGGCCGAGCTCAGGAATTCCGCAGCGTCGATCTGGCTGTGCGCATCATCGAAGGGCAGCTGCGGCGTGTCGATGCCGAGATAGAAGCCGACCGCGCCGAGCACCATCATCGCCAGCAGGAAGCCTTGCGTCGTCAGCGGGGCGATCGCCGAGCCGACATAGGCGCCGACGAACAACCCGCACGCCGCCCCCGCCATCGCAAGGCCGACGCGCTCGAACACATGGGCAGTCTTGCGAACACCAAAACGCATGCCGGCCTCCGTGACGCCTCGAGGGGACGGAGGTTAGGCCAGTTTTGCGAAGGGCGGAAGGCGAGGAGTTCTACGGATACGTGAGCGGAGTGGCGGCGCAATGCGTGGCTCGCCACGAACACGGTGTCCCCGGCCTAGTGCGCAATTGCGCACGGGGGCCCGTGACGAGACCGTTATGCGCGCCGCAACCGCACACGTCCCGCTACCGTGCCCCGAACGTGGTCTTGCCGAACAGCGCCTTTTGCGCCTGTGGCTGCGAGCGCCAATATTGCGGTGGGGCCTCGACCTCGCCGCCGAGCTCAGCGGCAGCGTGCCAGGCCCAGCGCGGGTCGTAAAGCATGCCGCGGGCGAGCGCGACCATGTCGGCCTTGCCGGATGCGACGATCTCCTCGGCGTGCTTGCCTTCGGTGATGAGGCCGACGGCGATGGTGGGCAGGCCGGTCTCGCGCTTGATGGCTTCTGCGAACTGCACCTGATAGCCGGGGCCGAGCGCGATCTTCTGCAACGGCGAGACGCCGCCGGAGGAGGCATCGATCCAGTCGACGCCGCGCGCCTTCAACGCGCGCGCGAATTCGATCGTCTGCGCCAGATCCCAGCCACCCTCGACCCAGTCGGTCGACGACACCCGCATGCCGACCGGCTTGTCGGCGGGGAAGGCTGCGCGCACCGCCTCGAACACTTCGAGCGGGAAGCGCATGCGGTTTTCGAGAGAGCCGCCATATTCGTCGGTGCGCCGGTTCGAGATCGGCGACAGGAATTGATGCAGGAGATAGCCGTGCGCGCCATGAACCTCGATGGCGTCGATGCCGAGCCGCGCGGCGCGCTTGGCGCTGTCGACGAAGGCCTCGCGGATGCGCTTCAGGCCCGCGGCATCGAGCGCGAGCGGGGCGGCCTCGCCCTCCTTGTGCGGCACAGCCGACGGCCCAACCGTCTGCCAGCCGCCCTGCCCTTCCGGGATCAGCTGCCCGCCGTCCCAGGGCCGCGCGCTCGACGCTTTGCGGCCGGCATGGGCGAGCTGCATCGCGATCGCCGTGGAGGAATGCTTGCGCACCGAATGCAGGATCGGCTTCAGCGCGGCCTCGCAGGCATCGCTGTAGAGCCCGAGGCAGCCCGGCGTGATGCGGCCGATCGCCTCGACATGCGTCGCCTCGATGCAGAACATCGCCGCGCCCGACAGGCTGAGATTGTTGATGTGGCTGAAGTGCCAATCGGTGGCGACGCCGTCATCGGCCGAATATTGGCACATCGGCGACACCACGAGGCGGTTCTGTAGCGTCAGGCCGCGCAGCTTGATCGGGGAAAACAGGACGGACATGCGGGGAGTTCCGGAAGGTAGGAGGAATGGAAGCAGTTGCATGAAGTGTAGTCGCCGGGCAGCGGATTGCTAGCTGCGCGGCGGGAATGGGGGACCGCGGGGCCATGCATTGCGGCAGGCGTCTGGGGAGCGCCCCCCTACTCTACCAGCGTGAATTGCAGCAGGATCGTCCGCTGCAGCATCGAGAAATTGTCGTCGGAGATCAGCGTCAGCACGGTCTCGCCGTCGGCCGTGACGTGGGCGTCGATGCCTTCCATGTTGTCGATCTCGTGGCCGAGATCGGCGGCGAACAGCGTGAGGCCGTCGACGACGGTGCCTGGCCCGATCGACTTCAGCGGGATCGCGCGGATGCGGATGTTGACGCCGGTGAACCAGGAGAATTTGCGTTCGAGGATGAGGAGATCGCCCGAAGGCAGCAGCACGGCGTCGCTGATGTCGAAATTCTCCGAGCGCCGCACGCTGAACTGGCCGGGCGTGGCGCCGCCGATCAGGAAGGCGAGCAGGTTGCCGTCGGCATCGAGCCCGCGCTCGGAGAAGGCGATCAGCGTGCCCGCGAGCGGCTGGCCCTTGCCCTGTCCCTGCCCTTTGGGCACGACGACCATCGCCTCCAGCCCCTTGTTGTAGGGCAGCTTGCGCAAGGCTGGCGGGACGGCGATCAACTCGCCGCGGGCGCTTGTGCCGCCCTTGGCGAAATCATAACGCAGGATCTGGTTGACGCGTTCGAGCCCGACATAGAGGAGGTTGCCGTCGCGCGCGAGCGACTCGGTGTCGTACCACAGCCGCTTCTCCGTGATCGGCCGCCCGTCCGCGCCCAGCACCGGCGCGGCCTCGACGTCGGCGAGGCCGACCATCTCGCGGCCGGAATAGCGGATCGTGCCGGTGAACCAGCCGCCTTGGTCGGAAATGGCGAGGAAGCGCTCGCCCTTGCCGTCGAGGAAGCGCAGGCCGGACAGGCCGCCGAAGCCGCGATAGGGCGAGGTCAGCACCAGGCCGCTGCGGAAATCCAGCGAGCCGAAACGCGTGCGCGACCGGTCACGCGGCTCGAAATTGGCAATGGTCCGCGCGTTGACCTCGACGCTGACGGGCGCGGTGACGGCGTGCTCGAGCTGGAGCGGGCGCGGCGGCGGCTCGGTCGCGGGCTGCAGTTGGGCCTGGGCCTGCGCCAGGCGCGGCAACGCGAGAGTGGAGAATCCCGCCGCCGCGAGGCTGACGAAGCTGCGGCGGGATCGATGCGTGGTCACGAATGCAATTTGCGTCGCGGGCGACCGGGTGCTTGCGTGGGCGCCGTGTTGGTCTCGCTGAAAAGCTCGGCGAGCTTCTCGGTGATGGCGCCGCCGAGCTCTTCGGCGTCCACGATCGTCACCGCGCGGCGATAATAGCGCGTCACGTCATGGCCGATGCCGATCGCGATCAGCTCGACCGGCGAGCGGGTCTCGATCTCCTCGATGATGTGGCGCAGATGCCGCTCGAGATAATTGCCGGGATTGACCGACAGCGTGGAATCGTCGACCGGCGCGCCGTCCGAGATCATCATCAGGATCTTGCGCTGCTCGGGGCGGCCGAGCAGGCGCTTGTGCGCCCAGTCCAGCGCCTCGCCGTCGATGTTCTCCTTCAGCAGGCCCTCGCGCATCATCAGCCCGAGATTCTTTCGCGCGCGGCGCCAGGGGGCGTCGGCCGACTTGTAGATGATGTGGCGGAGATCGTTGAGGCGGCCGGGATTGGCCGGCTTGCCGGCGGCAAGCCACGCCTCGCGCGATTGCCCGCCCTTCCAGGCGCGCGTGGTGAAGCCGAGGATCTCGACCTTGACGCCGCAACGCTCCAGCGTGCGCGCCAGAATGTCGGCGCAGGTCGCCGCGACCGTGATCGGGCGGCCGCGCATCGAGCCGGAATTGTCGAGCAGCAGCGTCACCACGGTGTCGCGGAACGTCGCCTCCTTCTCGTGCATGAAGGACAGCGGATGATAGGGATCGGTGACGACGCGCGACAGGCGCGCGGGGTCGAGGATGCCCTCTTCGAGATCGAACTCCCAGGCGCGGTTCTGCTGGGCCATCAGGCGGCGCTGCAGGCGGTTGGCCAGGCGCGCGACGATGCCTTGCAGATGCGCGAGCTGCTTGTCGAGATAGGCGCGCAGCCGCTCCAGCTCGTCATGGTCGCAGAGGTCTTCGGCGGCGATGATCTCGTCGAATTTCGGCGCGAAGGCGTGGTATTCCGGCCCGCGCGGCTCGTTCTTGCCGTGCGAATTCGGACGCGTCGCCTCGCCCGGCGTCTCGTCGTCGCCGAGCTCGCCGTCATCGAAGGTGTCGGAGGTCGATGCCTGCGCGCTTTCCATCGCGCTCTCGCTCATCTCCTCGCTGGTCGCCTGCGCCTGGTCGGCGCTCATCTCCTGCGCGGCATCGGAATCGGGCGAGCCCTCGGCACCGGACTGGTCGTTGTCGCCGTCCTGGTTCTCCTCGTTCTCGTCATTGTCCTCGGTGTCGGCGTTGCGCTCGTCGCCGAGCTCGAGCGCCGAGAGCAGATCATGCACGGCATCGCCGAACCGGGTCTGGTCCTCGAGCACGCCGTCGAGCCGGTCGAGCCGCCTGCCGATCTTGTCTTCGAGGATCGGACGCCAGAGATCGACCATCTTCTTGGCGGCCGTCGGCGGCGCCATGCCGGTCAGGCGCTCGCGCACCAGCATCGCCAGCGCATCGGCGAGCGGCGCATCGGCGCGGTCGGTGATCTCGTCGAACTTGCCGCGGTGGAAATGGTCGTCGAGCATCGCGGTGAGATTCTTGGCGACGCCGGCCATGCGGCGCGCGCCGATCGCCTCGACTCTCGCCTGCTCCACCGCCTCGAACACGCCGCGCGCCTGCGGATTGCCGGGCATCAGCTTGCGATGAACCTTGGGATCGTGGCAGGCGAGCTTGAGAGCGATGGAATCGGCATGGCCACGCACGATGGCGGCGTCACGCTTGGTCATCTTGCGTGCCGGCTCGGGCAGCCGCGCCTTGCCGGGCGCAAGCCCCGGGCGCTCGGCAGCGAAAGAGACGTCGAGCTCGGGCGCCTTGGCGATCGCCTTGAGACACGAGGCGACCGAGCGCTTGAACGGCTCGGTCGGCGCTTCCTTGCTGTTGCGGAATTTGGAGTTGGAGGTGGTCATCTGACCCTATCTGTCGTCCCGGCGAAGGCCGGGACCCATAACCACCGGCCGCTCTGTGTCAGGAAACTAGCAGTGACGTTCAATCGAGACATCACGCGGTATGGGTCCCGGCCTTCGCCGGGACGACAACACCGAGAGAGCCTCAGCTCAGTGCCACGTTCACCGCGGATTCCGGCAGCTCCGTATTGAAGCAGCGCTGATAGAACTCGGCGACCAGCGGACGCTCGAGCTCGTCGCATTTGTTGAGGAAGGTGACGCGGAAGGCAAAGCCGATGTCGCCGAAGATGTCGGAGTTCTCTGCCCAGGTGATCACCGTGCGCGGGCTCATCACCGTCGACAGGTCGCCGTTGGCGAAAGCGTTGCGGGTGAGATCGGCGAGGCGCACCATCTTGTTGACGATGTCGCGGCCCTCCTGGGTGCGATAATGCTTGGCCTTGGCCAGCACGATCTCCACTTCCTCGTCATGGCTGAGATAGTTCAGCGTGGTGACGATCGACCAGCGGTCCATCTGGCCCTGGTTGATCTGCTGGGTACCGTGATAGAGGCCCGAAGTGTCGCCGAGACCGACGGTGTTCGCCGTGGCGAACAGCCGGAACGCCGGATGCGGCTTGATCACCTTGTTCTGGTCGAGCAGCGTCAGGCGGCCCGACACCTCAAGCACGCGCTGGATCACGAACATCACGTCCGGGCGGCCGGCGTCGTATTCGTCGAACACCAGCGCGACATTGTTCTGCAGCGCCCAGGGCAGGATGCCATCGCGGAATTCGGTGACCTGCTTGCCGTCGCGGACCACGATGGAGTCCTTGCCGACGAGGTCGATACGGCTGATGTGGCTGTCGAGATTGACGCGCACGCAGGGCCAGTTCAGCCGCGCGGCGACCTGCTCGATATGGGTGGATTTGCCGGTGCCGTGATAGCCGGTCACCATCACGCGGCGGTTGCGGGCAAAGCCAGCGAGAATGGCGAGCGTGGTGGCGCGGTCGAAGCGATAGTCGGAATCGACTTCGGGCACGTGAGGATCGACTTCGGAATAGGCGGGGACTTCGAGATCGCTGTCGATCCCGAACACCTGGCGCACCGACACCTTCATGTCGGGCTGACCGGAAACTTCCTCAACTTTGGACAGGGCGGCGGTCGTCATCAATCCTCCGAGGTCCCGGGCGGTCCCGAAACCGGTTATTCGCACGTTGGCTGCGGCTGGGTGCTGAAAATCAACCTATCAGAGACGCGTTGCCGGCAGAAGCCCGGCCACCAATCAAAGTTCCGTTGTGTTTTCATTTAGATAGGCAAGGAACGCAGTTTTTGGAGGGCTGCCTTGCGAATCACGCCCGAATTTCGGGCGGGGTAACCTCGCTGCCGGCCGAAATGGCACTGTTGCCGCATATGCTTGCCTATGTAGGGTCTGACTCTCGCTGCTCCAGCCCCACCCTTGAGACGACGTGACAACCTTCCTCGATCCCCTCATCGCCTTCGTCTCGGCCCATGCGTGGCTGGCCTATCTGACCCTGTTCCTGGCGGCGCTGCTCGAAGCCGTTCCGGTGGTGGGCTCAGTGATCCCCGGCTCAACCATCATCCTGGCGCTGAGCGCGCTGGTCCCGGGCGGCGAATTGAAGCTGCCATGGGTGCTGCTGGCGGCCGCGCTCGGCGCGGTGCTCGGGGATGGGTCGGCCTATTGGATCGGGCACCGGCGGCAACGCGAGATCCTCACCACTTGGCCGCTGACGAACTATCCGCGTGTGGTCGCGCAGAGCGAAAGCTTCTTCAACCGCTTCGGCACCTGGGCGGTGTTCTTCGCACGCTTCGTGCCGCCGATCCGCGCCTTCGTGCCGGTGACGGCGGGAGCGCTGGGGATGGCGCCGGCGAAGTTCTACGCGGTGAACATCCCGGCGATCCTGACCTGGGCGCCGGCCCATGTGCTGCCGGGCGTGCTGGCGGTGTCGGCCCTGCACGAATATGCCGGGCTGCATCATCACGCGCATATCGGCAAGCACATCTGGATCCTGACGGTGGTCGGCGCAGCGATCGTGCTGGGCCTGACCGTTTGGATCATCCGGCGCCGGAACGCGAGCGAAACCAAGGCATCGAAGCCGCAGAGCTAGTCCGGCGGCGCGACCTTCTTTCACTTCGGATTGAGCAACACCCACAGCCGCGAGATCCTGCCGCCTTCGACGAGAGCCACGTCGGCTCCCGTCACTGCGACGCGCCCATGCTCGGGACCGCCGTGCCAAGCCAGCCGCCCCAAGCCATGATGCCCGACCGCGATGCCATCGGGCACGAACCTGAATGCCGGCCCGAACTGCTTGAGAAGCTCTCCGGCGACGCGCGATATCCCCGACTGTCCGCGAACGATGTTCGTCGGCTCGTACATAATTGGGGCCTCAACGAACAGCTCCGCGACAGCGGCTCGCCGCTTGTCATCGTCCCGCTCGTTGAACACGCGCTCCAGGTTCGACCGGAGCAGATGGTCGAAATCGATATTGTCGGTTGTCATCTTGCAGCCTTTCGTCGTGCCTCGTGTTGGCGATCATCTTCGGTTCATCAGCCGAACTTGACCAGGTTCAGCGCCGGAAGCGGACCGCCGGGAAACTGGGTCAACCTTGCTCCGATCGCCAGCGAGCCCAGGTCGATGCCAAAGAATCCGAGCCGATCGATCAGTGCGCCAACGCTTGCTTTCGCACCAACATCATCTCCCGAATAGAACAGCACGCGCTTGCCGCCGTCGCTCGCCGGATCGCTCGCGAGGACCTGCGCCAAGAGATGATTGAAGGCCTTCACGACGCGCGCCGCGGGCACCAGATCGGCGAAAACTTCCGACGAGGCGCGGCCGCCGAGATCAGCCGGCTTGAACAAGGGCGCCTCGATCGGATTGTTGGCGTCAATGACGATGCGGTCGCCGAACGGCGGCAGCCCGGCGAGCGCCTGAGGCAGCTTCGACCAGTTGACCGCGACGAAGACGATATCCTTGGCAGCCGCCTCTTCGCGGGTGCCGGCGGTCACGAGCGGACCAATCTCGGCCACCGTCGCGGCCAAGCTTTCGGGGCCGCGGCTGTTGGACAGGGTTGCGGCGATGCCATTGCGCGCCAGCGCCTGAGCGATGGCGCGGCCGATATTGCCGGCGCCGATGATGCCGATGGTGGACATGGAACAACTCCGAAGTGGTTGGGATCAGCCGTGCTGACCGATGGCGTAGAGATGACGCAAACATTCCCCTTTGATTAGGCGTGTATCGGTCGTAAGATTTTCAAAGATCGCTTGTAAATGAGCTCATGGAAACGCTGGCGAATCTCGAATCCTTCATCCGCAGCGCTGAATGCGGCAGCTTTTCAGAAGCTGGTCGACGGCTCTCGCTGACGCCCGCGGCCGTCAGTCGCAACGTCGCCATGCTGGAGCGCAATCTCGGTGTCCGCCTGTTTCATCGCTCGACGCGGAAGCTGACGCTGACCGAGGCCGGAGAGACGTTTCGCGCGGCGATTGCCGGCAATCTTGAGGGGCTCCAGGCAGCCATCGCCGGAATATCGACTGGAAGTGAGGAGCCGGCGGGCCTTCTCAAGGTCAGCCTGCCACCGACATTCGGCACATCCCACATCCTACCGCTTCTTCCGGGCTTTCTGGCGCGCTATCCGCGCGTCCGCCCCGAGTGGCACTTCGAGAATCGTCAGGTCGATCTGGTCGGCGAAGGCTACGACGCAGCGATCGGAGGCGGATTCGAATTGTTACCGGGTCTCGTCAGCCGAACCCTTGCACCTGCCCACATCGTCGCCGTGGCGTCGCCAGCCTACATGGCCGGTCGTCTAGCACCGATCCGGCCGGACGAATTAGCCGCACTGGACGGCATCGTCATGCGCTCGCTGCAGACGGGACGCATCCGTCATTGGTCGATGCGCGATGTTTCGGGCCAGGAGGTTGAGGCGGTGCTGTCTCAATCCTTCGTGGTCAACGATCCCACAGCAATGCGAGAGGCTGCATTGTTGGGCCTGGGAGTTGCCATGCTCGCCACCGCGGACATCCTTCCGGCGCTCGAAAATCGGTCGCTCGTCCGCCTGGTGCCGCGCTGGTATTGCGACGCCGGCGCGATCTCGATCTACCATGCATCGCGCAAGCTCGTGCCGGCAAAGACGAGAGCTTTCGTGGACTGGGTCGCGGACGCATTCAGGAAGAACAGGCTCGCCGAGCGGTTCGCCGGAAGCTTGGGCTGACACGCATGTGTGGGCCCTCCGCACATTAATCCTTAGCCACCCGCCTCCCCGGCGCCGGCCCCACATACCTCGCCCTTGGCCTGATCAACTTGCCGAACTGCAATTGCTCGCTGGCATGGGCGATCCAGCCGACGCTGCGGGCCATGGCGAACAGCGCGAGCTCGCTACCGGCGGGCAGGCGCAGGGCGTGCACGAGCACGGCGAGGGCATAGTCGATGTTGACGAACTCGCCGGTGGCTTCCGCGATCCGCTCCGGCACTTCGCGGGTGAACTTTCGCGGCGCGCCGGCGCGCGACAAGGCGTTCAGTAGCGATTGGGCGCGGCGATCGCCGCGCTTGTAGACGCCGTGGCCGAAGCCGGCAAAACGCTCGCCGAGCGCGACGCGCTCGCGTACCATCGGCTCGACATCACGATCGATCAGCGTCTTCACGAGCTGCGAGGCCAGCACGCCGGCGCCGCCATGCTTGGGCCCCTTCAGCGCGGCGAGACCGGCGATCACGGAGTCATAGAGATTGAGGCCGGTCGAGGCCGCGCAGCGCGCGGTGAAGGTCGAGGCGTTCAGCTCATGGTCGGCGAGCAGCACCAGCGCGCGGCGGATCAGATCGGACGCATGCTTGTTGTCCGCCGCCCAGGCTTGTCCCACCTGCTGATGCAGCGGCTCGGCCGAGGCTTCCGCATTGAGCATGGTCCCGACCAGCAGGCGGACGATGCGCGCACCGACCAGCGCGCGGCCATCGGGCGCGCGGGTGAAAGCGCGGGGATCGGCGCTCGCGGCCAGCGCGAGCACGGCAATGGCGCGGTCGATCGGAGCGGCCCGGCGCGCTGCCTGACCGATCGTGCGCATCTCCTCGGACAGAAGCGGCAGATTGTCAGGCGCGAACGGATCGACGCCGGAGACGTCCCACAGCAGCGTGGCCGCGTGCTCCAGCGTGTCGTTCTCGGCGAGATCGACGCAGTTGACGCCGCGATAGATCGCGCCCTCCTCGGTGATGGTCGAGATCTCCGTATCCATCACCGGCAGGTCGGCGTCGAAACTCCGCAGGCCCCGCGGCTCGGGCGAGGGCACCCGACGCTCCTTCAGCGCTCGGACGTCCTCGGCGCGGTAGCGGTTCTTCCGCGAGTCCGGCGTCGGTTCGGAGCGGATCAGGCCGCGGCTGACATAGGCGTAGAGCGTGGCCGGCGAGATCGCGAGTTCGGCGGCGGCCTCCCGGGCGGAGAGGTAAAGCTCGCTGGAATATTTCATATTGATTTATGTAATCAAGATTGATCAATCTGTCGAGAGACCCGACCTTACCACTGGGTGCAGCGCAAAGGAGATTGGGCCATGAACATCCACCTCACCAAAAGCCAGATCGGATTGGACGGCGTCCCCGCAGCCGAGACCGTGCTGAGCCATGTCGACGGCGAGCGCGGCGAACTGATCATCGCCGGCGAGCATGTCGGCAGCCTCGCCGCCAAATCGAGCTTCGAGGACGTCACCGCCCGGCTCTGGAACGGCGCCAGCAAGACGGCCTTGAGCGAAGCTCACGTGCGGGCGAGCCTGGGCGCTGCGCGGGAGCGCGCCTTCGCGCGCTTGCCGGAGCTGCTGCCGGCAACACAGGGCATGGGCATCGTCGACGGGTTTCGTGCGGCCGTCGCGGGGCTGCGCGCCGAGCACGGCCTCGAGCACGAGGCCACCATCGTCGGCGCGTTCCCGGTGATTGCGGGCGCGCTGGTCCGCCGCGCCAAGGGCCTCGAGCCGGTCGCGCCTGATCGCAACGCGAGCCATGCCGCCGATACGCTCCGCATGCTGCATGGGCGCGCGCCTGCAACACGCGAAGTCACCGCGCTCGATGCCTATCTCGTCACCGCCAGCGACCACGGCATGAATGCCTCGACCTTCACCGCGCGCGTCGTGGCCTCGACGCAGGCCGATCTATTCGCCGCCGTCACCGCAGGCTATTGCGCGCTCACCGGCCCCTTGCATGGCGGGGCACCGGAGCCGGTGCTGGAGATGCTCAATGCGATCGGCTCGCGCGAGCGGATCCAGCCATGGGTCGATGCGGCACTGGCGCGCGGCGAGCGGATGATGGGTTTTGGCCACCGCATCTATCGCGTGCGCGATCCGCGCGCCGACGTGCTGAAGACCGCGGTCGAAGCACTGGCGTCGAACGGCACCGATTTGCCGTTTGCCGGCGAGGTCGAGGCCTATATCCGCTCGGCGCTGCGCAACAAGAACCCGGACCGGCCGCTGGAGACCAATGTCGAGTTCTTCACCGCGATCCTGCTCGACGCGCTCACGATCCCGAGGCAGGCCTTCACGCCGATCTTCGCGGTGGCGCGGGTCGCGGGATGGACCGCGCATGCGCGCGAGCAGCAGCGGACCGGGCGGCTGATCCGGCCGAGTTCGTCCTATGTAGGCGCGATGCCGGAGTGAGGCGCGGTAGCACGGCGTAACACCATGTCGTCCCGGCGAAAGCCGGGACCCATACCGCGTGATCTATCGATGAACTTAAGTGAGAGTACCGCGGGAAGACGGCTTCGCTGCGAGTCTTCGCCAAACCTCTCCCTGGGGTTATGGGTCCCGGATCTGCGCTTCGCTTGTCCGGGACGACACCGAGGATGTGGCGCCGAGGTTCCTCGACCCTATGCAGCGATCGCGAGGCCCTACGCCTCTCGCACCACCGTCTTCAGATAATTATACGCCTTGATGATCTCGATCAGGCGATCCTCGGTGGAGCGGTCGCCGCCATTGGCGTCGGGGTGGTGCTGCTTCACCAGCGCCTTGTACTTGGTCTTGACGTCGGCGAGCGTGGCGCTGGGGCCGAGGCCCATGACCTGAAGCGCCTTGCGCTCGGCGTTCATCACCTTGCGCGTCTCGGCCTTGGGCTCGGCCTCCGGCCCCTTCCGCCAGCTGACGCGGCCGTTGATCTCGCTGAACATGCTGAACGGATCGGAGGCCATGTCGATCTCGGCTTCCGCACCCTTCTTGCCGCCATTGGCGCCCATCTTCCAGGTCGGGCGATGGCCGGTCAGCGCATCCTTCTGGTAGCGCGCCACCGCATCGGCATTCATGCCGGAGAAGAAATTGTAGTTCTGGTTGTACTCGCGCACATGGTCGAGGCAGAAGTGCCAGTACTCGCGCTGGTTCTCGCGACCCTTCGGCGCGCGATGCGCGCCCTTGTTCTGACAGCCGGCCCACTCGCAAGCGGCCACGGTGTCACGCGGCTTCACTTCCGGCTGCTTGCCCCGCGGCTTCACGCGGATGGAGTCGAAGAATTTTGATGAATCGATCGGCATGGCTGACTTTGACTACGCAATGCAAAAACCTTCAAGTCTTGACATTGCAATTCGCTGAACACCGGGTCGCAATTACCTGGGATGCCCGGGTATTGACGGGGTGCGATCGCGCACCTTAATGGCACACATGGCTATCAGAGACACTATCGGCAACAAGTTGCAGGAAGCTTTCACGCCGGAAAGCCTGCAAGTCGTCGACGAGTCACATTTGCATGAGGGCCACGCCGGCCATCAGCCGGGCGGCGAGACGCACTTCCGTGTCTATATCGTATCTGATGCCTTCAAAGGGAAGAGCCGGGTCGACCGCCATCGCATGATAAATTCGGCGCTAGCCGCGGAACTCTCCGGCGGCGTGCACGCGCTGGCGATCCACGCCCAGGCGCCGGGGGAAAATTAGGTCGGTCATTCCGGCGCGGCTCGAAGAGCCGAACCCGGAATCTCGAGCTTCCGGGTTCGATGCTGCGCATCGCCCCGGAATGACTTACGAACTAAAACGACGTCCCGGCCCTTCGCGGCTTGACCTCATCCAGCTCAGCCTCGCGCGGCACCGGTGAAATACGGAGCGCGGTGATGCGGTTGCGTTCGCGGCGGAGGACGCGGAAGCGGAAGCCGTGGAAGGTGAAGCTCTGGCCGCGATCGGGGATCGAGCGCGCCTCGTGAATGACGAGGCCCGCCACCGTCGTTGCCTCCTCGTCGGGCAGGTGCCAGTCGAGCGCACGGTTGAGATCGCGGATCGGCACCGAGCCGTCGACCACGACGGAGCCATCGGGCTGGCGGCGCACGCCGGCGACCACGACGTCGTGCTCGTCGGAGATGTCGCCGACGATCTCCTCCAGAATGTCTTCCAGCGTCACGAGGCCCTCGACCTCGCCGTACTCGTCGACGACCAGCGCGAAATGGGTCTTGCGACGGCGGAACGCCTTGAGCTGCTGGGAGATCGGCCGCATCTCCGGCACGAACCAGGGCGGCAGCATGATGGTGGTGACGTCGATGCGCGAGGTATCGCCCTCCGAGGCGCGGATGGCCCGCAACAGATCCTTGGCGTGCAGGATGCCGATGATGTTCTCCGACTTGTCGCGCCACAGCGGAATGCGGGTGTATTCGGTGGCCAGCACCTCTCGCACCAGCTCTTCCGGCGGCAGGTCGGCATTGATCATCACCATGGCGGTGCGGTGAACCATCACGTCAGACACCGTCAGCTCGCCGAGGCGGAAGACGTTGTGGATGTATTCGGCCTCGCCGCTCTCGATCTTGCCGTGCACGGCGGATTCCTCGACCAGGCCCTCGATCTCGGAATCCGTCAGGATCTCGTGCTGCGAAAACTCCTTAACTCCGATCAGACGCAGGACCGCGCCCGACGCCGCGTTGAGGCACCAGCTCAGCGGATAGAACACCAGGTAGGAGGCATGAAGCGGATACGCGATCCACTGCGATACCGGCATCGGCTCCCTGATCGCGAGCGTCTTCGGCACCTGCTCGCCGATGATGATGTGCAGCGATGAGAAGACCAGGAACCCCGCCACGAAGGAGGTGAAGTGCAGCGTGGCCTCCGACATTCCGAGCGGATGGAGGACCGGGCTCAGCAGCGCGGCAACGGTGGGCTCACCGATCCAGCCCAGCCCGAGCGAGGCCATGGTGATGCCGAGCTGGCAGCAGGCGAGATAGGATTCGATGTTGCCCATCATCCTCTGCAGCAGGCGCGCGCCGAAGCGGTTCTGCTCGACCATGGCTTTGACGCGAAAGCCGCGGCTCTTCACCAGCGCGAATTCCGCCGCCACGTAGAATGCATTGGCGGCGAGCAGGAGGACCGCAAGCAGCAGATTGATCGAGATCGAACTCATGTTTGCCTCGCGACCGTCTCGACCTTCGCCGCTTGGCGTGCCCCAGATCCAGACGGTCCTGCCATCACTGCGATAGTTTCGCCTTCAGAAAATCGCGCACCGGAGTAGGCTCGACGTCCTTGGCGATTACGGCGCGGCCCACGGCCTTCAGCAGGATGAAGGTGAGCTTGCCGCGCTGGACCTTCTTGTCCTGTGCCATCAGGGCCATCAGCGCATCGGCGTCGGCAAGGCCTTCCTGGGCAAAGCCCGCGATGTCCTGCAAGCGCGTCGGCAAGCCGACTTCGATCAGGTGGCGTTCGACGCGGGCTGCATCGGCCTCGCCGATCATGCCGAGCTTTGCCGAGAACTGCGCCGCCAGCGTCATGCCGATGGCGACGCCCTCGCCGTGGAACAGGCGGTCGGAGAAGCCGGTCGCAGCTTCCAGCGCATGGCCGAAAGTGTGACCGAGATTGAGCAGCGCGCGCTCGCCGGTCTCGCGCTCGTCGCGCGAGACGACGCCCGCCTTGGCGCGGCAGGAGGTGGCGATGGCATGCTCGCGGGCCGAGCTGCCCTTGAAGATGTCGGCATGGTTCTTTTCCAGCCAGGCAAAGAAGGCCTCGTCGCCGAGCACACCGTATTTGGCGACCTCGGCATAGCCGGCACGGAATTGCCGCGGCGACAGCGTGTCGAGCACGGCGGTGTCGGCGATCACCAGCACCGGCTGGTGGAAGGCACCGAGCAAATTCTTGCCCTGCGGCGAATTGATGCCGGTCTTGCCGCCGACGGAGGAATCGACCTGCGCCAGCAGCGAGGTCGGCACCTGCACGAAGTCGACGCCGCGGCGCAGGATCGCCGCCGCGAAACCGGCGAGATCGCCGACCACACCGCCGCCGAGTGCGATGACGAGATCGTTGCGCTCGATCTTGGCGGCGATCAGGGCCTCGCTGACCTTCTCCAGGCCGGCATAGGTCTTCGAGATCTCGCCCTCCTCGACCACGATGCGCGCAGTCGGGATGCCGGCTGCGGCAAGCGAAGCCTCCGTGGGCTCGAGCCAGTGCTTTGCGACGGTGCGGTCGGTGACAATGGCAGTGCGCACGCCCGGGCGCAGGCGCGCGATACGCTCGCCGAGCGAGGCCAGCACGCCGCAGCCGATGACGATGTCATAGGCGCGGTCGCCGAGCGCGACGTCGACATTGACGGGATCGGAATGTTTCAAAGGCGCAGTCATCGTACGGCACTCGCAACGTCGGCAGGTGGATGGGACGCCTGCTCGCGGCAGAGATGGGCCCGCAGCGTCTCGATGCATTCCTCGACGATCTTGTCGTGCGGCACGTCGCGCGAGGCAATGGTGAGGTCGGCATGGCCATAGACCGGCTCGCGCTCGGTGAGCAGGCGCGTCACGGTTCCTTCGGGATCGGCGGTCTGCAGCAACGGGCGATCGGCACGGCGCCGCACGCGGCGCATGATGACGTCGTGGTCCGCCTTGAGCCAGAGCGAGACCGCTCTTGCGGCGATGCGCGCCCGCGTCTCCTCGCGCATGAAGGCGCCGCCGCCGGTCGCAAGCACGATGGGACCGCCGTCCAAGAGCCGCGCGATCACCCGGGCCTCGCCGTCGCGGAAATGCGGCTCGCCATGGCGCTCGAAGATTTCCGGTATGGTCATGCCGGCCGCCGCCTCGATCTCGGTGTCGGCGTCGACGAAGGGCAGCTTGAGCCGCGCCGCCATGCGGCGGCCGATGGTGGATTTGCCCACCCCCATCATGCCGACGAGCACGATCGAGCGCGTCCCGAGCGCCGACAGGATGTCGGTCTCAGGCGAACCGGGTAGCGGCAACGCGGCGTCGGACATGTCTGGCTCGAAAAGGATCTCGCTCGAACTGCCGCCCAAAGCGGCAGGCTTTGGCCACCTATACGACCCCCTTGGGGCCCTCGCCAGAGGACTCTTGCCACGAAACGGCGAACATGTTGGATGATTTCATTGGTTAATTCGCCACGCCCCGAGACCTCTCCCGATGCCCAGCCTGTTCCGGTTCCTGACGGTCGTCGCCGTGATCGCCGGCATCGTCTATGCCGGCGTCTTCGCGCTGGCGAACTTCGTCAATCCGAAGCCGCGGGAAATGACGGTGACGATCCCGCCTGACAGGTTTCTCAAGAAATAGGCCTCTGCTCCGAGCGTCAGCCGGTCCGTCCGTTCGGCGTCAGCGCATGGCGCATCAGGCGCAGGAACAGCTGGGTATCTTCGAGAAGATTCTGGCCGGCGGCCTGCGCCTCCTTAATGCCTTCCATCGCCGCGACGATGATGCCGGCGAGGTCGGTCGGCGAGGCCTTCAGATGATCTAAGGTGATCGCATTCGTTGTTTGCGCATCGGCAAGTGCGCGAGCCAGCAAGGCCACCAATTGGGCGCGTGCTGCCAAGGTGATGTCCTTGGCGAGCGCCATATTGGCGTCGAACAATTCAGCGGCGTCCGCGCTGCCGGCGAATGGCGCGATCAGATCGCGTTGGAATGCCGCGATCGCCAGCTCGATCCGGCTGAAAACGTCGCCGTCGCCGGCGAGCGCGGCTTCGACACTCTGCATCGTCTTGGCATGCGCACGCGCCGACCCCGCCCGGAACAACTCCTCCTTGCTGCCGAAGCTCAAGTAGAGCGCCGCACGCGAGATGCCCGCCGCGCGCGCGATGTCGGCCATTGACGTCTTGCGAAAGCCGAGGCGGACGAACACCGGCAGCGCTGCGTCGAGAATAGCCCCGGCCTTGTGATCGCTGTCTCTCATCAAGACATATTGACATCTGATGTCTAGTTCGTCAAAAAGACGATTAGACAATTGTAGTCCAATTGTCTAATTTGATAAATCAGAGCTAAGGGATTGAAATAGAATGGATCCTCGACCTGCTCCTTCAGCCGCCACGGTGCTCGTGACCGGCATTGGAGGATTTCTCGGTGGCCATGTTGCCCAGCAATTGCTGGCAAGCGGTTATCGCGTGCGCGGGACCGTCCGCAATCTGGACGCCTGCGACGAGATCCCAAAGCGGCTTTGCGCGACCGCGACCGCCGCCAAGGCCCTTAGCTTTACCCGGGCCGACCTCTGCTCCGATGACGGTTGGGACGACGCGCTGGAGGGCTGTCACTACGTTATCCACACGGCCTCGCCATTTCCGGCGGGCTTGCCTGACAACGCGGACAACCTGATCCGGACCGCGCGCGACGGCGCGCTCCGGGTGTTGCGCGCCGCTCATAAGGCCGGCGTGTCACGCGTGGTGCTGACATCCTCGATTGCCGCCACCAATCACGGCAGCGGCCGGCCTCCCTATACCGAAAACGATTGGACTGATCCCGCCAGCGCGCGAGCGACGCCCTACTACAAATCCAAAACCCTGGCAGAGCAGGCGGCCTGGAGCTTCGCACGCTGTCACGGGCTCGATCTATGCGTGATCAATCCCGCCATGATCTTCGGACCGCTGCTCGGCCCTCAATACGGCACGTCCGTCGGACTGATCCAGCAGATGATGAGCGGCAAGTTGAAGCGTGTCCCGCGCTTCGGCTTTGCGATCGTCGACGTGCGCGACGTGGCCGACGCTCATATCCGCGCGATGACCTGCCCTGACGCTGCCGGACAGCGCTTCATCGTGGGCGGAGGTTTTTTCCGGTTAAGGGACTTGGCCGCGGTGCTGGCGACATCGTTCCCGGACTATGCGGAGCGCTTGCCGCGCGGCGATGTGCCGAACTGGATGGTGAGGGCGCTGGCCCCGTTCAGCGGGCGCTCCCGCATGATCGTGCACGAGCTCGACCGCGATCTCAGCGTCAGCGCCGCCAAGGCGATTCGCGTGCTGAACTGGAGGCCGCGGCCCGATGAGGATTGCATTCGCGCCAGCGCTCAAAGTCTGATCGACCATCGCCTGATCGCCACGCCATAGCACGGCCGTAACCCACCTCACTCTTGCAGAATTGGAGAACCACCAATGACCACGCATGCGACCGACACGGACTCACCGCAAGCTGAGCACATCCGCAACACCGAGCGGGCGCGGTTGCGCGCGTTGGTGAACGGGCACATCGCGCAGGCGGAGCAGCTTCACGCGCCGGAGTTTCAGTTGATTACGCCGATCGGCATGCCGCTGTCCAAGCAAGAATATCTGGGTGCGATCCAGAGCGGGCAGATCAAATATCTGATCTGGGAGCCCGGCGCGATCGCCGTTCGGCAGCACAAGGACCACGCGGTGATTCGATATCGCGCCAGGCTCGAGATCGTCTTTGGCGGCCATCGCGTTGCCCCCGCGGATTATTGGCACACTGACACCTATGAGCGCCGCGACGGGCACTGGATGGTGGTCTGGTCGCAGGCGACGGCGATCAGCGACAGGCCCTAGAAGGTGCGTATGACAGCCCAAACTTGCTGGTGAGTTTCTCAAGAAATAGGCGCTAGGCTCCCGCCATGCCCATCAAGCCCTCCGACACCAAGCTCACCGGCCTGTTCCTCGACATGCTCGCGGCGGAACAGGGCGCGGGGGCCAACACGCTCGATGCCTACCGCCGCGACCTCACCGATTTCTCGGAATTTCTGGGCCGCGTCGGCCACACATTCGTCGACGCGCAGACCCAGACGCTGCGCGATTATCTCGCCGATCTCGACACGCGGGGCTTCAAATCCACCAGCGTCGCCCGCCGCCTGTCGGCGATGCGGCATCTCTATCGCTTTCTTCTGAACGAACGGATCAGGACCGACGATCCCGCGGCGATCCTGTCGGGGCCCAAGCGCGGCCGCGGCCTGCCGAAGGTGCTGTCGATCGCCGATGTCGACCGCATGCTCCGCCGCGCTAAGGAATTGAGCGAGGCGGAGGATGCCTCGCCATCGAAACGGCTGCGCGCGTTGAGGCTTTATTGCCTGCTCGAAGTTCTCTACGCCACCGGCTTGCGCGTCTCCGAGCTGGTGGCGCTGCCGCGCTCGGCGGCCAAGCGCGATGCGCGCATGATCGTGGTGCGGGGCAAGGGCAACAAGGAGCGCCTGGTGCCGCTCAACGAGGCCTCGCGCCAGGCGATGGCGGATTATCTCGCCGCGACGGAAGCTGCTAAAACCGACAAGAAGACTGGCGCGGCGGCGTCGAAATGGCTGTTTCCTTCGTTCGGCGAGAGCGGGCATCTGACGCGGCAGCATTTTGCCCGCGACCTGAAGGAGCTCGCGGTCGCTTCCGGGTTGCAGGCCCGCCTGGTCTCCCCGCACGTGCTGCGCCACGCCTTTGCCAGCCATCTGCTGCACAACGGCGCCGATTTGCGCATCGTGCAGACCTTGCTCGGCCACACCGACATCTCGACCACCCAAATCTACACCCACGTCGTCGAGGAGCGGCTGAAGAGCCTGGTGCGCGACCTGCACCCGCTGGCGGAGAAGTAGGCGGGTTCGTAGCCCGGATGAGCGCAGCGACATCCGGGACCGGTGCCCGATGCACCACCTACCCGGATATCGCTTCGCTCATCCGGGCTACGGCACCACCGAAACCGCCTTGACTTCGGCCACATCTCCGCAGAAAGAGCCGTGGCCTCACGACTGATTTGGCTGGCGGCTCCCGAGCACACAGGCCAAACCATTGAAGAAACTACACTTCTTTCCGCGGCCCCGACCTCGCTTCGCTCTCGAGCCCCGTCCCCTTATATTGAGTTGATGCAAGACCAGATGCGCAGCTATCTCGACTTCGAAAAGCCCGTCGCCGAGCTCGACTCCAAGGTCGACGAATTGCGCGCGCTGGCGGCCACCGGCACCGACATCAGCGACGAGGTCGGGCGGATCGAGGACAAGGCGGCGCAGGCGCTGGCCGACCTCTATACGAACCTGACACCGTGGCAGAAGACGCTGGTGGCCCGGCATCCGCAGCGGCCGCATTTCAACGACTTCATCAAGGGCCTGATCACCGAATTCACCCCGCTCGCCGGCGACCGCAAGTTCGGCGAGGACGAGGCGCTGGTCGCCGGCTTCGGCCGCTTCCGCGGCGAGCCGATCTGCGTGATGGGCCAGGAGAAGGGCGATTCCACCGAAAGCCGTATCAGGCACAATTTCGGCATGGCCCGCCCCGAAGGCTATCGCAAATGCGTGCGGCTGATGGAGATGGCCGAGCGTTTCGGCCTGCCGGTGCTGTCGCTCGCCGATTCCGCCGGCGCCTATCCCGGCATTGGCGCCGAGGAGCGCGGCCAGGCCGAGGCGATCGCGCGCTCGACCGATGCCTGTCTGGCGCTGACCGTGCCGAACGTCGCCATCATCACCGGCGAGGGCATGTCGGGCGGCGCCATCGCCATCACCACCGCCAACAAGGTGTTGATGCTAGAGCACGCGATCTACAGCGTGATCTCGCCGGAGGCGGCGTCCTCCATCCTCTGGCGCGACGGCACCAAGGCGCAGGAAGCCGCCAACAACATGAAGATCACCGCCCAGGACATGCTGCGCTTCGGGGTGATCGACCAGATCCTGAAAGAGCCGGTCGGCGGCGCCCATCGCGACCCCGCCGCCATGATCGCCACCACCGGGGATGGCATCGCCAAGGCGTTCGACGAGCTCCGCGGCCTCGACGGCGACGCCATCCGCAAGCAGCGCCGGCAGAAATTCCTCGATATCGGCCGAAAACTGGGCTGATTCGAGCGGGTTTTCGTGTCCCGGACGCGCTGCAGCGTGAAACGCTGCTGCGCAGAGCCGGGACCCATCTCCAACCCTGGTCCAAACCCTGGCCCCGGCTCTGCGTCGCACCGCTGACGCGCTGCGCCGCGTCCGGGGCACGAGGGACCACCAGTAACCCCGCATTAACCCTTTTTTTGCCCAAATCAGCGATCTGAGTCCCGCTGGGCCCGGAAGGCCCAAGTACGGCCCAAAGTCGCGTCCATTTAGGCTTCGTTGACCATGCCACTGGGCCAACGGGCTCGTGATCCCCGCTCGGGTTGCGACCGGATGACCCAGAGGTTAGAATTTTAATCAATGGCTTCAGGGCATAAGCGCTGGGGCGTGAGCTGAAAAAACCCGTCACGACGGGTCCGGTTGCCCGGTCGGATCATGCTCCAAACGATTGGGGTTCGCGCGCACTGCCCGGCACCGTGTGGGGTCCATCTTGATTTCTCGTTCGCTTGCTCGCGCGCTCTTGGCTTCGGTTGCGCTGATGATGGCCGGCGGTCTCTTGGCCGGCTGCAACAGCGACCAGGTCTCGCTCGCGACCAACGCCAAGGCCAACCAGCCGGTGCCGCCGAAGCTGCTCGCCGCGATGACCGAGAAGGACATGGATCTGCAATCGCCGATCCTGGTCCGCCTGTTCAAGCAGGAGGCCGAGCTCGAAGTCTGGAAGCAGACCCGCTCAGGCCAGTTCGCACTGCTCAAGACCTATCCGATCTGCCGCTGGTCCGGCGATCTCGGCCCCAAGGTGCGCGAAGGCGACCGCCAGGCGCCGGAAGGATTCTACTCGATCAATCCCGGCCAGATGAATCCGCAATCGGCGTACTACCTGTCGTTCAACACCGGCTATCCGAACGCGTTCGACAAGGCGCTTGGGCGCACCGGCTCGCAGCTGATGGTGCACGGCGATTGTTCTTCGCGCGGCTGTTACGCCATGACGGACGAGCAGATCGCCGAGATCTATTCGCTCGGGCGTGAATCCTTCTTCGGCGGCCAGAAGGCGTTCCAGCTCCAGGCCTATCCGTTCAAGATGACGCCGGTGAACATGGCCAAGCACCGGACCAACCCGAACATGCCGTTCTGGAAGATGATCAAGGAAGGCTATGATCATTTCGAGGTGACGCGGCAGGAGCCGAAGGTCGATTTCTGCGAGAAGAAATACGTCTTCGACGCCGCGAAGCCGGCGAACGCCAAGCGTGATCTGGTGTTCGACGCCTCGGCGAAGTGCCCGGCCTATGTGATCCCCGAGGAAATCGCGAGCGCCGTGCGCGGCAAGCAGGCCAAGGACGAAGCCGAATACGCAAGGCTCGTCGCCAAGGGCACGCCGGTGGCGCGCATGAACACCGGCATCGACGGCGGCATGAACAAGGTGTTCGCGGCCAAGATTCCGGAAGGCTCGACCGGCCTGTCGGAAGGCGCCGAAGGCACCACGCTGCAGATGCTGGCGATGGCGAAGGCGCCGGGCACGATCCCCGGCCACGTCAATCCGCCCAAGCCGAATCTCGATTCCGTTGCGTCCGCGCCCTCGCCGCAGGAAGAGCCGGTGGTGGCCGTGAGCGCGCCCGCGACCAGCACGCGCGTTGCCTCGGCTCAGCCCGCCGAAAAATCACAAGGCGGCTTCTTCTCCAATCTCGGCCGCAAGATGGGTCTCGGCACCGCCGACACCACCGCGACAACTGCTCCGCCGCAAGCCACCGCTTCGGTGGCACCGGCCCAGACCACCCCGACGCCGCCGACGGCAGCCTCGCGGCTCAAGGCCGCGGTGACGAGATTCGTGCCGGGCAACGACAAGAAGGAAGCCGCGAAGGAGGCGCCGAAGCCGGCCGTTGCCGCCGCCAAGCCTGCCGAGCCACCGAAGCCGCAACCCGACACGCGGCTGGCCGCAACGCGCCCGGCGCTGAAGCCGTCAGTGTCGGATAGCGCCGCCGACAGCGGCCTGATGGCGGGTTCTGCACCGGTTGTGCAGTCGAACTCGTTCGAGAGCCGGTTTGGAGCGATGAGGTAGGCGGCGAGCGATAACCGCTCCCTCCTCCAGCCCATCCAAGCTTGACGCCGTCATTCCCCGCCACCGGGTCTCGCCTTCGGCGAGCCCGATGACAGGCTCCGGCGGGGAATCCAGTATTCCAGAGACAGTCGTTTTCAATCGAGACGCCGCGGCGTACTGGATGCCCCGCTTTCGCGGAGCATGACAGTTGAGGTTGGCGTAAGAGCGGAGCGCTTCACACGCGCTCCCTACGGTGCCAGATACCGCATCAGCTCCGGATTGCCCCGCACCTGCCCCGCCTCGCCTTGCAGCGCGACGCGGCCGCGGTCGAGCACGTAGGCGTAGTCGGCAACGCGCAGCGCCAAATCGAGGTGCTGCTCGACGATGATGACGGCGATCGACTTCGCGAGCTCGATCAGGCGCTCGGTGATCTCCTCGATCACGCCGATCCAGACGCCTTCGGTCGGCTCGTCCAGCAGCAAGAGTTTGGGATCGCCCAGCATGGCGCGGCCGATGGCGAGCATCTTGCGCTCGCCGCCGGAGAGCGTGCCGGCGGGCTGGTCGAGGCGCTGGCCGAGTTTCGGGAAGATGGTCAGCACGTGATCGACTGCATCGGCCTTCTTGCTCGCGAGCGAGCCGACGGCGAGATTGTCGCGCACCGACAGGCGCGCGAACACCGAATGCTCCTGCGGCACGTAGCCGATACCGGCGCGCACGCGCTCCTGGGTGGCGCGGCGGCTGATGTCGCGGCCGTCGAAGGCGACCTCGCCCTTCCACGCCGGCAACTCGCCGACAATGGTCTTCATCAGCGTGGTCTTGCCGGCGCCGTTGCGGCCGAGCACGGCGACGCCGCCGCGCCAGGGAATGCCGAGGGTGACGTCGAACAGGACCTGGCTGCGACCATAGCCGGCGTCGAGATGCTTGATATCCAAAAATTCAGGCACGGCGCAGATAGATCTCCTGGACGGATGTGTTGGCCTGGATCTCGGACACGGTGCCCGAGGCCAGCACCTTGCCCTGGTCGAGCACGGTGAGGCGATCACAGATGTCGCGGATGAAATCGAGGTCGTGCTCGACGATGACGAGCGAGCAGTGCTGCTTGATCGGCTGCAGCAGCTCGCCGGTGACGCGGCGCTCCTCCAGGCTCATGCCGCCGGTCGGCTCGTCCAGCAGCAGCAGTTTCGGCTTGCCCGCCAGCGCCATCGCGATCTCCAGCCATTGCTGCTGGCCGTGCGAAAGCGCGGCGGCCGCGTCGAAGGCGCGGTCGGCGAGGCGGAACTGCCTCAGCATGGTCATGACCTGGTCGTGCAGTGCGCCGCGCGTGCGCGAGAACACGAGGTCGAACAGCGAGCACTGCGCCTGCAGCGCGAGCAGGATGTTGTCGTAGAGCGTCAGCGACGGCAAGACCGACGTGATCTGGAATTTCAGGCTCATGCCGGCGCGGGCACGCTCGGTCGGGGTGAAGGCGGTGATATCGGTGTTGACGAAGCTCACGTTGCCCTGGGTCGGCACCTCCGCGCCCGCAATGCACTTCATCAGCGTGCTCTTGCCGGAGCCGTTCGGACCGATCAGCCCATGAAACTCGTTCTCGCCGACGCTGAGCGCCGCGCCGTCGAGCGCGGTGAGCTTGCCGAAGACCTTCTTGATGCCCGCGGCTTCAAGGAGCATTGCGCTTCTCCTTGACGTTTTCCTTGGGTTTGGCACCGAAGCTGCCGACCCGCTCGCGCTCGCCAAGCACGAAGCTGATCAGGCCGAGCGGCCGGAACAGGATCACGAGCAGCAGCAGCAATCCCAGAATGATGGGCCAGATATCGCGGTAATTGTCCGACAGCCAGAAGCTGACGCCTTCGACGATGACGGCGCCGATGACGGCACCGATCAGCGTGCCGGAACCACCGAACAGCACGTAGAGCACCACCTGCGTCGAGACCACGACCCCGACCATGTTGGGCCAGACGAAGCCCTCGTGGAACGCGTAAAGACTGCCGGCAAGGCCGGCGACGGCGCCGCCGATGGTGAAGATGATGGCTTTCAGGTGCTGCGCCTTGTAGCCGAAGAAGGCGATGCGCTGCTCATTCTCGCGGAGGCCTGCGAGCGCCAGGCCGAATTGCGAGCGCACCAGGAAGCGGCAGAGCAGATAGACCACGACGAGGATGCCGAGCACGAGATAGTAGAACGCCGGCCCTTCCGTGAAATCATATGACCCGAGCGACATCGGCGCGATCGAGGGGATGCCGTTCTGGCCGCCGAGATAATACCAGCCGCGCGCCAGGCGGTCCGCGGCATAGGAGCCCGTCAGCGTACCCAGCGAGACGAAGATCACGCTGGAAGGATGCCGTCCCAGCAGCAGGAA
This sequence comes from Bradyrhizobium sp. CCGE-LA001, assembly GCF_000296215.2. Taxonomy (NCBI): domain Bacteria; kingdom Pseudomonadati; phylum Pseudomonadota; class Alphaproteobacteria; order Hyphomicrobiales; family Nitrobacteraceae; genus Bradyrhizobium; species Bradyrhizobium sp. CCGE-LA001. The sequence continues at coordinate 615,686 of NZ_CP013949.1, read as the reverse complement.
GCCGCCGAGCAGCAGCGCGAAAGTGAGGCCGATCAACGTGCCCGCCGGCAGCACCAGGAAGATATTGGTGATGTCGAGGTCACGCGCGAGCAACGCGACGCCATAGCCGGCCGATCCGAAGAACAGCGCCTGGCCGAAGCTCATGATGCCGGCATAACCCCAGACCAGGTCGAACGACAGCGCGAACAGCGCGAGGATGAGCACGCGCGTTGCGAACACGGTGAGATAGTCCTGCAGCACCAGCGGCGCGAGCAGCGCCGCGAGCAACACGACGCCGTCGACGATCGGCAGGATCTTGCGGCCTGACGAACGCTCGGCTCCCGCGCCTTCTGCCATTGCACCGCCCGCTTCGTCGCCGGCATCGGCGACGACGGCCTGTCTTACCACGCTCATCGGCTTCAGCATTCCACCTCAGCATTCCACTCTAGCATTCCTTGGGATCGACGAGGCCGCTGCTGCGCGCGACGATCTCATAGTTGCCGCCCTTGGCGACCGCGGTGTACATCTTCATCTTGCAGTGCCGCTTGCCCGGGACCATCTCGGCGGGCCCGCCGGGACCTTCGGCGATCTTGGCGTGGTCGAGCGCGGCGGCGACGGACTCGCGATCAATCTTGCCGGCTTCCTTGACCGCGGCTTCCCACAGCTTGAGGCCGCGATAGGTGCCGGTGGCGGCGCTGCCGGCGGCAAACAGGAAATTGCCGGGGAAATCCTTCTCGTAGGCCGCCTGGATTTTGGCGTCGAACGGGTTCTCCTTGGTCAGCACCTTGAAATAGTCGAGGCAGCTCGCGAGCCCCTCGATCTCGGCGGCCTGATTGATGTTGAGGGTATTCTCGTCATAGTAGACGCAGGCCAGGCGACCGCCATTCTTGAGGAAGCCGGCTTCGTAAAGCTGCTTGAAGAACGGACCGACGCCGGGCGGAATGACGGTGTTGAAGACGACGTCGACCTTGTTGGAGACGATGCGGTTGACGGTCGCGGAGAAGTCGACCTGGTCGAGCGGGTAATATTCCTCGAACACGACCTCGCCGCCATTCGATTCGATCACCTTGCGGGCGTAGACGTTGAGCGTGTGCGGCCAGACATAGTTGGCGCTCGGCAGCGCGAACTTCTTGCCGCCGTTCTTGATCAGCCAGGGGATGAACTCGTCGCATTGCTGCGCCGGGGTAGGCCCGGTGCAGAACAGATAGGGCGTGCACTCCTTGCCCTCGTAGAGCTGCGGATAGATGTAGAGGGTCTTGCCGCGTGCGACGATCGGGTCCTTGATCGCGTTGCGCATCGACGAGGTGATGCCGCCGAGCACCATGTCGACCTTGTCGCGCTGGATCAGCTTGCGCACGTTGCCGACGGCGACGGATTCATTGGACGCGGTGTCCTCGATATAGAGCTCGAGCGGACGGCCGAGCAGGCCGCCGGCGGCATTGATCTCCTTGATCACCATCTTGGCGACGTTGGCATCGGCATTGCCGGCATAGGCAATCGGGCCGGTGAGGTCGGTGGCGATGCCGACCTTGATCGGGCCTTCGGCCGCATTGGCCCAGGGGGCCGGAATCACCCAGCTGCCGACCCCGGTTGCGACTGCACCGGACGCGAAAGCGAAATTGGAGAGGAAGCGGCGCCGTGAAAGCTGCGTGCGATCGAACATGTGACTATACCCCTTTTCCAGCGATGAGGCCCTGCGGGCGGAATTTGATGAAGACAATGGCGAGCACGAAGACGAGCACGTCGGCGACGACGGGCGCCATCACCCAGGGCAGCGCCGCGCTGAGCGTGCCAATGACGCCGGCACCGGCGACCGGGCCGATGAAGGAACCGACACCGCCGACCATGACCGCGACGAAGCCCTGGATCAGGAAGCGCAGGCCGAGATCGGCATAGAGACTGAACACCGGAACGATCAGCGCGCCGGCAAGACCCGCGAGGGCGGAGCCGAACGCGAAGGTGGCGCCGTACATCAGCGGCGTGGAGATGCCCGAGGCGCGCGCCAGCGACGGATTTTCCAGCGTGGCGCGCATGCGCAGGCCGAAATTCGTGCGCGACAGCAGCAGGTAGCAACCCGCCATCACAAGCAACGTGATGAGGATGATGGTGAAGCGCCAGGCCGAGATATGGACTGTGCCGAAATCGATCGAGCCGCCGATCGGTTCGGGCACGGTGAGATAGAAGCCACCGATCAACCCGCGCACCGCTTCGCGGATGATGAGGCCGAGCGCATAGGTGCCGAGCATGGCGACGATGGGCGCGGCGTAGAAGCGGCGGATGATCAGCGCCTCCAGTACGAAGCCGAGCGCGCCGACCACGAAGGGGGCCGCGGCCATGCCGGCCCAGATCGGCAGTCCCTTTGCATAAGCGAGATAGGTGATGTAGGCCCCGAGCAGGACGAACTCGCCCTGCGCGAAGTTGAAGATGCCCATCATGCTGGCGATGATCCCGAGCCCCAGCACGATCAGGACGATGATCGCGCCGAAGCTCAGGATCTCGAACGCCGCGACGAACGCGTTAGCCATGCATCGGGTTTCCGTCGGTCTGCATCTGCTCTCCGCTCACATCTTCTTCCAGTCGCCGATCTGCTCGAAGGCATGGGCGGCGCGGTAGATGGTGGATTCCTCGAACATGCGGCCGACCAGCATCAGGCCGACGGGGAGGCCATCGACCATGCCGCAGGGCAACGACATCGCGGGGTGATGGGTGATGTCGAACGGCGCGGTGTTGGAGATCATCTCGAGCGCACGGGCGACGTATTCCTCGCGGCTGGCATTGGGCTCCGGCAGCTTGGTCGCCTTCATCGGCGTCGTCGGCATCAGCAGCAGATCGTAGTCGTTGAACGCCTTGTCGTAGGCCGCGGTCAGCCGGCGCGAGATGTTGAGTGCCTTACCGTAGAAGCGCGGACCGAAATTGTTGTTGATGTAGGTGCCGAGCATCATGAACAATTTCGTTGTCTCCGACAGCGAATCGGCCTGCCGGCGCCAGCCGCGATGGAAATCCATCAGCGAGGTAGAATAGAGATCGCCGCGGGACAGGCCGTAGCCGTCGCCGAACATCATGGTCTGGGTCAGGCCTTCGGTGCCGATCGGGGTCCAGATCGCGCCGCCCAACAGATGCATCGGGATCGACACGGTCTCGACGCTGGCGCCGAGGTCCTTGAAGCGTTTTGCCGCCTCGCGCACGCTCTCGTTCACCGCGGCCTCCGCGGTCGGCTGCTCGAAGCCCTCCTTGACGATGCCGATCTTCATGCCCTTGACGCCCTGGCCGAGCGCCTTGGTGTATTCCTCGACCTTCGGCGCCTTGATGCGGGGATCGTAACCGTCGTCGCCGGCGAGCACCTCGAGCAGCAGCGCGTTGTCCTCGACCGTCGCAGTCATCGGGCCGGTGTGATCGACATAGATCTCGATCGGCATGATGCCGGTATAGGGCACGAGGCCCCAGGTCGGCTTCATGCCATAGGTGCCGCAGAACGAGGACGGCATGCGGATCGAGCCGCCCTGATCGCCGCCGATCGCCATGTCGACCTCGCCGAGCGCGACCACGACGCCCGAGCCCGAGGACGAGCCGCCGGCCGAGTAGCCCATCTTGTGCGGATTATGCACCGGGCCGTAGGAGTTGGTGTGGCTGCCGCCGGACAGGCAGAAATGCTCGCAATGCACCTTGCCCTTGATCTCGGCGCCGGCGTCCAGCATCCGCGTGACGATGGTGGCGTCGAAATCGGGCACGTAGCCTTCCAGCGTCGACGAGCCGTTGGTCATGGGCACGCCGGCCAGCATGATGTTGTCCTTCAGCGCGACGGTCTTACCCTTGAGCTTGCCGCTGGCGGCGCCCTTCACGGTCGACTTGCGATACCAGGCGTTGCGCGGGTTCTCTTCCGCCGAGGGCCGATAGCCCGGCGTGCGCGGATATTTCACCTCCGGCAGTTCGTCCGGCATCGCGCCAACGAGATTGTAGGCCTCGATCGAGCCCTGCATCAGGCCTCGGAACGAGGCGACGTCGTCATCGGTGAGCGAAAGGCCGCACTGTTCGGCGACGGCACGAAGTTGGGCGGGCGTTGGAAGGGCAACTGTCACGGCGCTCTCCTGAGTTTTTTGGATCAGTCCTTGGGCGTGCGGCCGCGTTTGGCGCGACGAGCGCACCGGCCCGGCCGAAACATTCAAAACGGAAATATTTTCCTTTTCAAGTATTATTTTGCGACGGCGCGTGAGCCGATTGCCGCGCCGGGCTCAGATCGGCTTGATCAGCTTGAAGTCGAGGCCGTCGGCCTCGGCGAGATGCATCGGCATCCGCGCATGTCCGTTGCGCACGGTGACCTGGCCACGGGCGCCGCTGTAGACGATGTTACGTCCGGCTGCGAGCAGCGGTCCCATCGACAGCGAGCCCGCCTTGTTCGCGACCGCTTCGAGAAAGCGCAGGCCCTCATAGCTGGACTGCCCGACGGAGCCGATGGGAGGCGCGTTCGGCCCGAACATCGCGCGATAGCGACTCTGGAAGTCATCATTGGCGCGCGCGCCGGTGCCGATGAAATAGCCGGATGCGCAGAACATGTTCTCGCTGTTGTCCGCGCCGATGCCGAGCAGCACGGTGTCGTCCATGGCGCCCGCGAGCCGCAGCGTCGTGGCGCCGAGACCGCATTCGCCGAAAGCACGGTTGAAGGTGATGCTGTCGGTGCCGATCAGCGAGATCAGCACGACGTCGGGCCTCGCGGCCCGGATGCGCGCCAGATGCGCCTCGTGATTGTCCTCCCCGAGCGGAACGAACTCTTCGCCGACGACCTGTCCGCCGGTCTCCTTGATGTAGTTCTTCACCGCGCGGTGCGACTGCCAGGGCCAGACATAGTCGCTGCCGATCAGGTACCAGCGCTTCGCCTTCTTGACGTCGGCGAGCCAATGGATCGACGGCCGGCTCTGCCAGCGCGGCGTCTCACCGATCGCCATCACACCGGGCGTGCGCTCGCCACCCTCGTAGACCGGCGTGTAGATGTAGGGGATGCGATGACGCGTGGTGACGTCGCGCAGGCCGACGCGGACCGCGCTGGTGTGCAAGCCGACGATGAGGTCGACCTCGTCGAAGGCGATCGCCTGTTCGGCCCGGTTTAGGACCTCATCGAGCGGCCCGCCGGCGTCGTAGATCGACAACTCGATCTCGCGCCCGAGGATGCCGCCGCGCTTGTTGATCTCGGCAACGGCGAGCTGCGCGCTGTTGGTCGCACAAGGGCCCCAGACCCCGGGCGAGCCGGTGCAGCAGATGAAGCCGCCGATCCGCAGCTTGTTGGCGCCGCGCCGCCTGAAGAGAGCGTGATCGCTGGGCGACAACACGCCATCAGCCGCCGATGACGACAGATTCCTGAACAGCAAGGACGGCGGCAACGCCGGGCCGCCGTGAGCCGGGAAGTTCACCGTCGCGCGCACGCCAACTCCTGTCTGATATCAGACCCGAAAGCACATTGATCAGGCGGCCGCGGCTCTCCGCCCTTTTGTTGGGCAATGATCCTATTTTGAAAATATTGAATATTCAACAATTGAAGTGCATATAGATGCAGCATTGATTGCAAGACATTCACTCATTTGGGTCAAGACGAAGTCTTAGCCGTGGCAAAACCCTCGAAAGAAAACACCCCGATCACCGAACACCTCGCCTACCTGCTGGCGCAAGCCAACCGGGAAATCAACCGGCAGCTCGAACTGCGCTTGAGCAAGGAGGGCGTGCCGGTCGAGCAATGGCGCATCCTGAAAGTGCTGTCGGACGGCAACGGCCATTCGATGGGCGAGCTCGCGGACGCCGTGCTGCTCAACCATCCGACGCTGACCAAGATGATCGACCGCATGGTCTCGGACACGCTGGTCTACCGCGTGCAGGACCCGAACGACCGCCGCAAGGTGCTGATGTTCATCTCCGACCGCGGCAAGGTGCTGTGCAAGAGGCTGAACTCGCTCGCGGTCGACCAGGAGGAGCACATCCTGGAGAGCTACGGCGACAAGCCGACCAGCGAATTGAAGCGGCTGCTCGAAAGTTTAATCGACAGTTCGAATTGAGAAGGTGGCTTCTCACTCTCGTGGTCCGGCGAAGGGTGGAGCTGTGAGCCACTCACTCGGCTGTCATCGCCCGCGCAGGTGGGCGATCCAGTATTCCAGAGACTGATATGATTGAGTCGAGAGGCCTCGGCGTACTGGGTCGCCCGGTCAAGCCGGGCGACGACGGCGGAGAATGAGGCGCTGGCATCGCGCCTCACCATCCCATTCAGGCCTTACGCGTACCGCCCGTGGCAGTGCTTGTACTTCTTGCCCGAGCCGCAGGGGCAGTCCTCGTTACGGCCGATCTTGCCCCAGCTGGCGGGGTTCTTGGGATCGCGTAGCGAGGCATCCGTGGCCTGGGCCCCGAGGGTGACGCTGGCAAGCGCCATTTCGTCCTCGCCGGTATTCGGATCGAACTTGTGCGCTTCCATCGGCGGCAGCACGGGCGCTTCCTGCTCCGGCGGGACGATCTCGACGCGCATCAGCTGCGCCGTGACGGCCTCGCGCAGATGCGCGCTCATCTCCTGGAAGAGATTGAAGGCTTCGGTCTTGTACTCTTGCAACGGATCGCGCTGGCCGTAGCCGCGCAGGCCGATGACCTGGCGCAGATGGTCGAGCATGATCAGGTGCTCGCGCCAGAGGTGGTCGAGGGTCTGCAGCAGGATGGTCTTCTCGACGTAACGCATCACGTCGGGACCCCATTGCGCCACCTTGGCTGCCATGTGCTCGTCGGCCTTGGTCTCGATGCGCGTCAGCAGCTCCTCGTCGGCGATGCCCTCTTCCTTGGCCCATTCGTCGACCGGCAGGTCGAGATCGAGCACGCGCTTCAATTCGTCCTTCAGGCCGGCGACGTCCCACTGCTCGGCATAGGCATGCTCGGGCACGTGCTTGGCGACGAGATCGTCGATGAAGGCGTGTCGCATGTCGGTGACGGTCTCGGCGACGCTCTCGTCCTTCATCAGGTCGACGCGCTGATCGAAGATCACCTTGCGCTGGTCGTTCTGGACGTTGTCGAACTTGAGGAGGTTCTTGCGGATGTCGAAGTTGCGCGCCTCGACCTTCTGCTGCGCCTTCTCGAGCGCCTTGTTGATCCAGGGATGGATGATGGCCTCGCCCTCTTGCAGGCCGAGACGCTGCAGCATGCTGTCGAGACGATCCGAGCCGAAGATGCGCATCAAATCGTCTTCGAGCGACAGGAAGAACTTCGAGCGGCCGGGGTCGCCCTGACGGCCGGATCGGCCGCGGAGCTGGTTGTCGATGCGGCGGGATTCATGCCGCTCGGAGCCGATGATGTAGAGGCCGCCAGGCTTCTTCACGGTCTTGGCGGGCTTGGATCCCTTCGCCGGCTCGATCTCGACGGTCTCCTCGGCCTTCAGCACGATGTCGCGGAAATGGGCGATGTCGGCCTTGATCTGCTCGATCTTCCTGGCCTTCTCGGCCTCGTCCTCGATGCCCGCGGTCTCCTGCTGGATCCGCATCTCCAGCGAGCCGCCGAGCTTGATGTCGGTGCCGCGGCCGGCCATGTTGGTCGCGATCGTGATCGCGCCGGGCACGCCCGCTTCGGCGACGATATAGGCTTCCTGCTCGTGGAAGCGCGCATTCAGCACCGCGAACAGCTTTGCCGGCTTGCCGGCGCGGGCCGCGGCATAGAGCTTGTCGAGCGCGTGCTCCTTGCCGAAATCGATCTGCTTGTAGCCGTTCTTCTTGAGGAATTCGGCGAGCACTTCCGACTTCTCGATCGAGGCGGTGCCGACCAGGACCGGCTGCAGCCGCGAGTTGGCGCGCTCGATCTCGGCGAGGATGGCGGCGTATTTCTCCTGCTGGGTGCGGTAGACCTCGTCGTCCTCGTCGAGGCGCGCGATCGACAGATTGGTCGGGATCTCCACGACCTCGAGCTTGTAGATGTCGAACAGTTCGTCCGCTTCGGTCGCGGCGGTGCCGGTCATGCCCGCCAGCTTCTCGTACATGCGGAAGTAGTTCTGGAAGGTGATCGAGGCCAGCGTCTGGTTCTCGGGCTGGACCTGGACGTGCTCCTTGGCTTCCAGCGCCTGGTGCAGGCCTTCGGAATAGCGCCGGCCCGGCATCATGCGCCCGGTGAACTCGTCGATGATGACGACCTCGTTGTCGCGGACGATGTAGTCCTTGTCGCGGGTGAACAGCGTGTGGGCACGCAGCGCCTGGTTGATGTGGTGCACGACGGAGACGTTCTCGACGTCGTAGAGCGACTCGCCCTTGAGCTGGCCGGCATCGCGCAGCAGGGTCTCGATCTTCTCCATGCCGCCTTCGGTCAGCGTCACCGTGCGCTGCTTCTCATCGACCTCGTAATCGGTCTTGTCGAGCTTGGGCAGGAAGCCGTCGATGGTGTTGTAGAAGTCGGAGCGATCGTCGAGCGGGCCGGAGATGATCAGCGGCGTGCGCGCTTCGTCGATGAGGATGGAGTCGACCTCGTCGACGATGGCGAAGAAATGCGGCCGCTGGACCATGTCCTCGAGCCGGTACTTCATGTTGTCGCGAAGATAGTCGAAGCCGTATTCGTTGTTGGTGCCGTAGGTGATGTCGCAGGCATAGGCCGCCTTGCGCTCGGCATCGTCGAGGCCGTGCACGATCACGCCGGTGGTCATGCCGAGGAAGCCGTAGATCTGGCCCATCCAGCCGGAGTCGCGGCGGGCGAGATAGTCGTTGACGGTGACGACGTGGACGCCCTTGCCGGCCAGCGCGTTGAGATAGACCGCCAGCGTTGCCACCAGCGTCTTGCCTTCGCCGGTCTTCATCTCGGCGATGTCGCCCTCGTGCAGCACCATGCCGCCGATCAGCTGGACGTCGAAATGGCGCTGGCCAAGCGTGCGCTTGGCGGCCTCGCGCACCGTGGCGAAGGCGGGGACCAGGAGGTCGTCGAGGGTCTTGCCGCCCGCGAGCTGCTGCTTGAATTCCGCAGTGCGGGCCTTGAGCGCCTCGTCGGAAAGTTTCGAGACCTCCGGCTCCAGCGCATTGATCGCGTTGACGCGAGACTGATATCCCTTCACCCGCCGGTCGTTGGCGGAGCCGAAAAACTTGCGGGCGAGCGCGCCGATCATGCCTAGTTCCTGTGTTCGCGATTCAACCGCGTTGCAGCCAAGAAGTTGTCACCCGCCTGCCTATTCAACTCACCGTGACGCCGATGGCGCCCTCAGCCCGCGGGGGGTCGTCCGCCATATGGGTGGGAGTTGAGCAAGTCTGGGTTCAACGGCCAAAAACGCAGCAAAATAAACGCCATCGCCATGGACGCGACCGGCCAGAGATATGGCCGGCCCCCAGCCTTGTCAACGGCGGCCGCATTGCGGCTAATTCATCATTTTGACAGACTTTTCGCGTTGCCAAGCCACCTTGATTGGGCGAGTGTCCGCCCCGCTCGAGCAGCCCCCTGCTTCAACAAAAGGATTTTCCATGACCACCTCGTTCCCGGTAACCACCGGCCAGCGTTTCCGCCATGCGTCCGCCCTGGCTGGCTGCCTCACTTTGGCGCTGTCCCTGGCCTTCGCCGGGCCGTTGCGCGCCGCCGACGATCCGGTGCTCGCGAAGGTCAATGGCGCTGAAATCAAGAAGAGCGACGTGACCATGGCCGAGGAGGAGCTCGGGCCGAGCCTCGCCCAGATGGATCCGGCGACCAAGGACGAGAACGTCCTGTCCTTCCTGATCGACATGAAGATCGTCAGCAAGGCTGCCGAGGATAAGAAGATCGCCGACAACGAGGAGTTCAAGAAGCGCCTGGCGTTTGCCCGCAACCGGCTCCTGATGGACAGTCTGCTCGCCAATGAGGGCAAGGCCGCCACCACCCCCGACGCCATGAAGAAGGTCTATGACGAGGCCGCCAAGCAGATCACCGGCGAGCAGGAGGTGCGCGCCCGCCACATCCTGGTCGAGACCGAGGACGAGGCCAAGGCGGTGAAGGCCGAGCTCGACAAGGGCGCCGATTTCGCCGAGCTCGCCAAGAAGAAGTCCAAGGATCCGGGCTCGGCCGACGGCGGCGACCTCGGCTTCTTCACCAAGGAACAGATGGTGCCGGAATTCTCGGCCGTGGCCTTCGCGCTGGAGCCGGGCAAGATCTCCGACCCCGTGAAGTCGCAGTTCGGCTGGCACATCATCAAGGTCGAGGAAAAGCGCAACCGCAAGGCGCCGGACTTCGAGCAGGTCAAGGCCCAGATCGAGCAGTACGTGACCCGCAAGGCCCAGGCCGACTACGTCGCCAAGCTGCGCACCGAAGCCAAGGTCGAGCGGCTGGACCAGCCCGCGGCAGATGCCGCCAAGCCGGACGCCAAGCCCTCCGACAGCAAGATGGCGCCGCCGGCGAAGAAGTAAGAATTCGCTGTCACTTCGCGGACGCCAATAGTATCTAACGTCGCAATGGCCGGGGATTCCCCGGCCATCTGCATATCCAGACCCCACCAAGGCGCCCCGCGATGTCCTCCTCCGTCTCCCCGCTCGCCCCGAAAACCGTTCCCGACATGCCCGTGATCGCAGGCATCCGCCTCGCGACGGCCGAGGCCGGCATCCGCTACAAGAACCGCACCGACGTGCTGCTGGCGGTGATGGACAAGGGCACCGCGGTCGCGGGCGTGTTCACGCGGTCGAAATGCCCCTCGGCGCCGGTCGAATGGTGCCGCGCCAAGCTGAAGGGCGGCAAGGCGCGCGCCCTCGTCGTCAATTCCGGCAATGCCAACGCCTTCACCGGCAAGACTGGCCGCGCCTCCACCGCGCTGACCGCGAAGATCGCGGCCAAGGCGGTCGGCTGCAGCGAAAGCGAGATCTTCCTGGCCTCGACCGGCGTGATCGGCGAGCCGCTGGACGCGACCAAGTTCGACGGCGTGCTCGGCCGTCTCGCCGAAACCGCGGAAGCAGGCGATTATCTCGCCGCGGCCAAGGCGATCATGACCACCGACACCTTCCCGAAGGTCGCGACCGCGACCGTCAAGCTCGGCAAGGCCAAGGTCACCATCAACGGCATGGCCAAGGGTGCCGGCATGATCGCGCCCGACATGGCGACGATGCTGTCCTTTATCTTCACCGACGCGCCGATCGCGCCGGCGGCGTTGCAAGCGCTGCTCAAGGCCGGAGTCGAAGACACCTTCAACGCCGTGACGATCGACGGCGACACGTCGACGTCGGATACGCTTTTGGCGTTCGCAACGGGCGCCGCCGCCGAGCACGGCGCGCCGAAGATCAGCCGCGCCAGCGACCCGCGCCTGAAGGCGTTCGTCAAGGCGTTCAACCAGGTGCTCGCCAACCTCGCCGAGCAGGTGGCGCGCGACGGCGAAGGGGCCCGCAAGCTGGTGGAGATCACGGTCGAGGGCGCCAAGACCAAGGCTTCCGCGCGCAAGATCGCGATGTCGATCGCGAACTCGCCGCTGGTGAAGACCGCGATTGCCGGCGAGGATGCCAATTGGGGCCGCGTGGTGATGGCGGTCGGCAAGGCCGGCGAGCCCGCCGATCGCGACAGGCTCTCGATCTCCTTCAACGGCATCCGCGTCGCCAGGAACGGCGCGCGCGATCCGTCCTATGACGAAGCCCAGGTGTCGGAGGCGATGAAGTCGCCGGAGATCGCGATTCTGGTCTCGCTCGGCCTCGGCAAGGGCCGCGACCGCGTCATGACCTGCGACCTCACCAAGGAATATGTCGCGATCAACGGGGATTACAGGTCGTAAGCGGACGCCGATGGCCGATCTCAAACTGACATTGGTGGTGGCCTGCGCGCTGGTCGACGCCGACAAGCGCGTCCTGATCGCGCAACGCCCCGAGGGCAAGGCGCTGGCGGGCCTCTGGGAATTTCCTGGCGGCAAGCTCGAGCCGGGCGAGCGGCCCGAGCAGAGCCTGATCCGCGAGCTCCACGAAGAGCTCGGCATCACCGTGGCCGAGCCGTGCCTGGCGCCGCTGACGTTTGCGAGCTACGGCTACGAGACCTTCCATTTGTTGATGCCGCTCTACATCTGCCGGCGCTGGGAAGGGACGGTGACGGCGCGCGAAGGCCAGAACCTCGCTTGGGTCCGCGCCAACAAGCTGCGCGACTATCCGATGCCGCCTGCGGACATCCCGCTGATCCCGCATTTGATCGATCTGTTGATGTGAGGTCTGCCGTGCCCCGGACGCAGCGCAAAGCGCTGCAGAGCCGGGGCCCAGAGGCCGCAGACTGGGTCCCGGCCCTGCGCAGCAGCGTTTGACGCTGCAGCGCGTCCGGGACACACGTCACTTCTCTCCCGCCTTCTTCACCGCCTCGGCCAGGCTCGCTTTGGCCGATCCCGGCTTGAGCGGCTGCTGCTGGCTCGCATGCGGGGCCCAGCCGGAGAGCCAGATGATATCGAAGGTGGCACGAATGCGGCCGTCGGCGTCGGCGAAGCGCTCGGCATAGATTTCGGCCATGCGCAGCAGCGTCGCGCGCCGCGTCGGCGTCCGCCGCCGCTCGATCAGCATATTGGCCGCGCCCATGCGGCGCAGATCCTGCATCAGCGCGAACGCGTTGCCATAGCGCACCACGACGCGGTCGACGTCGGTGACCGGCAGCGCAAAGCCCGCCCGCTGCAACAGCGCGCCGATGTCCCTGAGATCAGCGAACGGCGCCACGCGTGGCGACACGCCGCCCTCGCACTCGGCTTCCGCCGCGGCAAAGGCCTGACGCAGCTCGGTCAGGCTGTCTCCGCCGATCATCGCGGCGAGCAGCAATCCATCTGGCTTCAGCGCACGGCGGATTTGCGCGAGCACGCCCGGCAGGTCGTTGACGAATTGGAGCGCCAGAGCCGAGACGACGAGATCGAGACTCTCAGCGGCGAGAGGGAGCTTTTCTCCGCCAGCCACATCGGGCGCAATCAGATCGAGCGAAGGCAGCCGCGTGCGCAACGCCGCGAGACCCTCGCCGGGCGTCCAGAGATCGACCGGTGCATGAAACTCGCGCATCACCGCAGCCAGCCGATCCGACATGTCCTCGGCAACACGGTCGAGCAGAAAACTCACGGCCCCTAGCGCCTGCGCACGCCGCTGCCGCGCGTGCAGCAAGGCACGATCGAACAAGGCGGGCGGGGTTTGCGGGGTCTGGGCCATGGCGCTGGTTACGCTCATGACGGCCACTCTGGCAACCCGCACAATGGCGACGCAGGTGGAAGAACCGGGCGCACCATTGTATGGTCAGGCGTCACCGAGGCTTGTGTCGTGTTCAGCATTTATCTTCGAGATATCAACGCAGACGTTGTCGAAGCATGGCGGACAGCGTTTGCCGACGCGGCAAACGTCGAGATTTCGCTCGGCGACATCTTTGCGCAACAGGCCGATGCGATCCTGAGCCCGGCGAACAGCTTTGGGCACATGGATGGTGGCATCGACCTGCTCTATTCGCGATATTTCGGCTGGGAGCTCCAGACCAATCTGCAAGACGTATTGTCGGAGCACCATTACGGAGAGCTTCCGGTCGGTCAAGCGATCGTACTCGCCACAGGCCACGAGCGCTTTCCGTTTCTGGTGAGCGCGCCCACGATGCGGGTCCCGGCGCGCATCGATCAGACCGTGAATGTATACCTCGCATTTCGGGCAGCTCTGATTGCCGTCCTGTCGCATAATGCCAGCGCCGACGAGACGATTCAGTCCCTGCTTGTCCCGGGTCTGGGGACAGGCGTGGGCGCAATGCCTCCCCTGCGAGCTGCGCGGCAGATGCGGCTTGCCTATGACTTGATCCTCGCGCCGGCCACAGAGCGGCGAAGCGCCCGCACCATTCTGAGACAGCATCACGACCTGCTCTCCTAAATGGCCCCTTTCAAGCCCGCGCCGCTTGAGCCTCCGCAAGCTCAGCGCTAGCCTCCCCGCATGGAAACCGACGCTGCCCCCACCCGTTCCATCGCCGCACCATTGCGCGCCGCGTGGATGGCCGGCCGCCATGTGCTGGCGCGCACCGCACGGCTCGCGCTCGACATCGCGCTGCCGACGCAGTGCGTGTCCTGCCACGAGCCGGTCGACGGTGAGGGCGTTTGCGCTGCGTGCTGGGCGCGGCTGTCGTTCATCGAGCGGCCCTATTGCCCGCGGCTCGGCATTCCCTTCGTCTACGATCCCGGCCCCGACATGCTGTCGATGGAGGCGATCGCGAGCCCGCCGGCCTACCAGCGGGCGCGCGCGGCGGTACGCTATGACGACGTCGCGCGCACGCTGGTGCATGCGCTGAAATACCAGGACCGCACCGATCTGGCACCGGCGATGGGGCGCTGGATGGCGCGCGCGGGCGGCGAGCTGCTCGCCGGCGCCGACATGCTGGTGCCCGTGCCGCTGCATTGGCGGCGAGCCTGGCGACGCCGCTTCAACCAGTCCGGGGCGCTGGCGCGGATCATCGCGCGGCAGAGCGGCGTGGAAGTGCGCGGCGAGTTCCTGCGCCGGGTGCGCGCCACCGAGCAGCAGATCGGCCTGTCCCGGGCCCAGCGCGCCAGCAATGTGCAGGGCGCGTTCCAGGTATCCCCGGGCCACCAGGCCGAGATTCAGGGCCGCCGCATCGTCCTGGTCGACGATGTCCTGACCACGGGCGCGACGCTGGATGCCTGCGCGCGGGCCCTGCTGCGCGCCAAGGCGGCCCAGGTGGACGTGCTGGTCTTTGCCCGGGTTGTCGAGGCCGGCCCACGTCCCATATAATTCAATGAATTCAGTTCATGACATGAAAGCGCTGGACGCCATGACTGCTGCTGTCGAGATGTATACCAGGCCGGGCTGCGGCTATTGTTCCGCGGCCAGGTCGCTGTTGACCCGCAAGAAGGCGGCCTTCACGGAATTCGACGTCGCCAAGAACCCGTCCTGGCGGCAGGAGATGTACGATCGCGCCGGCGAGGGCTCGACCTTCCCGCAGATCTGGATCGGCGGAACCCATGTCGGCGGCTGCGACGACCTCTACGCGCTCGATCGCGAAGGCAAGCTCGACGGCATGCTCGACAGCGCCAAGGCCGTCTCATGAGCGAGAACCGCACGTTCACCGCGGCCATGGTGCAGATGCGCACCGGCCTGATGCCGGGGCCGAGCCTGGAGCAGGCAACCAAGCTGATCCGGCAGGCGGCGGCGAACGGCGCCGACTACGTGCAGACGCCCGAAGTCAGCAACATGATGCAGCTGAATCGCAAGGCTCTGTTCGAGCACCTCCAGAGCGAAGAGGATGACAGCTCGCTGAAGGCCTATCGCGCATTGGCAGCGGAACTGAAGATCCATCTCCATGTCGGATCGCTGGCGCTTCGCTTCTCGCCCGAGAAGGCCGTCAACCGCTCCTTCCTGATCGGGCCCGAGGGCAATGTGCTCGCGAGCTACGACAAGATTCATATGTTCGACATCGAGCTGCCGGACGGCGAGAGCTATCGCGAATCCGCCAATTACCAGCCGGGCGAGACGGCCGTGATCTCCGACCTGCCTTGGGGCCGGGTCGGGCTGACGATCTGCTACGACGTCCGTTTCCCTGCGCTCTACCGTGCGCTGGCCGAGAGCGGGGCGTCTTTCATCACCGTGCCTTCGGCCTTCACCCGCAAGACCGGCGAAGCACATTGGCACGTGCTGCTGCGTTCGCGCGCGATCGAGACCGGCTGCTTCATCTTCGCCGCCGCACAGGCAGGTACCCACGAGAACAAGCGCGAGACCTACGGTCACTCCCTGATCATCGATCCCTGGGGCGAGATCCTCGCCGAGGGCGACGTCGAGCCCGGCATCATCATG